>NZ_CP120468.1:2400000-2724822 GCF_029490015.1 Halobaculum limi
GGTCGCCGAAGCCACCGACTGGGAGTTTCTCCCGCTTGAACAGGCCGCAGTGGCCGCAGGTTGGGAGTTGACCGACCCCGAAACGGAGTCAGACCCGTTCGCCGAAGAGACCCGCGACGACTGGCCCTGAACTGACGCCGGCAGCGGCGGGCGGCGTGCGATCGCGGCCGCTGTCACAGGACTTCACCTTTCGAAACCACTAATCAGCGTCGTCCCGTGGAAACATCTACTCAATGAGTCACCAGTTGCCGGACGTGCAGGCCAGTCGGCCGGACGTCTCCGTCGGACTGAGCCAGGTCGGTGTCACCGGCGTCGAGAAACTCGTCAAGATCGACCGCGGTGCCGACCGGCCGTGGGTGTTTATGGCTGAGTTCGCCGTGTTCGTCGACCTCCCCGGCGAGCGCAAAGGGATCGACATGAGCCGTAATATGGAGGTCATCGACGAAGTGCTGGAGGCCGCCACCCGCGAGGAGGCCTACCGCATCGAGGACGTCTGCGGCGACGCCGCCGAGCGACTCCTCGCGAAACACGACTACACGTCGACGGCGGAGATCGAGATGACCGCCGAACTCGTCACGCGCGAGGACACGCCCGCCTCGGGTCGCGAGACGCAGTCCACCTCGACGGTCATCGCGAGCGCGGTCGCCGACGAGGAGGGTACGCGCGAAGAGATCGGTGCGGAGGTAACGGGAATGACGGTGTGTCCCTGCTCACAGGGGATGTCCGAGTCGCGGGCCCGTGAGAAACTCGACGACCTCGGCGTCGACGACGAGACGGCCGAGGCGTTCCTCGACGCGGTTCCCCAACCGGGACACTCCCAGCGCGGTCACGCCACCCTGACGTTCACCGCCGAGGGGACGCTCGACGTCGACCTCCTCGACATCATCGACACGGCCCGTGACGCGATGAGCGCCCGCATCTATAACTACGCGAAACGGCCCGACGAGGACCATATGACCTACGAGGCCCACGCCGACGCGAAGTTCGTCGAAGACTGCGTCCGGACGATGGCCGAAGACGTGGTCGAGCGATACGACCACCTCGCAGACGACGTGGTCGTCCATATGAAGCAGTCGAACGACGAGTCCATCCACCAGCACAACGCCCACGCGGAACGCGACATCACGATGGGCACGCTCCGGTCGGAACTGAGCGAGTAACGGCGACGGTCCACCCCGACCACAGCTTCGATTCTTCTGGCGCGGAGCCGTCAGTCCAACAGCGGAGTTGCGTCAGTCCAGCGGTCGTGGAACGACTGGCGAACGTCGGCGGCGAACTCGGGGTCTTTCAGGTCGATCATCGCGAAGGAGGCGTCCGGGTCGACAGGGCTGGGAACCTCCATACACACCTCCGCATCGTCGACGAGCGTGAACGTGCCGCGCAGTCGCGGTGCGGTCCGCACGGCGAAGTTCGGGTGGTCGGCCATCCGGTCGAGATAGCGCCGTTCGACGCTCTTCGGGAGTTGTGCCGGGAGGTCCTCGGACAGCAGCAGCGACACGTCGACACCGCGTTCGAGTGCGGCCTCCAGTTCGGCGGCGATTGCCTCGCCCAAATCGCCGATGTCCAGTCCCGACGCAGGAGCGGCCGCAATCATCACGACACGCTCGTCGGCCGCCGACAGTCGCTCCAACAGCAGGTCAGCCGTCTCGTCGGGGCCGAGCGCCGCCGTCCAGAACTGTTCGTCCGGCGGGTCGCCCGCCTCCAGTTCCGAGGTGAGTTCCTCAACGACCGCCTCGTACTGGTCGGCCTGTTCGTCGAGTTCCCGCTTTCGCTCCTCGAGCAGTCGGTCCAGCGCCGCGTCGGGTTCGACCGCGAGGTACTTCTTCGGACGACTGGCCGCCTGACTTCGAGCGAGACGGTGCCGTTCTAAACTGTTGAGTACGTCGTACACGCGACCCATCGGGACGCCGCTGGCGTCGGACAACTCCTTGGCCGTCGCCGGCCCGGAATCGAGCAGGGCACGGTACGCGCGGGACTCGTACTCGGAGAGCCCCAAGTCACGGAGATTCGCCATAGGCGTGGGTGGGAACGGGGATACAAAAACTCATCCCCAGTTTACAGTGGTCGGTGCCTACCGCTCGTCGTCTCGACTGCGAGCGTTACCTGACGGTGTCGGCGACGCGGTCCATCAGGGCCGCGGGCGTCTCCGCGGGGTCGGTGTCGCGGCCCCGGAGCGCCGCCGTCCCCTCAGGGGCCCGGTCGCTGTCGGGGACGACCACCTTCTCGTGGTCGGCGACGCGGAGGGCGGCGCGGTGGAGGTCTGATCCGGCCGGCGTGCCCACGTCGACGACGAGTGGGTCCCGGGTGAGCCGGGCGGCGACAGAGCCGTAACTGGCCACCTGCGCGCCCATCCGGTCGGCCGCACCCGCGAACGCGCCGACCGCGGCCTCCGCGCGGTCGCGGTAGCGCTGCTCCCCGGTCAGTGCCGCCACGTCGAGGAGTGCGTCCGCGAACTCGACGACGCTGTCGATAGGGCGAAGCGGGCGGTCGAGCATCGCCGGCCCCGACGCCGGACCGTCGCGGAAGGCGTCGTCGTCGCCGAGGACGTCGATACCACGGTCGGCGACCGCCTGTGCAACGTCGCCTCCGTCGCCGAGGACGGACTCCGCGCGGCAGAATGCCGCCGTCACCCGGGCGACGTCGGCGAGGAGGTCCGTCTCGGTGTCGTCGTCGTCGACGTGGCGGACGGTGCCGTCGGCGTCGACGAGCGTCTCGCGGAGGTACGCCAGCGCACGCTCGGCGGAGTCGCGGGCGGTGTCGTCGTCGGTGTAGGCGGCGAGCGTGAGGAGTGCGTCGGCCGCGAGCGCGTTGCCCCCGGCGTACGCAGTCAAGTCGACTCGCTCGCCATCCGGGCCGACGCTCGCGCCGTAGGCGAACCCCGACCAGAGTTCGGCGTCGAGGAACTGCCCGATGCGCTCGGCCGTCTCACGGTAGGTGTCGTCGCCGGTGTAGAGGTAGGCGTTGGCGAACGCGCGGAGGACGCCCGCGTCGTCGGACAGGAGTTTCTCGCGAGCGGGGTCCGACCAGTCGCGGGCGGCGGCGTAGCGGAACACGCCGCCGTCGTCGTCGACCAGATTGCGCTCGACGGCGCCGAGCGTCTGCGTCGCCTTGTAGCGGTCGCGCTTGAGGGCGAACTCGATGGTTCGTGGCATCGGGAACTTGGCGTCGTCGCCCCACCCGGCGAAGTCGGGGTCCCACTGGGCGTCGAGTTGCCCCGCGAGGTGTTCCTCGATGGCAGTCGTGACGGGTCCGGCGGGCGTCTCGTTGCCCGCGAGGGCACGAGGAACGCGCCCGGCGTCCTCTCCTTGGGAATCCCACGTCTCGCGCACGCGGTCGAGGACCGAGCGGAAGCCACCCGGCCCGAGGTACGTCGCACCCGTGAGGAGCTCGCCGCTCGGGGTGGTGAACACCGTCGAGGGAAACCCGCCCATGTTGTACCGCTCGCGGACGCGCGGTTCTCGATCCACGTCGACTTTCACGGGGACGAACCCGTCGTTGACGTTCGCGGCGATGCGCGGTTCGCCGAAGGTGTCGAACAGCATCGCGTGGCAGTCGTCACACCAGTTTGCCGTGAGAAACAGCAAGACGGGCTTGTTCGTTCGCTGCGCCTCGGCGAACGCGTCGGCGCCCCACTCGCGCCACTCGACGCGCGTCTCGTCGCTCATACCTCCGCTCCGGGACCGCCGGGCGTAAAGTCGGCGTTCGCGGCGAGGGAGCGTCGTGCCCGTCGGATCAACGAAAAGGGCTATACAGCACGCACGGGTAGCCCGTGTATGCGCATTCGGCCACGCTACCTGCTGGTGGCGCTGTTGGCGATTCCCCTCGCCGACATCGTGTTCCTGCTGTGGGTGGCGACGAATCTCCTGACGCCGGTGCAGACGGTCGCCGTAGTCGTGTTGACCGGGCTGGTCGGGATGCTCTTGGTCCGCGCGGAAGGTCGCCACACCCTCCGGTCGGTCCAGCGCAAACTCGCCAGCGGCGAAGTGCCGACCGGCGAACTCCTCGACGGCGGCCTGCTCATCGCCGCCGGCGCGTTCCTGCTCACGCCCGGCATCGTCACCGACGCCATCGGCTTCCTCCTGGCGTTGCCGCCGACGCGGTACCCGATCCGCGAGGCGCTTCGCCGCTACGTGGTCGTCCCGTACGTCGACACGCAGATGGACGGCTTCGCCACCGGGAATGTGTGGACCGCGGGCTTCCCGAGCGGCGACGGCGACGGGATGGGCGGCTTCGGCGTCGACGCGGACGGCGGCCACACGCGAACCGACACCGCGACGCGCGAGGGTGAGGACTTCGTCGACGTAGACTTCGAGGAGGTCGACGACGACGCCGACCGCGACGCCGAACGCGAGCGGTGACGAGCCTCCGACGACGGCGTCCGGCTGTGGTGTGCAATCGCACGACGTGACGACGGTGGCGAACGGAAACCCTTAAACAATCTCTCCCACTACACGGAAATGCGCTCACCTGGGCCAATAGCTCAGTCAGGTTGAGCGCTCGGCTGATAACCGGGAGGTCCGCGGTTCAAATCCGCGTTGGCCCATCCACTATCCGGCTGCTGACTGGCCGGATGAAATTGGGGCCGGGAACTCCCCAGCCAACCAATTTCCGTCGACACAACATCTCACAGTGACGACGTTCGCGAGCGAGTTCTATCGCTCGTGTCGTGAGTTCCAGACTCTCGGCTACTCGCAAGGTCGGCTTATCCCAACGAGCGATTCCGATCGGTAGTGGGAGACAGGGATCGTGTCCAGCAGCGACACGAGCGCATTACTTCACATACCGCCTGAGTAACAATCCGTCTTGTGGGTGTGGGCTACGTATGGACTGGGAGAATCCGGCGTACGAGATCAACAAGGGGTTGCTCGCGGCTGGCGACGAGCGGATCGACCCGGACCCCGACGACCAGCGGTTGAACGTGTTCGAGCGAGGGTGGAGTGAAGCCGTCGACAGCGAGAAGGACGACTTCGGAGAGCAAGCGTTCAAGACGCTGTCGTGGCGGAATCTCGGATACAGGCTCGGACTGTTGTTCGGGGAGACGTCCGAACCGATGCAACGAGAACTGTACGACTGGTGTGTGCGGCAGATGCGGGAACAGCGGACGTCGTAGCGACGGGTGTGGTGAGTCGTTAGAGCGATTCACGGCTACTCGGCGTTTGTGACGACTGCGAGACGGCCGTCTTCTGGGACAACATCTGGCGCGGCGTCGTTGAGGTCGGGTTCGACGCACACGGCGTCGACGAACTCGACGCGGCGCGGACCGAGACGACGGACGAGTTCGGGAAGGGAGAGTATCTGGAGAATGCAGCGTTAGAGGAATGGGATTTGGTGCATTCGAAGCACCAGTGGTTACTTGAGTAATCTCAGAGTGCGGCAACTAGCAAGGAAACCACAGCAGTAACTGTGGATATCTATGCATAAGCGAGTCGAGAACGTAGGTCACTTGATGATGAGGTGTTGTATTTTATCGCTTTACTATGTTGTTCTGCGATTTGTTGGTACACATTTCCATCACGCTCACTCATCAACAGCTCGTAAGACTCCGGTGCTATTCCAGTCTGCAAATCGACTGTCCAGTAGGTGTACATTGAGAGTGCAATTGAAGTGACTATCATTCCAGCCCCGAGAAAGACCAGTCCGGTTTCCCCAAGTAGTCCTGGACGAAAGGCTAGAACTGAGAGAAGCAGACCGAGGACTGTAAGATCAATCTTGAAGAGGTCAACGGACTCTGACCTTAGTTGGCGCTGTGTCTCAATCTCAATTTGCAATAGGCGTGTGCTTTCTTCAGCTGCAGCCATTGCTGCCTCCTCACGAATCTCTTCGCCTTGGTTACACTCTCCAGCAGGTGCGAAGCTCTGACCATCCATCAGCCGACCCCCGCGTACCAACTCAGCCGAGTCCACCCACCGGGCCACATCCCCGAAACAGACACCCAATGATAAGTGTCCAGTTCACCGGCGAGACAGGGCACGACCCCAGCGAGAACGCGACACTCGGCCCGACCGAAGCCACACCCGAGGTCCCACATACTCGTCTGTCGATTGCCCCTACCTGTTCAATAAGATGATAGTCGCGTTCACGGACACGTTCGAGAATCGGCGTCTCACCAACCACCTGCTCTGGCACACACCCACCGTCAGAAAAGTCGCCCGCAAATCGACCTACGGCCACGATATCTGCAACGTCTCACGGGCGCTCCCGACGAGTCGCAACAGCGGCAGGATCGTCTGGAACTCTGGACCCTGTCGGATCTGCCGCGTCTCCATCGAGTAGTCGATGAACTCGCGGGCCGCGAGGTAGGGAAGTTGCGTGTGGTACAGCACCGTGCCCACGTACTCGGTGTCGGCGTTTATCCGGTCGGTGAGCGTGGCACACACCTCGTCGAACGTCGTCTCCGGTGACTGGACGAGCGTGGTCAACACCGTCCGACGGTAGGTGTCACTCAGTGCATCGAAGAGGTCATCAGTCAGTTCTGCTGGGTTTGGGACGCGGGTTGGGTTGGATTGCATAGCGGTACCTCTGGCATTGATCCGACATTTCTGTGAGAACTCGCGGGGCGTTCCAACTGTCATCGTCCTCCCGGAGTGTGGTCACAGACTGCCACGGACACCCATCGGATACGGACGGTAATACGCTCGCATTTGGCTTAAATATCTACTGTCCGGCAAGCACAGGAACCGCCGTCGAACGTGCCTCAGAAGCCCTCTCTGAGGTACGGGTCGGTCGTGGGAAACAGCGCCGCGAGCGTCGCCCGACGCTCGGCGTCGAGGCCCTCGACGTGTCCGAGGTCGGCCAGTCGGTCGACGCTGTGTGACCCGACGACCAATCGCGTCAGCGTTCCGATGTCGAGCGGGACGGCCGACGCCTCGGCGTCGTCGCTGGTCGCCTCGGTCACGGTTCCTTCTCCGTCGCGCACGCGGAGGCCGACGACGCGGTCGTTCCACGGACACGTCTCGTCGGTGACGTCGAACTGGACCGTTCCGGTCACGTCCTCGGGGTACGACACCGCCGAGAGCGCCGCGGGTACGTCGACGATGCGGGCCATCGGCCCGGCCCGAACCTCGGTGTCGACCGCTCGGGGGTCGTCGAGTTCGTCGAACAGGCGAGCGTCTGCGGGCCCCGAGATGCGGACCGACCCAACCTGTGAGTCGTGGTTGCGACAGAACCGAAGCAGGTGTCCCCGAGCCTCGCGGTCGCAGAACGCGAGTTCGTTGACGAGCATCGACTTGTCGTCGCGGCCGTCGTCGTCGCCGGAGTCGACGGTGAACACGAGGTAGCCACGGAGGTCGCCGTCGTCGTCGCGCCAGCCGTAGACGTACGGGTCGGTCCCCCACGACTGGAAGACGCGACAGCGCCACCAGTCCTCGCCGCGGTTGAGGCCGAAGTCGCCGTCGGCCCACGCGGCGTGGACGGCGTCGACGGCCGCCCAGTCGTCGGCGGTGAGTCGCTCGAACGACCCGGCCGCGGGCGGGCACGCCCCCGAGAGCGCGTCGGGGTCGACAGTCAGTCGCGTGTAGTCGTTGATCCGAGCGTAGCCGAGTCGCTGGTAGAAGGGGAACTCGAAGGGCCACAGCGCCGCGAAGGCGACGCCCTCCTCGCGGAGTTCGGCGTGGAGGTCCGTGAGGAGGTCGCGGACGAGACCACGCCGACGATACTCCGGTGGCGACGCGACGGCCGAGACGCCCGCGACCGGGCGATGGTCTCCACGGATGCGCGCCGAGAAGGCGTAGTACGCACAGACGACCGCGATAGCCTCGGGATCGAGTTCTGCCGCATCCGCCGCGCGGTCGGCCGATACTCCGTCGTCGGTGTCGTACAGCGCACGAGGGTGGAACGTCGATGGCCGGTCGGGGCCCTCCGTGTCGTCGTCGGGGCCACGCTCTGGCGAGAACGCGTACCGGAGGACGCCGTCGAACGCCGCCTCGTGGTCGTCGGGGACCGCGTGATACTCCATACCCGAAACGCCGCCGCGGGGGTGAAAGCGGTTGCGCCACCGTGGAACTGCTTCACATCCCGAACCGCGGGATACTACTCTACGCGGCCCCGAGTGGTGGTATGGCCGACAACTCCCGGCTTCGCGACCGGATCACTCGCGACCGACTCCTGCTTGCGACGGTGTTGCTCGTCGGTATCGCGGGCACCGGAATCGTCCGTCGGCAACTCGGCGTGTTGGGGTACAACGGACTCGGGCGACTCGTGTTCATCCTCGGGTACGGCGGGATGGTGTTTCTCGTGTGGTACATCTGGATTCGACCGCTCGACATCACTGGCCCGAGTGAGGAGCGACAGGTGTCGCGCGAGGTGACTGCGAGCGACGCCGGGCAACCGACCGAACGCGAGGGAGACGCGGACACAGACGTGCACACCGCGTCGAACGAGACGGAATCGGCGACGACAGACGACACGACCCGCGACGACAGCCGAACCGACGCCTCGAACTAACCTGCCGATTCCACAACACCTTCGAACCGGCCAGTCGAGCGGTGGGATATGAGCGACGACGACGCCGACCGCGCTGGCTCCGACCCACTCGCGGACCCGACCCTCCCGGGGATGCGGCGCGACGGCTACGTCTTCCCCGACTACGAGAACTACTGTTTCGCGAACGTCCCCGGAACCGTGGCCGACGTCCTGGGCGTCGAATCCGGACGACGACTCCCGGACGATGCCGTTCCCTCGGGCGACTACTCGACCGTTCTGGTCGTCCTCGTCGACGGCTTCGGACTCGACCAGTTCCGCACGCGGCGTGCGTCGATTCCCTTGCTCGACTCGCTGGCGACCGCCGGGACGTCGACCCCGCTGACCTCGGTGTACCCCTCCGAGACGGCGGCGGCGATCACCAGTGTGCACACCGGCGCGACCCCCGCCGAACACGGCCTGCTCGGGTGGAACCTCCGCCTCCGTGACCACGACCTCACCTGCGAGTCGCTCCCGTTTCTCGCACGCGAGGGCGGCGACCTCGGTGAGGCGACCAGCGGCGAGGTGACGGGCGACGACCTGTTCGACGCCGACCCGGTGTATCGAGACCTCTCGGCGGCGGGTGTCGACAGTCACGTCGTCCAACACACCAGCATCGCGGACGGCCCGTACTCGGAGGCGGCGACGGCGGGCGCGACGGTCCACGGGGTGGAGTCGCTTCCGGACCTCGCAGTTACCGCGCGTCGACAGGTCGAGACGACCGACGAACCGACGTACGTGTACGCCTACTGGTCGGACGTCGACAGCACCTCTCACGCGAGGGGGACGGACTCCGACCGGTACCGCGCGGAACTGGAGACTGCGTGTGCGACCATCGAACGGGAGTTGGCCCGCATCGACCCCTCGGCGGCCGAGGACACGCTTGTCGTCCTCACGGCCGACCACGGGCATCTCAACGCCGACCCGGCAGCGGCGGTCGACCTCGAAAGCTACCCTGAGGTGTGGAACGCCCGCGACCACCATCGTACCGGGAAGCCGGTCCTCCCGACCGGCGGACCGCGGAACGTCCACCTGCACCTCCGTGACGGCGCGAGCGTCCAGCGGGCGCGTGAGACACTCGTCGAGGCCTCGTTCGACGCCCGCGTACTCACCGGGACCGAGGCGTTAGAGGCGGGGCTGTTCGGCCCTGGCGAGCCGTCAGACCTGCTCCGAGCGCGCGTCGGTGACTTGGTCGTCGTCCCGCGTGACCGTGACGTGTGGTTCGCGGGCGAACAGCGCAAACTCGACTTCGTCGGCACTCACGGCGGGCAAAGCCCCGAAGAGATGTACGTCCCGTTCCTCGCGGCCGACCTCGAAACGTGGCAGGCGTCGCGAACGGCGTGAGGGGGTGTGCGCCCCCGCAGGAAACGAGCGAGAACGGAACGTTAATGCAACACGCCGGGCCATCTTCGGGTAACAGATGATCCCGCTCCAGGTCGTCGACAGCTTCCTGCTCCCGTACAACGTCGGACAGGCGCTGCTCCTCGGATTCATCCTGACGACGGTCGCCACGTTGCCGGTGTCGCGCAAGGCGATGGCGCTCAACACGATGCTGTTCGGCATTATCTTCCTGCTGACGCCGCAGTCGCTCGTGCCGGTCCACTACCTGTTCCTCGGCATCGTGCTGTGTGTCGTCGGACCACTCGTGTACGTCGTCTCGAAGAAGTGAGGCGGTGATCCCACCGCGCTGACCGAGTAGCCTGCGTTCTCCCGGCCTCCGTAGCCGACGGCGAACCGGGGTTCCTGCGTCGAACGTCATCCTTTTGCCCGCCGCGTCGGACCGACGCGGCATGGTATTCGCCCGCGCCCCCGCCACGAGCGCGAATCTCGGTAGCGGCTTCGACACGTTCGGCGTCGCTCTTTCACACCCGGCCGACACCGTCCAGGTCGAACGCGCCGAGGAGACGAGTATCGAGGTGAGCGGCGCGGGCGCGCAGTTCATCCCGACCGAACCGGACAAGAACGTCGTCGGCGCCGTCGCCGACGCACTCGACGCGCCAGCGCACATCCACATCGACAAGGGCGTGCGTCCCTCTTCGGGGCTCGGATCGTCGGCCGCCTCCGCCGCGGCCGCCGCGGTCGCACTCAACGCACTGTACGACCGGGGGTACAGCCGTGCTGACCTCGTCTCGGTCGCCGCCGAAGGCGAGGCGGTCGTCTCGGGCGAGGCACACGCCGACAACGTCGCACCGGCGTTGCTGGGTGGGTTCACCATCGTCCGCAGCGACGACACCACGACGAGCATCGACGCGGACCTGCCGCTGGTGGCGTGTCTGCCGGAGGTGGTCGTCTCGACGCGCGACGCCCGCGGCGTCGTACCCGACGCCGTCTCGATGGACGACCACGTCGAGACTGTCGGCAACGCCGCGACGTTGACTGCCGGGATGTGTCGCTCGGACGCCGACCTCGTCGGCCGAGGTATGGACGACCCCGTCGTCACGCCGGCGCGCGCGGAACTGATCACCGGCTACGAAGCCGTTCGGGAAGCGGCACTCGATGCGGGCGCGACCGGCGTCAGCGTGAGCGGCGCCGGCCCGAGCATCCTCGCGGTGTGTCGGGAGGGACAGCGACGCTCGGTCGCAGCGAGAATGGTCGAGGCGTTCGCGGACGCCGGCGTGGGCGCACGCGCGTACCAGACGCGCGTCGGCGAGGGCGCGACGGTGTTCTGATCGCGGCTACTCCAGTGCACGCTCGGCGAACCGTTCTCTGACCTCCGGTTCCGGAACCTCGCAGGCGTCTTTCTTCCCGAACACGTCGTAGCGATACTCGGCGACGAGGTCGTAGAGCGTGTCACGAACCGAGCGCGGGACGGCCCGAAGCGCCCACGCGAGACTCCACGGGAGGCCGAGGCCACGGGCGACGCGGAGCGCGGCCGTCGACTTCTGGTGGGCCCCCTCGCTGTCGATGAGGACGAACGACTCGTGGTCCGCCGTCGGGAGGTCGTGTTCGCGCAGCAGCGCCTGTCCAACAGGCGAGTCGAGCGGTGCAAACCGGAAGACACCCGCGTGGTCGTAGCGGACGAGGAAGCGGATACTGCGGTGACAGAGGTTGCAGACCCCGTCGAAGAGGATGACCGGGTGTCGCTCGGGGTCGACGTCCGCGAGTGGGTCGGCTGTCGCGGTGTCGTCGTCGCTCATACCTGCAGTAGGAGTGGGACGCGTATCAACGCGCGGGCTACCGGAAGGACTCGACCGTGCTGCTGGCGGCGGTGCGGACAGGCGACACGCTTGGACACCTCCGGAGCGGCGTGTCGCACACCCGCGTACGCCCCGCGGCAGTCGTCAGAGCACGGACTGGGCGTGGTGGACCGGGCTTCGGATAAAAACGTTCACGCGGTCGAGGAAGTCGAGAACTGACTTAGACGCCGCGGCCCTGGAGTTTCTCCTCCTCGGGCATCGTCTCGTTGGCTTGGCCCTTCATGCCGGCGCCGATGTCTTTCGCGATGTCGACGAGCGTCTCGGGGTCGTCGTAGTTGTTGACCGCCTGCACGATGGCCTCGCCCATCTGCGTCGGATCCTCTGCGCCGAAGATACCGGATCCGACGAAGATGCCGTCACAGCCGTGTTGCATCATCAGCGCCGCGTCGGCGGGCGTCGCGATGCCGCCGGCGGCGAAGTTGACGACCGGGAGGCGGCCCATATCCGCCGTCTCGTGGACCAGATCTCGGGGGGCCTCGTTCTTGCGGGCCCACTCCTCGCGTTCCTCGTAGGCCATCCCGGAGAGTTTGCGGATGGCGCGCTGGATGTTGCGCTGGTGGGTGACGGCCTGGTTCACGTCGCCGGTGCCGGCCTCGCCTTTCGTCCGGATCATCGCTGCGCCCTCGTCGATGCGGCGAAGCGCCTCGCCGAGGTTGCGTGCGCCACAGACGAACGGCGCGGTGAAGTCGCGCTTGTCGATGTGGTAGCGCTCGTCGGCCGTCGTCAGCACCTCGGACTCGTCGACCATGTCCGCACCCGCGGCCTCCAGAATCTGCGCCTCGGCAGTGTGGCCGATGCGCGCTTTCCCCATCACCGGGATGGACACTTCGTCGATGACCTCCTGCAGTTTGCCGGGGTCGGCCATCCGCGCGACGCCGCCGCGCTTGCGGATGTCCGCCGGCACCGATTCGAGGTGCATCACCGCGACCGCACCTGCGTCCTCCGCGATGCGAGCCTGTTCGCGGCTGACGACGTCCATAATGACGCCGCCTTTCTGCATCCGTGCGAACCCGCGCTTCACGAGGTCCGTCCCGCGTCGAAGCTCCTCAAGATCGGTCTCGTCAGCCATACCTTTCCTTGCGGGTGTGCGTACTTAACGGGTGTCCTTCCCCCCGGTCTCGGCGGTTGGTACGACACACAGACGGCACGGCTCTCGGGTCGCTTCGTCCCTCGCTCGCACCGGGGACGCAGGTGCGCTCGACCCCACGTGCCGCCACCCGGAGATACAAGCCTCGCCGCGTCAACCGCAGAGCGTGTACCGACGAGACCTCCGCGACACCGACCACGACGACCTGTTGGCAGCGATGGCCAGCGCCGACACGGTCGTGCAGGCGGCCTCGGCCCCCGACGACGACCGCATCGCCTACGCGAAGACCCGCGAGGGACAGACCGACCTCTGGCTGTGGGACGGGACGACCGACACCCGACTGACGAGCGACGGGATATCGGCCCAACGGTACGGCCGCGGCGACCCAGCGTGGTTCGACTGGCACCCCGCAGGCGACGAGGTGGCGTTCCTCTCGGGCGACGGCGACCTCTCGACGGTCGACGTCGAGACGGGCGAGGTGACCGCGCTCACGACGTACGACGACCCCGACCTGGGCCTCGCGTACGGTCCCGACGGTGACGCCATCGCCGTCGTCACGAACCACTTCTCGCGGGGGTCGCTCGCACTCGTCGCTTCGGATGGCTCTCGGATCGAGGCGCTCGCGGACGACGAGTATCTGTACGGCGATCCCGCCGTCGCCGACGACGGGACGGTGTACGCGACCCGTGCCGAACACCGTCACCTGTTCGACTACGAGGCCGATCTCGTCGCCGTCGACCGCGACGACGCCGGGCGTGGTCAGGGCGTCCGTGCGGTGTACGCCGAGGAGGGCGTTCGCGTCCAGAACGTCCGTCCACGCCCCGACTCGACGGAGGTGGCGTTCGTCCACGATGCCGACGGCTTCGATGCGGTTGGCGTCGTCGACGGTCACGCTGGCGGCGACCCGGAGACGCTGTACGCCGTCGACGAGGCGGAGGTCGCCGATCCCGCGTGGAGTCCCTCCGGCAAGACACTCGCCGTGACCGTGACCGACGACGCCCGCGCGAACGTCCACGTCGTCGACCGCGACGGCTTCTCCGAGGAACTGACCGACGAGGACGCCTTCCACACCGCGCCTCGCTGGGTCGACGGCGACGTACTCACAGTTCGAGACACTCCGCACGACCCACCCGTGGTCTGGAACGCGAACGATGGCGAACAGGTTTCTCCCAGCGCCGCGCCCGATTTCGGCGCGCGCATCCCAGAGCCGACGACTATCCGCTACACGTCCAGCGGGATGGAGATACAGGCGGTCGTCTACCCGCCCGCCGCAGAGGCCGACGACGAGTCGGTGCCGCTCTTGGTGAAAGCCCACGGCGGGCCGACCTCCTTCGACCGCTTCCGCTTCGACCACCGGGCGGCGTACCTCGCAGCGCTGGGCTACTGTGTCGTGCTCCCGAACTACCGGGGGAGCGACGGCTACGGCCGCGCGTTCCGGATGGCCAACGACCACGACTGGGGCGGCGGCGACCTCGACGACGTCATCACGGCGGCCGACGCCGCGACCGAGGCGTTCGACGCCGTCGACGGCGACCGCGCGGGTATCTACGGCGGGTCCGGCGGCGGCCTGATGACCGTGAACGCGCTGGGTAACTCCGACCGCTTCCGGGCGGGTGCGGCTTTCTACGGCGTGTACGACTACGAGACGTTCCTCGACGACACCGACGACATCGGCTGGCAGTTGATGAAGCGCGAACTCGGCGACGTCGCGACGGACTTGGAGAACTACCGCGAGGCGTCGCCCATCCGGCACGTCCCGGACATCGAAGACCCGTTGCTCGTCCTCCACGGCGAAGCCGACGTGCGCGTGCCCATCAGCCAGTCCGAGCAGTTGTGCGACGAACTGGACAAGCACGGCAAACGCTACGAGTTCCGCCGCTACGAGGGCGAGCCACACGGCTTCGGACAGCGAGAGAACGTCGTCGACGCGTACACCCGAGTCGCGGACTTCTTCGCCAAGTACCTCCAGGTCGACCCCGACGATGGGAGCAGTCGCCCGCATCCAACAGACGAACCCGACCGCACCTCGAACTGAAGAGCGAACTGCGGGAGGCCTGAGCGGGCGGCGCGACCGATCAGGCGTCTTGCTCCAACGCTTGGTCGATCCGTTTCTCTACCTGCGGGAGCCGTCGCTCGACGAGTTCCGGTAACTGGTCGGGGAGGTTCTCGCGGTTGCGTTCGATGTTGTCTGCGATGGCGGCGGTCCGCTGGCGCAGGCCGCGAAGTCGGTTGTCTGCGCCGGCCGCGTTGCCCGACTGGGCGGCGTCGTTCGCTCGCTTCGCCGCGAGCGTCCCCGCCTCCAGCGCGCGCAAGAGGCCCGTGAAGCCGCTTGGCGAGCCGCCACCGCCGCCCTCGTCGCTGTCGTCGTCTCCGTTGGCACCCGCGCCGTTCCCACCCGCGCCGCCGGACCCGGATCCGGAGTCGGTGGCCGCCCCGTCGCCGCTCGTCTCGGTCGTCGTCTCCACCACGCTGTCGACGACGTCTGCGGCGGTCCCCGACTGCTCGGCGGTGCTGTCTGGCACGTCCACGTCGTCGATACCGTCGGCGTCGCCGTCCTCGAACACCTGCGCCTGTGCCGTCGTCTCGGTCAAGATGGTGAACAGGAAGTCTGTGAGCGACGCCTTCCCCGTCTTCGGGTCGGGGATAGTCGCCGTCGACTGGTCGGCGCGGGGGTTCACCCGGAATGCGCCGATGCCGCCGTCCTCGTCTTCGACCTCGGTCGTGTACGCGCCGTCGCGGTGGGCGTACACTGCGAACTCGGAGCCGGTGTCCTCGCTGTCGCCAGCCAGCGACGTTGGCGGCGGCGCGTCGAACACCGTGCCCGCCACGTCGTCATCGACGGCGACGCGGGCGACTCCCGGACCGTCGCTCGTCGCCGCTGCCCGTACTTTCACGGCGTCCTCGTTGGCGACGACGACCACCTCACCGTCGACGCCGGCGGCCGTCGCCTCACCGTCCTCCTCGTGCGCGAGGCCCTGACTGTACGGGGCGACGCCCGCGCCGTTGACCGTGAGGCGGTGGTCGCCCGCGGGTACGTCGCGGAGGGCGACGACGCCGTTGAACGTCGGCGCGGGCGTCGGGTCGGACTCCAGAAGCGCCATCCCTTCGACTGTCGGTTCGCTCGTCTCGATACCGTTGCTCCCGGGCGTCTCGTCGGTCCCACCCGCCTCCCTCAACAGGCCGACCACGTCGCCCGCGAAACCAGTCACGTCGATGTCGAACCGCTCGGAGAGTGCAGAGCGGTGGCGCGGGTCGGTCACGTCGGCGACTGGGTTGGTGTACCGGGGCTGGGCTTTCGGCGTCCCCGTCGTCGTGAGGTGGGAGGCGAACGCGTCCTCCGCGAACGAGGGGACGGCGTACTCGAACGACAACTGTGGGCCGGTGAACTCCTCGACGCCCATCTCGGCCATCGGTGCGAGCGCGTAGTCGTAATCGGCCTCGTCGACGTTCTCGGCGTCTTCGAACGCGAAGTAGTGACCCGTCTCTCGAAGTGGGAGGTCCGTCGGCGGGGCCGGGATGCCCTCGAACGACTCGATGGTCATCTCCGCGGGGACGAGGTGCTCGCGCCTGACGTTCGGCAGGTCCGGGTGCTCGTGGATCGGCGTCCCGTCGAGTTCGGGCAACGAGAACGGCAGGCGGTAGCCTTCGCCGCGCGGCAGGCCGTACGCCGCCGGGATGTCTGAGATGGCGAGTGCGCCGTTCGAGACGTCTGCAATGGCGGTCGTCACCGGGAGTCGCTCGAAGGCGTCGCGCGTCTCGTTGACGCCCAGGGCCGAGGAGTGACTCCCGACCTCACTGATGACGCTCGCGCGCTCCGTCTCGGGGTCGAGGAACTCGTTGTTCGGAATCTTCCGGGCGTGCGCAGACGCGGCGAACAACTGCGGGGTGCCCGTCTCGGGGTCGCCCGACGACTCGCTCACGTCGAGAAACACCTGCAGGAGTTCCCAGTCGTGCCAGTGGAAGTTCGTCGTGAACTGGTCGAACGCCGAGTAGATCCAGTACTGGACGACGACGAGGTCGGTGTCTGGGTACTCGACGACGTTGTAGAACACCGTCCTGTGTGGCGGTTCTCCGGCGTCGTCGATGTCGCGGGAGTAGCCATCGAACGCGTCGAAGCCGTCGAGTACCGAGTCGTCGCCGCTCTCGCTGGCGTACACGCGCGGGTCGGTGGGGAACCAGCGCTCGCCGACACCGAAGTACAGGTCCGGCGCGTGGGCGGCCGCGAGCGTTCGGCCACGCTCGCCGTCGACGGCGGTAGTCTCGGGTGCGTCGCCGCCGCCACCGAGCAGGCCTGCACAGCCAGCCAGCGACGTGATGCCGGCGGCCGTGCCGCCAGCGAGGAGGTCGCGCCGGGAGAGCGATCCGTCGTCGGAGGACCGATCGTGGCTCATCGTCGACTCACCGGTTACCCACCGTCGTGCGTGACCGCGCCCATCATCGTGCGCACGTCGTCGGCCTGCCCGGAGAGGAGCGTCGGATACGCGCCGATGGTGACGACGAAGTCGCCTCCGGCCTGTACGGCCTCCGAGACGTGGAGTCTGACGGTGGTCGTGACGCCCTCCGAGATGGTCGCGTCCGCGGTGAACAAGCCGACGGTCGTGTCGGTGCCGAGGACCTGCACCGTCTCCTCGCCGTCCGACTGGAGGTTGCTGATGCCGTCGTAGCGGGTGAGCATCCGCCGGGCGAGTTCGCGCGTGCTCAGTTCGCCGACCGGGTTGAGGGTCTGCCCCGCGATCTCGACGGCCGGCGTCGACAGCACGACGAACATCGCCGCGCGGAGGCGTTCCCCGGCGAGCTCTGCGGCCTTGTCGTACTGGGCGAGTTGGTTCGTGACCTTCACCTCGCGGGTCTCGCCGGCGACGGTGAACTCGCGGGTGACTGGCAACGGCTCGACTCTGTACTCTTGGAAGCCAGTCGATTCCAGCGTCGAGTCGGGGACCGACGCGACGCTCGCGGAGAACTCCAGCGCACCGGATCCAGTGATCGCACTGAGACAGCCGCTGGTTGCGGTTAGACCCCCGAGCGCCAACGCGCCGGTGGCCGAGCGGAGGAACTCCCGTCTGCGTGCCTCTCGTGACATGCCCGAGGCGTGGAACCGAAGCGGTATCAGTCTCGTGGCTTTCGACGGCGCGCGTGGGCCTGACACTCGGGCGGCCGCCATTCGACCCGCCGAGAATCGCCGGGTGAACCACTCACACGCTCGTACGCCGGGTATCGCACGGTTTTTGCCGCTCGCCACGGAAGGAGGTGTACTGAATGATCTCGAAGGGCTGTGAACAGTGCTCCAAGGGCGGGAAGATGGTGCTGTTCGTGTACGGCTACTGCGACCAGCGCGACTGCTTCTACTGTCCGCTCGGGGAGAACCGCAAGAACGTCACCGACGTGTACGCCAACGAGCGACTCGTCGAGTCCGACGAGGACGTCATCGAGGAGGCCAAGCGGATGTCGGCGCTGGGCACCTCCATCACCGGCGGCGAGCCACAGGAGGCGATGGCGAAGACGTGTCGGTACCTCCGTCTGCTGAAAGACGAGTTTGGCGAGGACCACCACACCCACCTCTACACGGGGATTCCGGGTGGCCGCGAGAATATGCGCCGCCTCTCGGAGGCCGGTCTCGACGAGATTCGCTTCCACCCGCCGGTCGAGCAGTGGGGCGACCTCCACGGCACCGAGTGGGAGGACATCCTCTACATCGCCCGCGAGGAGGGACTGACGCCGGCGTTCGAGATTCCGGGCATCCGCGCCGAAGAGGAGTTCCTCGAGTTCCTCGACGAGGGTGCGGCCGAGTTCTGCAACGTCAACGAATTCGAGATGTCCGACGGGAACTACCGGCGGATGCAAGAGCAGGGCTTCGAACTGCAGGAGGGCCACATGTCCGCCGTCGACGGATCGAAAGAGGCCATCCTCGACGTGATGGGCGACCACCCGAAGGTGTACTTCTGTACCTCGGTGTTCAAAGACGCCGCCCAACACCGCAACCGCTTGAAGCGGATGGCGCGCAACCTCCGTCGCCCGTTCGACGAGGTGACCGACGACGGGACGCTCGTGTACGGCAAGACGTACGCCAGCCCCGACCGCATCGCGGAACTCGGCGTGCCCGAGGAGTTCTACTCCGTCAAGTCGAACCACGTCGAGGTCGCGTGGTGGCTATTGGAGGAGATGATCGAAGAGGGTGACCTCGACGACGGCGAAGTCGTCGAACAGTACCCGACCTACGACGGGACGGTCGTCGAGCGGACGCCGCTGGCGTAAGGCGGCAGAAGACACTTACTGCGGTTCTCGGTATGGTTGCGCCGTGATCAGTGCCCTCCGTCTGCTCGTGGTCTGTTGTCTCGTCGCGTCGGCGGGGTGTCTCGGTCCCTCCGGCGCAGCTCCCTCCACGACTGACGCGCCCACCGACTCGCCAGCCGCGACGCCGACCGTGACGCCGACAGCGACACCCACGCCTCCCGTCTCGGCCGAGGCCGCGGGTGAGCGAGCCATCGCCGCCGAGAAAGACCGGATCGAACGGGTCGCTGCGGACGACGACACGCTCACGGGGCTCGCATTCGGTATCCTCCGTCCCGCCGAGTTCGAGGTCGTAGAGTGGAACCGAACCAGCATCACCGTTCGCGTGCGCGTCGGCTACAGCGTCTCGTTCGACTGCGACGGCGACGGAGACCCGGAGTCGTCGGCCGACGGCGCGTACACCGAGGCGACGTATCTCGTCACGGAGACGGAGACGGAACTGCGAACCATCTCGCAGGAGTTCCTACCGAGCGGTGGGCACTGCTAGAGTTACTCCCCGAGTGTCACCGCGTCGTCGGCACTCCGGCGGAGTGCGTCCGACCGCCCGTAACTGCCCGGCGCGATAGCGAGCGTGCGCAGGCCGTACTCGTTGGCAGCCTCTAGCGCGGGCTTGAAGTCGGTGTCGCGCGAGGCGACGGCGACCGTCGCGGCGCGGCGTTCGGCCGCGAACGTCGCCACGTCGACGGCGAGTTTCACGTCCACGTCGCCGCTGGTGGTGACGACCTGGAAGCCGTTGGCTTCGGCGGCTTGGATGAGGCCAGGCGTCGCGTGTTCGTCGAGGTACAGGCGGGCGGTCACGAGGTCACCGTCGGCTTCCGCGGCCGCACGGAGGTCTGCGAAGTCGACGTCGAACTCGTCGCGAAACACGTTCGGCCCGTCGACGAACAGGGCGACGCCGCGAGGTTCGGCGTACGACCCGTCGGCGTCGTGCCACGGTCCGTGGGGGCCGGCGTGCCCCGCCCCGGCGGGGGGCGTGTCGTCGCCGGCCGCGTCGGCGGTCGGAGACGACGTCCCCAGCCAGTCGAACAGTCCCATACTCGCGGATTCTCCCAGTCGCCGATACGCGTTCCGGTCCTCGGCCAGTATTTGAATTTTTATTCTGTCGACAGTTCAAAAACAAAATAAGAGCGTTCGGTCAGAAGAATCTATAGGAAATCGCCAGCAAGCGTAGCGAACGAACGGTCGGCTTCGACCACTGGATACACGTTTATTTCAGATTACTCTGTATAGTTTGCAGTATTAAATTGTTGAATATAACAGTAGAATTAAGTAGAGCGCTCGACCGTGACAGATCGTCTCATGACAGACAGCAACGAACGCGACGGCGTGCGGCGACGCGGATTCTTGAAACTGACTGGTGTGGCCGCCGGGACGGCCGCGATGGGCGGAGTCGCCGCCGCTCGTTCCGGGCGAGACCCGGGCCCGAAGGAAGACGAGGTTCTCGTCGGTGTCTCCGTCACCGCCGACGACATCGAACAGGAGGTCGCACAGTACGTCCCCGGCAACGCCGAGGTCGTCCACAGCAACGAGACGCTCAGTTACGTCGCGGTCGCGTTCCCGTCGGAGGCCGCAGACGTGGCACGGGAGAACTTCGTCGAAGCGATCACGAAGAAAGACCACATCAAGTACGCCGAGGACAACGAGACGCTGGAGACGCAGTTGGCTCCCAGCGACCCGCAGTTCGACAGTCAGTACGCGCCTCAACAGGTCCGCTCGGACGAGGCGTGGGACACGACGCTCGGTGACTCCTCGGTGACCATCGCCGTCGTCGACACCGGCGCACAGTACGACCACCCTGATCTGCAGGGTAACTACGCTTCGGACCCCGGCCGCGACTTCGTAGACGACGACTCCGACCCCGCTCCTGACGTCCCGAGCGACGAGTACCACGGCACACACGTCTCCGGATGTGCGGCGGCCGTCGTCGACAACGGTTCCGGCGTCGCCGGACAGGGTAACTCTACGCTCATCAACGGCCGTTCGCTCGACGAGTCGGGGTCCGGGTCGACCGCGGACATCGCCGACGCGGTCCAGTGGGCCGCCGACCAAGGGGCGGACGTGATCAACCTCAGCCTCGGTGGCGGTGGCTACACAAGCACGATGAAAAACGCCGTCAGTTACGCCGACGACAACGGGGCGCTCGTCGTCGCCGCCGCCGGCAACAACGGCACCTCGTCGGTCAGCTATCCCGCGGCCTACAGCGAGTGTCTCGCCGTCTCAGCGGTCGACTCCAACGAGAACCTCGCGTCGTTCTCGCAGTACGGCGACAGCGTCGAACTGTGCGCGCCTGGCGTCAACGTCCTCTCGACGACGACCGAGACCCGCGGCGGCTACGAGGAACTGTCCGGCACGTCGATGGCGACGCCCGTCACCAGCGGCGTCGCCGGTCTGACGCTCGCGAAGTGGTCGAGCCTCACGAATCTCGAACTCCGCGACCACCTGAAGGCGACCGCCAGCGACGTCGGTCTCTCCAGCACCCAGCAGGGGAGCGGACAGGTCGACGCGTACGCCGCCGTCACCACCGACCCCGCGAATAGCGACGGCGGTGACGACGGGGGTGACGGTGGCGACGGCGGCGGGAGCGGCGACACCACGACCGGGTCGGTCGACGGGTCGCTGTCGGGGTACTGGGACTACGACAACTACACGTGGGCGTGGACGTACTCCGCGCCGAGTCGTGTCGTCGTCGAACTCGACGGCCCCGCCGACGCCGACTTCGACCTGTACGTCAACACGGGCACCACGCAGAATGCCTCACCCAGCAACTACGACTACGCCTCCTACACGATGGACAGCCAAGAGTCGGTCACCATCGACGACCCCGACGACTCCACGGACCTCCAGATCGACGTGGACTCCTACAGCGGATCGGGAAGTTACACGCTGACGATCACCGAGTACCAGTAACGTCCGACGACGACCGGACCACTCGATCGCGGTCAGAACCACCGCCTCGACCCCTGTCGGTTGCCTGCCCGCTGATTCCCGAGAGGGAAACCGACATACGCCTGCCACGCGTGAGGCGAGGTATGAGCAATTGGACCGACGCCATCGTCTCCGAGCGGATGGCTGTCGACCGCGAGTTCTCCCAGCGGGTGCAGCAGTCGCAGTTCTCCAACCAAGAGTGGAGTCTCGTGATGACCGCCACGGAGTTCGAGATCGAACACGCGGACGACCCCGAGCGTGCCCGCATCGTCGCGGACACGTCGAAACTCCCGCAGATTATGCCCGAGATGGACAACATCTCGAAACAGATGGGCGCGATGGCCGGCGGCGGCGACCCGAGTGCCTCCTCGAAAGACGGCGTGTTCGGCGGCATCCTCTCGGACATCAAAGACGTCATCACCGGCGGAGGTGGCAGCGGGGGGCAAGACAAAGAGAAACTCGCGGCCGCCGAGCAACTCGCACAGGAGTACGCCGACGAACTCCAGACGCACCTCGAACGGAAGGGGCGCTTCGAGCAGGTCTGTCTCGCGTACCAAGAGTAAGTAGCGCGGGCCCTCCCGTCGCGGCTGCTGTTGCTCGACGTGTCCTGACGGTCTGAACTGTCTGCGAAAACGTGGAGCGGCGGGTCTACAGTCGCGCCAGCACCGCGTCGGTCACGTCCTCGGTCGTCGCCTCGCCGCCCAAGTCGGGCGTGCGCGGGCCGTCCGAGAGGACGGACTCGACGGCCGAGCGAATCTGTGCGCCGGCCTCGTCGTCGCCGAGCGATTCGACGAGCATCGCCGCCGACAACAGCGTCGCCGATGGGTTCGCGACTCCATCACCGGCGATGTCGGGTGCGGTGCCGTGGACCGGTTCGAACAGCCCACGTTCCGGGCCGACGTTCGCGGACGGGAGCAGACCGAGGCCGCCGACGAGTCCGGCCGCCAGATCCGAGAGCACGTCGCCCGCGAGGTTGGGACAGACGACCACGTCGAACTGCTCGGGGTCGAGACAGACGTGCGTGGCGAATGCGTCCATCAGAACCGTGTCGGCGTCGACGCCTGCCGCCTCCGCTTCCGCGAGGACGGTGTCGCGAAACAGGCCGTCCGTCTCGCGCATCACGTTCGCCTTGTGCGCGACGGTGAAGCCGTCGTACCCTCGCTCCTCGACGAACTCACACGCGAACTGTCCCAGTCGCCGCGACGCCGACTGCGTGACGACGCGCGTCAGCGTCGACACGTCGTCGGTGAGGCGGTCCTCGTGGCCCGCGTACACGCCCTCGGTGTTCTCCCGCAGGAAGACGAGGTCCGTCTCCGGGCGAAGCGCGTCGACGCCGGGGTACGCCCGCGCCGGGCGGATATTGACGAACGACCCGACGGCCTCCCGGAGCGGGAGGATCACGTCCGCGGCCGACTCCCCGGCCGCGCCGAACAGCGTCGCGTCCGCGGACGCCGCGAGGTCGTACGTCTCGGCGGGCAACGCTTCACCCGTCTCGTCGAGGGTGGCGTCGCCGGCCTCCGCCTCGGTGAACTCGTAGTCGCCGACGGCGTCGAGTACGTCGACGGCCGCGGGGACGACCTCCTGCCCGATGCCGTCGCCGGGGATGACCGCAATCTCCGGGACGTCGCCGCCGTCGGTCACCGTGTTCGCTCCCTCAGTCATCGGTGTACGGGAGGTCGTCGTGGGTCGCTTTCGCGCGGTCGAGATTGCTCCGCATCACGGCGGTCGTGTCCCAGATGCCCTCCAACAGGGCCTCTCGCATCGCGGGCGGGATGGTCCCCTCGACGGTGTTCCCGTCGTAGCGGACGGTCTCTGAGCGCACGTCCACCTCGATGCCGGCCTCGGGATTCGACTCGATGAACTCCTGCAGGGCGTCGACCTCCTCGGCGTCGACCGCGAGCGTGACGATGCCAAGCGACTTGCAGTTGTCCTGGAAAATCTCCGCGAACGACTCGCCGACGATGGCCTCGACGCCCCACCGCATCAGCCCTTGCGGGGCGTGTTCGCGCGAGGAGCCACAGCCGAAGTTGTCGTTGACCGCGAGGACGTTCGCGCCCTGGTACTCGTTGAGTGGGTGGTCGTTGAGGGTGCCGTCCTCGTCGCGCCGCTGGTCGTAGAAGGCGTATTCACCCATATTGTCGAAGGTGACGGCCTTCAGGAATCGGGCGGGGAGGATCTGGTCGGTGTCGATGTCGTCGCCGCGGACGGGCATGCCCGTCCCCGCGACGCGACGGATGGACGGCACGGAGACGCCCTCCGCGTCGTCGCTCATTCGTCCACCTCCGCGCCGACGCTGTCGGCGGTGTCGAGTTCTCGGACGTCCGTCACCGCACCCTCGACGGCCGCCGCCGCGACCATCGCGGGCGACATCAGGTGGGTGCGCCCCTCGGTGCTCCCCTGTCGACCGACGTAGTTGCGGTTCGACGAGGAGGCACACACCTCGTCGCCCTCGAGGGCGTCGTCGTTCATCGCGAGGCACATCGAACACCCGGCCTCGCGCCACTGGAAGCCGGCGTCTTTGAACACCTGATCGATGCCCTCGGCCTCCAGTTTCCGCTTGACTGTCCCCGACCCGGGGACCGCAAGCGCACGCACGTCGTCTGCGACTTCACGACCCTCCAGCACTCGTGCGGCCTCGCGGAAGTCCGCGACACGACCGTTCGTACACGTCCCGAGGAACGCAACGTCGACGGCGTGTCCCTCCATCGTCTCGCCGGGCGTGACCTCGGTGTGCGCCTGTGCGCGTTCGGCCGCGTCCGGGTCGCGCGTGTCGGCGGGGTCGGGAACCGCTTCGTCGACGCCGACGACCTGTTCGGGGTTCGTCCCCCACGACACCTGCGGCGCGAGGCCGTCGGCGTCGACCTCGACCACGTCGTCGTACTCGGCGTCGTCGTCCGAGCGGATGGACTCCCAGTACTGCTTGCGTTCCTCGAACGCCTCGCCCTCGGGGGCGAACTCGCGGCCTTCGAGGTACTCGTAGGTGGTCTCGTCGGGGTTGATGTAGCCCGCGCGAGCGCCGCCCTCGATAGACATGTTGCACACGGCGAGGCGACCCTCCATATCCAGCGAGCGGATAGCCTCGCCGCCGTACTCGTACACGTGGCCGACGCCGCCGTCGACGCCGAGTTGTCGGATGACGTGCAGGATGATGTCTTTCGCGCCGACGCCGTCACCGAGTTCGCCGGAGACTTCGACCCGGCGGACGGCTTTCTTGTCTGCGGCGATAGAGCCAGTCGCGAACACGTCGCGAATCTGGCTGGTCCCGATGCCCATCCCGATGGCGCCGAACGCGCCGTGGGTGGAGGTGTGGCTGTCACCACAGACGACCGTCATTCCCGGCTGGACGAAGCCCAGTTCCGGGCCGACTACGTGGGCGATGCCCTGTCGGTCGTCGTCGAGACCGAAAAAGCGGATGCCCGCCTCCTCGGTGTTGCGTTCGAGGTGGGTAAGCATCTCCTCGGCCTGGTCGTCCGCGAGCGGTCGCTCACGACCCTCCGGGTCGGTCGGCACGATGTGGTCCGTCGTCGCCACGGTCCGGTCCGGAAACGCGACCTCCATCTCGCGTTCGCGCAACATTCCGAACGCCTGCGGACTCGTCACTTCGTGGACGAGGTGGAGGCCGATGAACAGTTGGTCCTGTCCGTTCGGCAGGTCCGCCACCTTGTGCCGCTCCCACACCTTGTCGTACAGCGTTCCCTCGCTCATCGGTCCGTCTCGTCGCCGGTGGTGTCGTCCGTCGCGTCGTCGCGACCGCGCTCCCACACCGCGTTCGGGTCGGCCGCGCCCTCGGGCGCTTCGTGGTCGATGTCCGCGATGGTGTCGGCGTCGTCCTCGTGGTCGGCAGCCGTCTCCGCTGTGTCAGTCATCCGCTCGTACCTCGGCTTTCTCGTCGTCTTCGGACTCCGAGGCTGGCGCTTCGCCGCCCCACGCGAACAGCGAGCGGAGGTCTTCGCCCACGTTCTCGATGTCGTGGTTCTTCTCGGCCTCGCGCAGTTGCGTGTAGGAGGGCCGTCCGGCCTGGTTCTCCGCGATCCACTCACGGGCGAAGGTGCCGTCCTGCACCGCTTCGAGGACTTCCTCCATATTCTCTCGGGCGTGTTCGTCGACGACTTCGTCGCCGCGGACGAGACCGCCGTACTCCGCGGTGTCGGAGACGGAGTCCCACATCTCGCCGAGTCCACCCTCGTACATGAGGTCGACGATGAGTTTCAGTTCGTTCAGGCACTCGAAGTACGCCATCTCTCGGCTGTACCCCGCGTCGACGAGTGTCTCGTACCCCTGCTTCACCAGCGAGGTGACGCCGCCACACAGCACCGCCTGTTCGCCGAACAGGTCCGTCTCCGTCTCCTCTTGGAAACTGGTCTCGATGACGCCCGCGCGGGTACAGCCGATGGCGTGAGCGTACGCGAGGCCCTCCTGGCGGGCCTCGCCCGTAGCGTCCTGATACACTGCGAGCAGGCCGGGCGTCCCCTCACCGGCCTCGTAGTTGCGGCGCACGAGGTGGCCGGGCGATTTCGGCGCGACCATCGTCACGTCGATGCCCTCCTTCGGAACGATCTGGTTGTAGTGGATGTTGAAGCCGTGCGCGAACTGGAGGGTGTCGCCCGCCTCGAGACCGTCTTTGATCTCCTCGTAGACGGCTGGCTGGACCGTGTCGGGGACGAGGACGGAGACGATGTCTGCTTCCTCGGCGGCGTCGGCGGGCGTCTCCACGCGCAGGCCGTCGGCTTTGGCGGCCGTCCGCGAGGAGGAGTCCTCGCGCAGGCCAACGATGACGTCCACGCCGGAGTCGTTGAGGTTCTGCGCGTGGGCGTGGCCCTGGCTGCCGTAGCCGAGGACGGCCACGGTCTTGTCGTCGATCATCGAGCGGTCGGCGTCGTCGTCGTAGTGTACGTCGGTGTCGAAGGTGTCGTCAGTCATTGTGTCTCGTAACAGCGTCAGTCGTCGTAGTTGGTGAACTCGTCGTCCTCGGTCGATGCCGCCGAGTCGCCTGGTTCCTCGCCGGGCGTCGTCGGGGAGTCGCCGCGTTCCAGCGCCGTCTGACCCGTCCGGGCGATCTCGATGATGCCGAACTGCTCGAACGCGTCGATGGCGTCGTCGATCTTCGATTCGCCGCCGGTGATCTGCACCGTGATGGTGCGCGGACCGGCGTCGAGCGTCTGTCCCTCGTACATCTCGGTGATGGCGTGGACCTTCGCCGGGTCGGTGCCGCGAACCTTCAGCAACACCAGTTCGGCGGCCACGGCGTCGTCGCTCAACTCGCCGACCGCGATGACGGGCGTGAGTTTCGCGAGTTGCTTCTTCGCCTGGTCGATGCCCGCCTCCGTCTCCTCGACGACCAGCGTGATCCGCGAGTGGCCCTCGATGGTCGTCGGACCGACGGTCAGGCTCTCGATGTTGAACTGGCGACGGCGGAACAGTCCCGCCGCCCGCGCCAGCACGCCGGGTTCGTCCTCGACGAGCGCCGAGACGGTCGTCCGGCGCGTCGGTTCGGGACCGTGATCCGGCTCTTTTCGGACGCCGTGTTCGTCACGGCGACCAGTCGGGTGCGGGCGCTCTTCGGGGCGCGGTCCCGACAGTCCCGTCTCTAGACCTTCCGAACTCGCCGGGCGGGCGCGTTCGGCCGCCGGGTGGTCGGCCGGGTGGTCGGGAGACTCGTCGCTCCCGCTCATAGTTGATCCTCCGCGAGGGCGAACTGGCCGTTCGCCGCGCCACTCGCGACCATCGGGTAGACGTTCGCGTTCGGGTCGACGTGCGCGTCGACGACCGACGGGCCGTCGTAGTCGAGCGCCGCCTCGACCACGTCTTCGACCTCGTCGTAGTCGTCGATGCGGAAGCCCTTCGCGCCGAACGCCTCCGCGAGCGTGTCGAACTCGGGCATCCAGTCGTACTCGGAGGCCGTGTGCCGCCCCTCGAAGAAGGCGTCCTGCCACTGGCGGACCATCCCGATGTACTCGTTGTTGAGGACGACGACGGTGATGTCGAGGTTCTCGCGGACGGCGACCGACAGTTCCTGAATCGTCATCAGGAACGATCCGTCGCCCTCGAAACTGACCACCTCGCGGTCGTCGTCTGCGGCTATCCGTGCGCCAATGGCGGCGGGCAGGCCGTACCCCATCGTCCCCAGGCCGTGCGAGGAGACGAACGTTCGTGGCTCGCGGAACGTCCAGTACTGCGCGGCCCACATCTGGTGTTGGCCGACGCCGGTGGTGACGTACGCGTCGTCGCCGGTCGCGGCGTCGAACGCCTCGACGACGAACTCCGGTCGAACTGGCTCGTCGGGGTCGATGGTGTAGTCCATCGGGTACTCCGCGCGCCACTCGTCACACTGGGCACACCACTCGCTCGTGTCGGGCGCGTCGGCGCTGCGAATCTCGGCGTCGATCTGTTCGAGGACGGTCTCCGCGTCGCCGACGACCGGGTAGTCCGCGTGGATGTTCTTGGATATCTCCGCGGGGTCGATGTCGACGTGGACGACCTCTGCCTCGGGGGCGAAGGTGTCGACGCCGCCGGTGAGGCGGTCGTCGAAGCGCGTCCCCACGGCGATCAGACAGTCGGTGTGGGTGATCGCCATATTCGCGTAGCCCGTGCCGTGCATCCCCGCCCACGACAGACACAGGTCGTCGTCTTCGGGGAAACTGCCGATGCCAGGCATCGTCGTCACGACCGGGATGTCGTACGCGCGAGCGAACGCGCGGGCCTCCTCGGTCGCGTCGCCTTTGATGACGCCGCCGCCGAACAGACACAGGGGCCGGTCGGCGCTCTCGATGGTGCGCGCGGCGGCCTCGACCTGGTCGTCGTCGGCTTCGGGAGTCGGGACGGACCGTTTAGGCGGCGTCGGTTCGCCGACCGGTCGCTCCGTCTCGCCGAAGGAGACGTCTTTCGGCAGGTCGACGAGCGTCGGCCCCGGTCGTCCGGTCCCAGCGAGGGCGAACGCTTCGCCGACGGTGCGACCGATGTCGTCGGAGTCGCTCGCGAAGTAGTTGTGCTTCGTGATGGGTGCGGTGACGCCGACGGTGTCCGTCTCCTGGAAGGCGTCGGAGCCGACCATGTCGGAGGGGACCTGCCCCGTCAGCGCCAACATCGCGTCGGAGTCCATCGAGGCGTCGGCGATGCCGGTGACGAGGTTCGTCGCGCCCGGCCCCGAGGTAGCGAGACAGACGCCGGGGTCGCCCCGGACGATGCCGTAGGCGTCGGCGGCGTGGACTGCGCCCTGTTCGTGGGCCATCGTGACGTGGTGTATCGACGACCCCCCAAGGGCGTCGTAGACGGGCATAATCGCCCCACCCTGCACGCCGAAGGCGGTCTCCACGCCCGCCGCTTCGAGGGCGGCGACGACCGCGTCCGCGCCCGTGCCGGGGATACGGCTCGCGGCCTCCGCGCGTCGATCGGCGTCACTGCTGTCGGTTCGCCCCGCGTCGTCCGTCTCGTCCGCGTCCGTCGCGGTGTCGGGGGTTGCTGGCTCGCTCATCGTCGTCGGCCTCCTGCCGTGTGTGTCATACGTTCGCAGTCGTTGGTCGGGTGTCGCTAGTCGTCGGAAGTCGGTGCACGGGTCGGTTGGGGGAGTGATGTGGGGGCGGTTACGCCCCTACGATACCCACGACCCCGGCGAGAAGGGCGACGACACGGTCGCTGGTCGCCGAGCGGACGGCGTCCATCGTGACTCGCGTCGTCATCTCGCTGATGCGTATCGGGTCGACGGCTATAACCCTGGCGTGGGTGGCAACGATTGCACCCCGCCGTAGCCCGTCGCCGGTCGTGTTCGCGGACATCTGCGCCGATTAGAGTTTGGCCTCTCGTTGTGGCGGTTCGTCCTCGTGGTCGTCGTCCATTCGGGCGACGCCCTCCTCCTGGGCGAATCGCTTCACGTCGGACATCGTCACGCGACCCTCCGCACCCGCGTCCTTCACCCGCCGGGTGACGGTGCGAACCTGCGACTCGGTGGGGTCGAACCCCGCGTCGGTGAGGCGCTGGCGGACGGAGTGGGTGCCGGTGTGTTTGCCCATAACTAACTCGCGGGTCGCACCGACCATCTCCGGCGTCATCACGCCGGGTTCGAACGTGTCACTGTTCTCAATGACACCGGCGGCGTGGATGCCGGACTCGTGGCTGAAGGCGTTGCGCCCGACCACGGGCTTGTTCGGCGGCACCGCGATGTCGCTGGCCTGCTCGACCATCCGCGAGACCTCGGTGATCCGCGTCGTGTCGATGCCGGTGTCGGCGTTGTACAGCGACTCGGCGGCCATCACGACCTCCTCTAAGGCGGCGTTGCCCGCGCGTTCGCCGATGCCGTTGACCGACACCTGCATCTGGTGTGCGCCCGCCTCGATACCGGCCAGCGCGTTGGCCCCGGCCAGCCCGAAGTCGTCGTGCGTGTGCACGTCGATTCGGGCGTCGGTGTGGGCCGCGACGACTTCGATGAGGTCGCCGAAGCGGCGCGGCGTCGCGACGCCGCAGGTGTCGGGGATGTTGATCCAGTCGACACCGACCTCGCTGACGGCCTCGATGACCTCGACGAGGAACGACTCCTGCGTTCGGGTGGCGTCCATCGGCGAGAACATAACCTCCGCGCCGGACTCTTTGGCCATCTCCACCGCCTCGACGGCACGCTGTTTCACTTCCTCGCGGGTGGCGTGCATCGAGTCTTCGATCTGGACGTCGCTGGTCGACACGAACGTGTGGATCATCCCGACGCCGCTGTCGATGGCGGCCTGGATGTCTTTCTCGACCACGCGGGCGAGGCCGCAGACGGTCGTGTCGGTCGACTCCGCGATGTCTTTGACGGCCTCGAACTCCGCGTCGGAGTTGACCGGGAAGCCCGCCTCGATGACGGACACGCCCAACTCGTCGAGGGCCGCGGCTATCTCTCGTTTCTCCTCGTAGCTGAACGACGTACGTGGCGACTGCTCTCCGTCACGCAGCGTCGTGTCGAATATTCGGACAGAATCGAACTCGTCAGTTGCACTCAGTGTGCCCTGGAAGAACTCGTTCCGCCGGACTGGTTACCGACGAGTCCTGGTGATGGGACATCAACAGGTGCGAGGACGGAACTGATTGTAAAGCGTTGTGGTCGGACAGGTCGTGATCCGTGTGCCCATTTATCACGAACGTCAGATCAGTTCCAAAATCGCACGACAGCGACGGGTAGGTATGGGCTCGAAGAATCATTACGACCTTATACACATTGTATTGACGAACGGTCGCTCCGTGGCGATGGGTGGGGGAACGACAGCCCACCTGGCGGACGTCTGACGCCCGCCCGACGCCCGTCCGAACGCTTTTGAGAGGACGTCCCGTGCCCCGGAGTATGAGTGACTTCGGGCTCGACCTCCGCGACGCCGAGGAGATGATGGAGTCGGAGGGAACGGTGGGGGACGTCGTCTTGGGGGTCTTAGACGGAGAGACGGAGCCCGAACACTGGATCCGAAACATCGAATACGGGAACGTCCTCGTGCTTGCCGTCGAGGGCGACATCAACGAACGCGCCAGCGGCTTCGCCCGCGAGGTGAAAGATATGGGCGGAGAACTCACGCACTTCCGCGGGTTCCTCATCGTCTCGCCGCCGAACGTCTCCGTCGACACCGACCTGCTCGGCTGAGCGATCGAGGACGCGACCGCCGTCAGTCAGGCGGTTCCCAGCGCGAGGAACCGACACGGTTCGTCGCCGGCGACGACCGGCCGCGCGGGCGGTTCCGGCGGCACGAGTACGACCTCGTTCGGTCTAACCCGTAGCGTCTCGTCTCCCGTCTCGATGCGGAGTTCCCCCGAGAGCACGAGCAACAGGTCCTCTACCTCTAACCCACGGTGCGTCGCGGGTGCGACTGCGTCGCCGGGGTCGACGCTGCGGACGTCGAACGGCGTGGTCTCGTCGTCTCCGTCGGTGAGTCGCTGGATCGCCTCGGGTTCAGGTCCGCCGTCCCAGCCGTCGACAGAGACGTGCCGATACGATCGCGTCGCTCCACTTCCTTCGATGCCATCCCCCTGGTCGGACATAGCGGCCGTAGCGGATACGCAGGCATAAACTACGCTGCAAACGGGTTGTCACCTCCGAGACGCGGTAGGAGGGCCGAGTAGCTACCCTGAGAACCGTCCCACGTCCGCGCCACACACCGCGCACTCCAACACGTACTCTTCGACGTCCGGCGAGTCGCCGGTGCCGAGTTCCTCGATCCGGTACGTCCGATCGGTCGCTTCGCCGCACTCGGGACAGTGCTCGCTGATCACTGCGCTGTCCGACTCTTTCGGTGCGCCGACCGCGAGGAACCGACACGGCGTGTCGCCGACGGCGACGGCGCGATTCGGCGCGCCCGCGGGGACGAAGAACGCCTCCTGTGACCTGACGCGATACGTCCCGTCGGGCGTCTCCACCTCCAGTTCGCCGTCGACGACGAAGAACAGTTCCTCGTGGTCCGGGTGGCGGTGATACCCCCACGGCACCTGCTCGCCGGGGTCCGCCTCGTAGTAGTTGCACCCGAACAGGGAGACGCCGAGTTCCTCGTCGAGTTCGCGCTTCACCCGCGTCGGGTTCGGCGTGTTCGCCACATCGTCGACGGCGACCCGTCGGTAGCCGTACTCGTCGTCGGCATCTCGCTCCCCACTCCCCAGGCAGTCTCGATCACGCATACGCGGACGTCTCTCACTGCGACGGAAAGCGGTTCTGTCCGGCCGCGTCACTCCGTTGGCAACAACACGAGGTGGTGCCCGTCGGGGTCGTACACCTCGACGGACCCGTCGGGCATCTCGCGGGGCGTCACCGACGGCATGTCGCCGAACGCGTGGTCCGCGACGGCCGCCGGTTCTTGGACGCGGAACGCGACGTCGACGTGGACGCCGCCGCGGGCGTCGGCGAGGCCGAGTTGTGGCTCCCACAGTTCTACGTCGAACTGACGGTCGGCACCGACGGGTCCCCGCATTCGGATGCGCCGGCGCTCGTCGCCCCGGTCGACGGCGGAGAAGCCCATCGCAGACCAGCAGTCGCTGGCGAGGTCGACGTTCGCCACCTCGAACACCACTTCGAAGATGCCGACGAGGCCCTGGCCGTCGGTCGCGGTGCCGCCGATCTCCGGGGCGTGGCCGTCGTCGTCCTCCAGGTACAGTGAGCGGAACGACCCAAAGTCTATCTCGGGAGCGTCCGGAAATCGAGCCCGCCACGCGGGATACTCGTGGTCGGTGGTCTCGAACGCGAAGTGGGTGTGCAGGCCGCCGCGGGGGACCGACGTCGGTCGACGCAGAATCAACTCCGTGCCGCCGACGTCGAAGGTACACTCCGTGTCGGTCCGCCGCGTCGGGACGAGGCCGAACGTGTCGGCGTACCACGCAGCGGCGCGACCCAAGTCCGTCACCTCCAGTGCGAGCGACGCGAGCGCCGGAGTCGACGCGTCCGAAGCGGTCGACGACTCCGACGCCGGATCGGTGTCCGAGGCCATCACGGTACCCGATCCGACGGCACCCCACTTAAGCCCGCGGCGCTCTTCCCCTCGGGTATGCCGATGAAAGCCTCCGGCGACGCCGACCTCGCCGTCATCGACGAGTTCGACGGCGGTGTCGGGTGGATCGCGTATCCCGACGAGACGATGGAACGCGCGAGTCACGCCCTCTCCGTCGACGGGGAGGTGTGGGTACTCGACCCGGTCGACGCGCCCGGTGTCGACGACCTCCTCGCAGACATAGAGGGCGACATCGCTGGCGTCGTCGTCTGTCTAGACCGCCACAAGCGCGACGCGGCGGCGATCGCGACCCGCCACGACGTGCCGGTGTACGTCCCCGACTGGATGACGGGCGTCGCGGCGAAACTCGACGCGCCGGTCGAGCGGTTCGGTCGAGAACTGGGCGGGATGCGAGCGATCACAGTCCGTGACTCGTCGATCCCGCCGTGGCAAGAGGTCGCACTGTACGACGAAGACGGCGGCACGCTGTACGTCCCGGAGGCGGTCGGCGCGTCAGAATATATGCGAACGAAGGGTGAGACGCTCGGCGTCCACCCGATGCTGCGACTCACGCCGCCGCGACGAGCGCTCTCCGGTCTCTCGCCCGAACGCGTGCTGTGCGGACACGGCGAGGGCGTCCTCACCGACGGACAGCGAGCGCTCGAAACTGCGCTGTCGGACGCCCGCAGCAACGCACCCGGCCTATACGCCAAGACGCTGACGATGTTCCTGGGGTGAGGGCATCGGCGTGAACAGAGACGGGCGCGACTGCGGAAGCAAGACGGACAACGGCGAGTGGGGTGACCCACCGGGAGCGACAGCGACCGACGGCGACGGTCGCGCGACGACGGTCCACATCACGACGGACCTGCTGTCGCTGTTGCTCGAACGCGCGGAAGATGCCGATCCGACCGCCGAGAACGTCGTCCTCGACGTGACGGCAGCGGGCGATTTGGTCGGTGCACCACCAGATCTGCCTCCCGAGACGCCGGTGTTGACCCACTTCTACTTCCCGAGCGCTGGGGGGTCGGTGTCGGCGGTGTTCGGGATGGATCTGGGGCGGCCCTCCGGTCGCGCACGGTTTCTCTCACACCCCGACGGCGACCGACGATTGACCGAAGAGGACGACCTCGCGGCGACCGTCCTCGTCGCGATTCCGCCGTACGGGCACGAGGACGTGGTCGCGTACGACCGTCGAGGCCGACGGCGCGAGTTGGTCCGCGTCGACGCCGCACCGCCGGAAGAGCGAGTCGACGACGCCTGACCGGTCGCTGCTTCCCGTCGGAGCGCCCGCGGACCACGACTTCGCAAGGTCCCTACTCCAAGTAGCCCAAGTCGCGGAGTTGGTCTGTTATCTCCTCGAACTCGGCCTCCGAGAGCGACCCGCGCTTCTGATGCTGGATGACGATGCTGCGCAGGAGGAACCGAACCAGGTCCGACGTCGAGGAGAAACTCGTCCCCTCAATGGTGTCTTCGACGCGCTCTGCGAGGTCTTTCGGGATGGAGACGGTGGTGTAGTCAGTCACACACGGCAGGACGGGCGGACGGCCGATAAGGCCGACGGAGGCGTCCGTCGGCGTGCGAGTCGATTCCCCGACGGTTTTAGTCCCCCGAGCGACAACACGTCTCTATGGCTGCGCGACCGCCGACGGGGGGTGGGTCTGACCCCGACGCTATCGAGTTCGGGATCGCTGTACTCGGCGAACGACTCGACCGCGCGGGGGTCCGATTCCCGGCGACGACGACAGAGTTGATCGAGTCGATGGACGACACTGAGGTCGCCTACGACGCCTCGGGCAACACGCTCGACGTCGCCGCGGAGCTTCGAGACCTCCCCGTAGAGCACTTCGATACCAAACGGGACGTACTTAATCGCCTCCATCCGATCTTCGAGGAACGACGCCGCAGCGGTGCGGGGTCACTGCTCGGGCGCGTTCGCACACTGTTACCGTTTTAATCACGTCACGAGCGAGCACTTCCTGACTACGTTGGAAGCAGTGGAGGGGCGACCTCGACGTTCCAACCCAACGTACCCACTCCGATCGACGCTGTCAGCGTGCGAATGGACCGCTATCGAGGGCCGAGGATCCGTAAATGGCTTCTCACATCTAGAGTTTTCCTCCGGAAGAGAAGAGAACCAGCGTAGCATCGCCCAGTGTGATCCAGTATCGAGTCGTCCCGTAGCGTCGAACCCCTGCGAATGCCACAAAGAGAGCCCGCCATACCAAACGGAATTCGAAGGGGATGTTCACACACGGTTGCCGTCTGCGTGTTTTGCTCAACAACCCGAATTTGATTGGGTAGTGCATCAGCTCGAATAGTACTCATAACACTCCTATCCCGCGAATTCGGCTTCAAGACGGCTACTCGCGTTCGTCCACGACTGCAGAAGCATCCGCAAGGATCGTTCCACACTCGAATTCACAGCCGTTCAAACACCAATTTCCGGGAGTGTGAACCGATTGTGAACCGCCTGTGTCCCTACTAGCGCCCCCCTCGGCGCAGCTCATCGCCGTTCGAGTGAGAATCAGACTGTGGAACACTCCCGCTTCCACCAGCACCAGCTACCCCCTGATGGGGCTGTCGAGAGTGTGGAAAAACGCTTGATGGTTAACTTAGCTCACAATAGAGCGGGTTCGCTTCCTCAGCAAGATGTCATCGTTCTGGCTCTGGGGGATCTGCACGCTGCTCGCCGTCTTCGCTGGAAGGTGCCGCATCGACAGCAGCATCTCCCTGCGGGCTTGTTGCACGCTCTACGCGTCGGACGCGATCGAGAGTCTCCTGGTGGAGTGTAACAACGAGGTCAGAGAGAACGCCGAAGATGAGTAACTGTACCCCAAGAATGATCCCAACACCAGCAACGATCGCAAGGACGTTGTGTGAAATCCCATTCACAAACCAGTCGTATGCAACGTAGGAGGCAATGAGCATCCCTGCAATACCGGCAACACCGCCAGCGCTCCCGAAGTAAAACAGCGGGTTCGATGTCTTTGCCTGCCGATAAATTGCCATCAGGATGATGCCACCATCTTTCACCGGATGGAGATTTGTATCGGACCCATCTGGACGTGGCAAGTACGTGATTGGGACGACAGTCGTGCGGACGCCGTGCCGCGCACACTCGACAGCCATCTCAGTCTCGATACCGAACCCATCAGCCGTGAGACGGAGTCGCCCGAAGGAGTCACGTGTGAAAGCGCGGTAACCAGAGAGAATGTCGCCGTAGTCTTCGTGGTGAACAAGCGAGAACAAACTGTTAAAGATAGTATTGCCAACGCTGTTCAGGCTCGTCATCGCGTCATCATGCATATTGGCAAACCGGTCGCCAATAACGTGTTCAGCGGTCCCCTCACGGAGCGGGGTGAGCATCGCGTCAGCATCGGCTGCCTCATATGTACCGTCTGCGTCTGCCATTAGAACATATTCTGCATCAACGTACTTACGAACGGCCTCACGAATGGCTTGTCCTTTTCCAGTGCCGGATTGAATCTCAACACGTGCGCCGGCATCACGAGCCAAGGCACGAGTGTCGTCTGTTGACCCACCGTCAATGACAAGAATATCTTCGTAGCCGTGAGATCGAAAGTCGGTGACGACGTCCGCAACGGTAGCGGCTTCGTCGTACGTGGGGAGGAGGACGCAGACGTCGTCAGTCATAATTAATTGGTGGAGGTGGTGGTGAGTTATTGGTTTCGGGAGCGCGACGAAAACGACTCATCTCAAACAATGACCAACTTAGAGATATTCATAGGTGTCCCCTCATTACAAAGTCGGCGTGTTTTATATTGAGTTGAATATCTACTCACACACAGGTTCAATGGCCCTCGACACCGTTTCTGTCTCAATTATTGTTCCAGTATATAATGATGCTACAGGGATAGCACAAACTATCGAGTCTTTGCTGAAATTGAATCACACCCCTGCAGAAATCCTAATCATCGACAACAACTCCACGGACAACACTCGAGATGTGATTCGCCAGAGTGCTGGAAACCACGACCACATCCAACTGCTTGTTGAAGATCAAGTACAGGGATCCTATGCAGCTCGAAATAGAGGAATAGAGTACGCAACGGGCGATGTCCTCGTCTTTCTGGATGCTGACGAGACTGTAACTAGTGACTGGCTGGGCGCTGCCGTCAGAGCATTAATTGATCAAGATGTCGACTACCTCGGCTGTAATGTGGAGCTCACGCTCGGCCAACACACGTACGTTGGAAAGTATAACGTTCGGACTGGCTTCCCGATCAAAGAATACATACAGAAACAACATTATGCACCAACTTGTGCTCTCCTTGTTCGAAAACAGGTATTTAATCAGATAGGCTCATTCGATAGCCGACTTATTTCAGGCGGTGATAAAGAATTTGGCGAGCGTGCCTATGAGGCGGGCTATAAGCAAGGGTATACCGATAGTGCAACCGTCTATCATCCTGCACGCACTCAATTCAAATCGCTTGCAAAAAAGAACATCCGTGTGGGTCGGGGATTTTGCCAATTACAGCGTCACTATCCTGAACGGTACGGAAATCCGGGAATCCCACCACGCCCTGAAGGCCCCACTACCAGCAGCGGTAACGGTAAAGAACCAACGTCGACGCAAGTTGTGTTCTTCGTTCTATCTATTGTTATGCTTGCCTTCCGTGGTTTTGGCTATTATTATGAGTTCATCTCCAGTCGAAAGACGGATTGAACGTCTGATTTTAGCTGCTTTGAGGTCTAAAAACCTTGCTCAGTGAGTACAAAATAAGGCGCGAGCAGAGAAGAGACACAGCGTCGAACGGCACTTTTACCCTTTTACACTCACGGGCCACAGGCCACGCAGTCACAATTGTTCCGCAGGGAACTGCGGCAATTTACGAATTAGCTTTTTCGACCACACCCGGAGTCAGAGTTGCATATAGATAGCCAAGCCCAACGACCGCGGTGAATACAAAGATCGTGAGCAACTGCTTGACTCCCGCAATTGACGGTGAACGAATCAATGCTGAAAGTCGTTTGGGTACGAAATGCATCATTAGTTGGTTGAGATATGCGCTCTTGTTATCTGGCGCATTTGGATACAAGAGGTCCATTACCCGCTTCGAATACCCCTGCCAGAACGATCGAAAGACCAGCCAAGTGAACTCACCCCGGTACTCGAACAACTTGTGGTGAACAATAGCACTCTCGGTGAATATCATCCCTTTCCCAAATGTGTTCAAAAGTCGAATCCCGACCGGGGCTTCGTGTGCTTGTAGGTGTTTGTCACCCTTACGCCCAGTGTTAGGGTCGTAACCGCCAACCTCGAGGAACTGCTCGCGGCGGTACGAAATATTCGAGCCGTAGGTATTACGCACCTCTTCACCGTCCTCAGCGAACCCCGGTTCGACGACCCCAACCAACCAATAGAATTCTTCCGGGAAGAAGTCAGGTTTGGCAACCTGCCAGTCAGGGCGGACGTCCCCACCGACAGCGATGGCGTCAGTAGACTCGTACACGTCGACGAGGTTCGCGACCCAATCTTCTTCAGCGACAGCGTCATCATCAATAAAGGCGACAATCTCGCCGCTAGCGAGCTCGGCGCCTTTTGTCCTACTGTAGGAGATGCCGCGGTTCTCGTCGTTGCAGTGAATGACTGTATTCGGTCGGTCGCTGAAATCCTCGCGGACTCGGTCGAACACCGCTTCGTTTCCGTCAACGACGAGGACGACCTCAACAGAGTCGTACGTCTGTGCGTACGCGCTCTCAACGGTCTCCGAAAACGCCTCATATCGGTCCATCGCGTACGTACACACGACGACAGAGACTTCCATTAGGTTGCTGTTGTTGGCAGGCCGCGTTAAAATTTGGTTATCGCGTCGCGCGCCGAGACGAGGGTTTCACAAGGCTTATCCTCGTTTTCCGAATTTACCGATGCAATGAGTCGCAGCGACAGTGACACGGCTCCGGATGGAGGATCGTCCCCAGCCTCCGTTTCGGGGTTAGACTACGACTTCTCGGGAAAGTCCGCCACGGACATCCTCCGAGACTTCTATCACGTCCCAGCCCTGCTCGCAGTGATTGCGGTGATGCTGTGGATTCGTCTCCAATCGTACAGTAACTTCATTCGAGACGGCGAGGTCTACTTCTCGGGCAACGACGCTTGGTACCACCTCCGTCAAGTTGAGTATACAGTTGCGAACTGGCCGTTCACGATGCCATATGACCCCTGGACGTACTACCCGTTCGGCACCAACGCTGCCCAGTTCGGTACGCTGTATGATCAGCTGGTCGCGACGGCGGCGTTAGTCGTCGGCCTCGGGTCACCCTCCGAGACGCTCGTGGCGCAGACGTTGCTCGTCGCGCCTGCAGTATTCGGCGCGCTTGTTGCTATCCCGACGTACCTCATTGGGAAGCGCCTCGGCGGCCGGCTCGGTGGCCTCTTCAGCGCCGTCATTCTGATGCTGCTTCCGGGAACGTTCCTCCGCCGAGGCCTCGTCGGTTTCGCAGATCACAACGTCGCAGAACCTCTATTCCAGGGTCTTGCAGTCGTTGCGTTGATGATCGCACTGGCGGTCGCTCAGCGTGACCGGCCTATCTGGGAACTCGCCCAAGCACGTGAGTGGGACGAACTCAAGCCGACTACAGCGTGGAGCGCACTAGCTGGCGTCGCGGTCTCGCTATACCTGTTCGTGTGGCCTCCGGGCGTCCTCCTCATTGGTATCTTTGGGGTCTATGTCATCTACCAGGTCGTGAGCGCCCACGCTGGTGAAACATCCTCCCCAGACCACGTGGCGTTTGTCGCTGCTGTCTCGATGGGAGTGACGACGCTGCTACTGCTACTTAACCTTGAGACGACTGGATTTAGCCCGACTGATTACGGGCTGCTGCAGCCATTTGCCTCGGCCAGTGTCGCCGTCGCTGCTATAGGATTAGCGTGGGGCGCCCGTATCCTGAACGCAGCAGATGACGAACGTCTCCGCGAGTTCGGCTTCCCCGGTGCGATTCTTGGGCTGTCGGTGGTCGGCGTCCTTGCGCTGTTGTTCGTTGACCTCTCGGTGTTTGTCACGATCCGGACGAACCTCCTGCGATTCGTCGGCTTCTCAGCGGGCGCGGAGACGCGAACCATCGGCGAGGCTCAGCCATTCCTTCAGTCTGGTTTAGTCCAGTATTACGGCGGCTTTGGCGTCGTACTTGCGGAGTACGGCTTTGCGTTCCTCACCGCAACTGCAGCGGCCGTGTGGCTCCTAGTAAAACCACTCTGGAAGCGCGGCACTACGGGTGACTACTACTACCTTGGCGGTTCAGCGGCGGTGTTGCTGTTAATCTTCGTCGGCGGCCCCGTGTTCAACAGCGTCGCGAGCGGCCTCGGATTCAGTCCGCAGGTGGCTGGCCTCGCACTGGTCGCCCTCCTCGTGTTCGGCGCAGTCGCGCGTATTCACTACGACGCCGAACACTTGTTCGTGTTCGTCTGGGCGGCGTTCATCACTGCCGCGGCGTTCACGCAGGTGCGCTTCAACTACTACCTCGCTGTCTCTGTGGCGGCGCTGAACGCGTACTTCCTGAAAGAAATCCTCGCAGTCATCGGCATCAACTTCGCGGAAGGACTCTCACTTCCGGACATCAAGACATACCAGTACATCGCCGTCGCGATGGCAGTGCTGGTCGTCTTGGGTCCGGTACTCGTCGTGCCGCTGTCGCTGGGTAACAGCGGCAGTCCCTCCATCGACCGCACGGGCACCGCCGTCGGCGTCGGCAACAATACCGGCCCTGGGTCGGTCACCATCTGGGATGAGAATCTCCAGTGGATGAATGAGAATACGCCCGCAGAGGGTAACCTCGAGGGTGCAGGTAACGCCGACGAGTTAGAGTACTACGGCACCTACGAGCGTCCTGCAGACAGTGACTACGATTACGCTGAGGGAACCTACGGCGTGATGTCGTGGTGGGACTACGGCCACTGGATCACGACGCGCGGCGAGCGCATCCCGCACGCTAACCCGTTCCAGCAGGGGGCGACTACGGCCGCGAACTTCCTGCTTGCACCGAGCGAAGAGCGTGCAGGTGAGGTCCTCGCTGGCATTGACGACGACGGCGAGGCCGAACAGATGCGATATGTGATGGTCGACTGGCAGATGGTCACCGTCGGCTCGAAGTTCGGCGCACCCGTCGTCTTCTACGACGACGAGAACGTCTCCGCGTCAGACTTCTATTCGCCAACGCTGCGCGCCCAGCAGACTGCACAGGGAACGCAGTACGGCGTGGCGTTCTACGACCGCGAACAGCGGTACTACGAGAGTATGATGGTTCGGCTGTACAAGCACCACGGGAGTCGGGCCGAACCGACGGTCAACACGCTGTTCGGTGAGCGTGTCGTCGTCTTCGACTACGACACCGTCTCCGCGAACGACGGAACGACGTACAAAGTGCTCCCACAAGGAGAGAACGCGACTGCCATTCGGACGTTCGCGAATATGAGCGCCGCTCAGCAGTTCGTCGAGGAAGACGGCACCGCACAAATCGGTGGTGTCGGGGCGTACCCGCGCGAGCCCGTGCCAGCGCTGGAACACTACCGCCTCGTGAGCACGACGAACACGTCGGCGTACGCTGCCGGCGATTACCAGCGGAGCGTCCTCCGTCAGTCGCAGTCGCTCGGCCTGCGTCCGTCGCTGCTCCAGCAGACGCAGCCGCAGTGGGTAAAAACGTTCGAGAAGGTGCCCGGTGCGACCATCGAAGGCTCGGGTGCAGACCCCAACGAAACGGTGACTGCGACGGTCCGCCTGCAGGTGCCGAACGGCGGCACCGGTGGCAACGCTTCGACGTTCACGTACACCCAAGAGACGACCGCTGGGCCTGACGGGAACTTCGAGTTCACCGTTCCGTACTCGACGGTTGGCTACGACGAGTACGGCCCTGAAAACGGCTACACCAACGTGAGTGTACGCGCCGTCGACGGCTACACCATCACCGGCGAGGTTCGCTCGAATGAGAGCGGCTACATCCTCCGCAACCAAGGGAACGTGAACGTGAGCGAGGGCCTCGTCAACGGCGATATGGATGGAAGCGCGTCGGTCGACCTCAGCGAGAGCGTCCTGCGTGTGCCCGAGGGTGCACAGAACGATTCTGCGTCGAACAACACGACCGAGAACACGAGTGCACTTCCCAGCGAGTTCGACTCGCTGAACGCGAACGGGCTTGACGCCGCCACCGCGACGGCGGCCGACTCACCTGACGCGGTCGGCGTTGACGACGGCCTCGCTGCCGAACCGTTTGAGATTCGCGCACCAACCAGCCGCAGTATCGCTCCGTAGATGAGTGACGCCGGAGACGACGAGGCGGGAACGCAACCCGACGGCGGCGTGGAAGCCGTCGACACCGACGCAATGTCGGTTGATGACGACCTCGCGAACGACGTCGGCGCGGTCGGTGCGTACCTCCGTGGCGTCGCAATGGGGGCGGCAGACGCTGTCCCCGGTGTCTCCGGCGGCACAATCGCGCTGATCACCGGTATCTACGACCGCCTGATCACGGCGTTCACCTCGGCGTCACCAGCGCTTGTGCGTCGTGTCCTCTCGGATCTGGTGTCCGACCCAGCCGACCTCAAGACGGTGTTTCGTGAGGTCGATGGCGCGTTCTTGCTCGCGTTGGGTGCGGGCATCGCAACAGCTATCCTCACCGTAACCCGCGCGCTTGACATCGCTTTAGAGACGATTCCAGTACTGACCTACGGGTTCTTCTTCGGCCTAATCGGAGCCTCGGCAGTCGTCTTACGTGGCGAACTCGTCTTGAATACGCGTGGCCGGATCGCTGCCGCAATCGTGGGCGTCGTCGTCGCGTTCGTCGCCTCTGGAAGCGCAAGCGCCGCGCTCGGTACCTCGGTCGCGGCAACATTCTTCGCAGGCGCAGTCGCAGTGAGCGCGATGATCCTCCCTGGTATCTCCGGATCGCTGTTGCTCGTTATCCTCGGCCAGTACGAACGGATGACGAGTGCGCTGTCGGCGTTCGTTGACGCCCTCCTGGCAACACTCACAGGCGGGTCAACGGCGACCGTCGTCGAGACGGGCGTACCCGTCGTCGCCTTCCTCTCCGGCGGTGTCGTTGGCCTGTTGACGGTCGCCCACACCGTGCGCGCGGCGCTGTCAGCCCGTCGGGAGGCGACGCTGGCGTTCCTCGTCGGACTCATCGTGGGTGCGCTTCGTGCCCCTGTCGTCAGAGTCACCGAGGCGGTCGGCAGCTGGACACTCACCATCGGCGGTGAGTTCGCCCTCGCCGCTGCAGTGGGAGCTGTACTTGTCGTCGGCGTCGAACGCGCTGCCGGCGGCATCGACATTGACTGATCCGGCATCGGTACCGCCACGAGTCGGTCACGCCCTACCTCTCTCACGTCCGCACGCTCGCGAGTCGCTCTCGTTTTGTCCCGGGCGGTCGGACTCGACGTTATGAGTGATGAGACCGCCGACACTGCGGTCCGCGAGGTAATCGTTCGCGCCGAAGGACACGAACACGTCTCTGCCGAGCACACCAGTACGTTCGAAGTGACGAGCGACGACTGGCTCACCCCCGCGGGCGACTGCATTCTCGCAGTCGACGCCGACACCACCCCCGCAGACGTGCCACAGTCGTTCGTCGAAGCGTGTCGAAGTCACGAGGCGACGATCACCGCTGAATTCGCCGCGGCCGATGCGACACAGACGGTCGAGGGGCACGGTCATCCGGACCTCACCTTCGAGGGCAACCGGAGTATGGTCGGGCGAACAAGCGAGTACGTTGATGAGCGAACCATTATGATCGGCGCGGACGCGGCCGCCACGGACTTCCACCGCCGACTCGTCACGGCGTTGGAACGGGGCGCACCGCTGACGATGACGCTGCGTGTCGAACCGTGACGCGGCAAGGCCGTCACCACGACCGTTACTGACCGCTATCCGTCTCCTCGACCGAACACTCCGCTTGTCTGACGCCCTCAACGGGCGACTCCGACTGCGTGTAGGTGTCGTCGCCGGGAGCCATCGCGAGCATCGGGAGCGACAGCGTGTAGTCGAACGCGATCGCGAACCGCGAGAACGGGTCCGCGAAGAACGAACTAACGTCGCCGACGCCGGCGAACACGAGGCCGGTTCGCAGCGAGACCACCTGCACCTCACCAGTGTTGCCGGTGATAGAAACGCCAAGCGCTCCTTTTCCTGTGAAGTTGGTGAACAGTGAAGTGTACACAGAGATGTCCATCGTCGGTCCCTCTGTACCAACGTCGAGGTCGCGACCGTCACCGAAGCAGTCTGCGGGGTCGGCAGCCGCGGGCGCGACTGCGGGTCCCGTGAGCATCGAACAGACGAGTACAACCGCGACGAGCGACCGGAGGAGCGGCGATGTCATCGAGTCTACTCCGAACTCGCGTCTACTGGTTGAAAAACCTACACACCCGAGTCTCACGACTGATGCGGTCGAGAGTCACTCGCCGAGACCGATCCCCTCTACGAGATACGACGCCGACGTGGGATTCGTCGCCAGCGGCACGTCGTGAACGTCGCAGATGCGCAACAGCGCGGAGATGTCGGGTTCGTGCGGTTGAGCGGTCAGCGGGTCTCGGAGGAAGACGATGCCGTGGCAGTCGCCGTTGACCACCTCCGCACCGATCTGCATATCACCGCCGAGTGGGCCAGACGACTTCCGCTCGACCGTGAGGTCCGTCTCCTCGTTCAGGCGCTTTCCAGTCGTCCCCGTCGCGAGGAGGTCGTGCGTCGAGAGCGTATCGGTGTACTCGCGAGCGAAGTCGATGAGCGTCTCCTTCTGTTCGTCGTGCGCGATGAGCGCGAGGCGCATACGTGGGTCTCACCGCGGCACGACTTGAGTTCGGGTGTCGAACGCGCGGCGGTCGGACGCCGAATCAGCCGAGAACGCGCCGATCCTACTTGAAGCGGAACGTCTCGAGGTTCTTCGGCGCGAACGTCCGCATATTGTACTCGTGGTACAGCGCCGACGAGAAGTCTTGGACGGAGCGCTCGTCGCCGTGGACGCACAGCACCTTCTCGGGACGGGGGTTCATCGTCTTCACGAAGTTCTCCAGTCCCTGGCGGTCGGCGTGGCCGGAGAAGCCGTCGACTGTCTCGACGCCCATCTTGAGCGTGAGCGTCGAGGTGCGACTCCGATCTTGCGGGTCCTGTACGGGAATCTCGTCCCAACCGTTCTGGATGCGTCGGCCGAGCGTCCCCTGTGCCTGGTAACCAACAAACGTGAGTTTCGAGTTCTCCTCGGTTCCGAGGTGGCGCAGCCACGACATAATCGGCCCGCCGGTCATCATCCCGGAGGTCGAGAGGATGACGCAGGGGCCGCCGTCGGCGACCTCCTGGCGCTCCTCTTCGCCGCCGTCGATGTGGTTGAACTGGTCGGCGAGGAACGGGTTCTCGTCTTCGTGGAAGATGCGGTCGCGGAGGTCGTCGCGGAGGTACTCGGGGTAGGTGGTGTGGATGGCCGTCGCCTCCCAGATCATCCCGTCGAGGTGGACGGGCATCTCGGGAATCTTGTCGGTGCGCATCGCCTCCTCTAACACCATCATAATCTCTTGTGACCGGCCGACCGCGAACGCCGGGATGAGGATCTTGCCGTCCTCCTCGTACGTCTCGTTGATCACCTCGATCAACTTGCGCTCGGAGTCCTCCTGGTCGGTCTGGTAGTCGTTGCGCCCGCCGTAGGTCGACTCCATCACGAGCGTCTCGACGCGCGGGAAGTCGTTGACCGCGCCGTTGAACAGGCGGGTGTCGTCGTAGTGAATGTCCCCCGAGAAGCAGACGTTGTAGAGGCCGTCGCCGATGTGGAAGTGCGAGACTGCGCTCCCCAGGATGTGCCCCGCGTTGTGGAACGTGAGTTTCACGTCCGGCGCGATGTCGGTCACGTCGCCGTACTCCAGCGGGATGGTGTGTTTGATCGCCTCGCGCACCTGCGCCGACTCGTAGGGCGGCGTACGCCCCTCCTTGCTCGCGACGTCGAGGTAGTCGAGCGTGAGCAAACCCATCAGGTCGCGCGTCGGTTCCGTGCAGTAGATGGGACCGTCGTAGCCGTACTTGAACAGGAGCGGAATGAGCGCCGAGTGGTCGAGGTGGGCGTGGGTTAGCACGACCGCGTCGAGGTTCTGTGCGCCCGCGCCGAGTGCCTCCGGCACCTGGAGGTACGGCACTTCGCCCTCCGCGCCGGGCTTGTCGCCGCAGTCGATGAGGATGCGCGTCTCGGCGGTGTTGAGGATGAACGACGCGCGTCCGACCTCGCGACAACAGCCGAGGGTGGTGATGCGGACCCACTGCTCGTCGGCCATCTCTTCGCGGTGGATGGTGCGGCCGACGCGTTCGAGGATGTCGCGGCGCTCCTCGCGTTCCTGCTTCAGGAAGTTGCGAACGTTTGAGACGGTGGAGGACTCGATGGGGGGCGTGCGAACGACCTCGGGGGTCCAGCCGACTTCTTGAGTAATCTCGCGGAGAGTCGCGCCGTGGCGGCCGATGACCATTCCCGGCTTCTCCGCCTCGATGACGACCTCGCCGGTGTCCTCGTGGAAGTCGAGGTCGGTGACGCCGGCCTCCTCGGGGATGACGTCACGGATCTTGGATTCGGCCTCACGCGGGTCAGAGAGGACGTCCGGATGCGGACGAACCGTGATTCGCTTGCGGAGTTTGGAGGCGAGGCGTCGGATCAGGTCGCCATTCTGCGCGAACGCTTTGGGGTGGCGCGTGTAGATGACCAGTTCCGGCCCCTCGTATTTGACGTCGGTAACCGTGATGTCGCTGGGGATTTCCGATTCGATCTGTGCTTTCGTCTGCTCTAACTGTTTCTCGACTTGGCTCATAACTGAGATACGCGTCGTCTGCACCGCGGGGCGTCGCTGTCGGTCGCTACGCCCTCGGGTCGACTGTGAGTGGAAGACTGCATGAGTACGGGACGCTCCGTTGAGGTAGCCCAAGTGGGCGACGGAAAACCCGCTTGTTCCCACGTAGTCGCCGCGTGTTATAAAACTCTTCGCAAACCGCTACCCGGAAACCACTACCCGTCATTGGGACGTATTTCGGATATGCACGTCACTCCCGACTCTGTCACCGCCGAACGCGACCGCCTGCGCGACCGAGCGTCGGTCGTCGTTCCCCTCCTCAACGACACTCGCGCCGCTCTCGCCGAGATGTTCGAGACGGAGGTGGCGTCCGTCACCGAGGCCCAGTATCGCCGCGAGATAGACCTCTTGTTCGCCGACGGCGACCGCGCGGTCAACGTCGCCGCCCTCGCGGGTCTCCTCAGGGAATTGGACGTCGAGGGCGACTATCCGGGGTTCGTCGTCGACGAACTCCTCGGCCGGCAGTTGGCGGCGACCATCGCCGGCGAGCAACCCCTCGCCCTCCTCGCAGAAGCGACGTTCCACTTCGCGGATACGCGGAGTCACGGCGACGACGGCGACCCTGCCGGCGTCGACGACCTGGACGCCGCCCTCGCAGCAGGGATTCAGACCCGCCTCCCCGGGTGGTCGTGGCGCGAGCGTGAGAGTCCGTTCGCGGTCGACCCTGCGGACACAGGACGCGACGATAGCGACTCGACAGAGCGATGATCGGACGCGCAGGTGAGGTGACACTCGCCCCGGCCGCCGCCCGCGACCGACTCCCGGAGGCGACGCTGTGTCACGTCGTCGACGGTGACGAGACGCTCCTCATCAGGAAACGACGCGGCGTCGGCGCGGGGAACCTCGTCGGCCCCGGCGGGAAACTGGAGGCCGGGGAGACGCCACGCGACTGTGTCGTACGCGAGGTGCGCGAAGAAGTGGGCATCGACGTTCACACTCCTGACCTCGCAGGTACGTTCGCCTACTGGGCCGACGACTGGTCGGCCGTCGTCCACGTCTTTCGCGCGACGGCGTACGAGGGAACGCCGACGGAGAGCGAGGAAGCCATCCCGGTGTGGGCCCCCGTCGAAGACCTCCCGACCGACGAGATGTGGGAGACGGACCGAATGTGGCTGCCGACGGTCCTCGCGGGCGGGACGTTTCGCGCGACGTTCGTGTATCACGAGGGACAACCCCGGCACGTCGACGTGGAGACGGGCGTCGACCCGGTCGTTCAGCCGCGTGAGTGATCCACAGGGTGGGGGAACGCTCTTCTCGGGCGGCGGTCTCACGTCGACTATGCGCGTCGCCGTCGCCGGACATCGATCCGTCACCCACCGTCGCGAGCGACGCGGCCCGTCGCCGCTGCCGCCGCGTGGCGCGTAGCCACGCCTCCCACCTTCTTCCCCGCGACCGAACGCACCGAGTTTAAGACGGCAGTCCGATACCCACGAGTATGAGCGAACACGACGACGCCGACTCCGACGCACAGGAGTTGGGCATCACGAAATCGAAGGAGTACGAGACGGGAGACTGGTACGCGGAAGTCGTCCGCAAGGCTGGTCTCGCAAACTACGCGCCCGACGGGATGTCCGGGTTCATCATCACCCGCCCGCGCGGGTACGCCCTCTGGGAGCGCCTGCAGAACTTTCTCGACGCGAAGTTCAAGAACACGGGCGTCCAGAACGCCTACTTCCCCCTGCTCATCCCCGAGTCCTACCTCGAAGCCGAGAAGGACATCGTCGAGGGGTTCGACCCCGAGGTGGCGTGGGTCACCCACGGCGGCCACGAGGAGTTGGAGGAGCGACTCGCGGTGCGGCCCACCTCCGAGTCCATCATCGCCCCCTACATGTCGCAGTGGGTCCGGAGCCACCGCGACCTTCCCCTCCGCTTGAACCAGTGGGCCTCCGTCGTGCGCTGGGAGGCGACCGACACGAAGCCGTTCTTCCGCACGAAGGAGTTCCTCTGGCAGGAGGGGCACACCGCCCACGCCACCCGCGACGGCGCGTGGGATGAGACGATGACTCGCCTCGACCAGTACGAGTCGGTGTACGAGGACTTCCTCGCCATCCCCGTCCTCCGCGGGCAGAAGCCCGACCACGACAAGTTCCCCGGCGCGGACACCACCACGACCGTCGAGGCGCTGATGCCCGACGGAAAATCCGTGCAGGGCGGCACCTCCCACTACCTCGGAACGAGTTTCGCGGAGGCGTTCGACATCACGTTCTCCGACGAGGACGAGGCCGACCGCGTCGCCCACACCACCTCGTGGGGGCTGTCGTGGCGGGCGCTCGGCGCACTCATCATGACCCACTCCGACGATCAGGGACTCGTGCTCCCGCCCACGGTCGCACCCACGCAGGTCGTCATCGTCCCCATCTGGCAAGAGGAGACGAAAGACGACGTGTTGGAGTACGCCGAGGGCGTCGCCGAGGACTTGGAGGACGCGGGCGTCCGCGTCGAACTCGACGACCGCGACACGCGCAATCCCGGCTTCAAGTTCAACGAACACGAACTCAACGGCGTCCCGGTCCGCTTCGAGATCGGTCCCTACGAGGTCGAGGACGACGAGGTCACCGTCATCCACCGCCCCGACGGTGAGGAGTCGACCGTCGACCGCGAAGCCATCGCCGAGACGACGCGCGACCACCTCGACGAGGTGTACGCGAAACTGTACGCCCGCGCGGAGGAGAACCTCGAAGGCGAGGTGCGCGAGGCCAACTCGCGCAACGAGATCCTCGGCACCATCGGCCAACACGGCGGCTACGTGAAGACGCCGTGGTGCGGCGACGAGGCGTGTGAGGCAGAGGTCAAAGACCAGATCGCCGCGGAAATCGTGATGGTCCCCTTCGAGGACGACGACGACCTCCACGGCGACGACCACGACGAGACGTGCGCCGTCTGCGAGGAGGACGCCACCCGGACGGCGTACTTCGCGAAGTCGTACTGAGCGCTCGCACCCCTCGACTTCGCGTCGCCATCGCCACTCCCGTCCGGCGACAATCCTCCGATTCGATACTCGTTCGTGAGTGAATCCCTCCGGAACTTTATACGTAAACGACGGTGACGCTCCGAATCACCAGTATACCTTATACATATTAATATGGCAATAACACACCCTTAGCCGTTTAGGGTCAACCCTTTAGTTAGGTGGTCGAACTACCCACATATGACTGAGCCGGACGCGTCGGCGCACGTTGGGGGCCTGGCGGACCCCGCGGACGAGCGCTCGAACTGTGGTGTCGGTGCCGTCGTCGACCTCGACGGTGGTCGCTCACACGAAGTAGTATCGGACGCACTCGAGTTACTGGAGAATCTCGAACATCGCGGGACGACCGGGGCCGAACAGAACACCGGCGACGGTGCGGGCATTATGATCGAACGCCCGGACGCATTCTTCGAGGCGGTCGTCGGCGACCTGCCCGACACGTACGCCGTCGGGTCGCTGTTTATGCCGACCGACGACGCTGCACGCGGCACGCTCGAATCGCTCGTCGAGTCAACGTTCGCCGACTACGACTTGGAGGTGTTGGCGTGGCGTGACGTGCCCACCGACGCCGAGGAGGCAGACCTCGGACAGACCGCACTCGACTCAGAACCCGACGTGTGGCAGGTGTTCGTCGCACCGAGCGACGACGCCGACGAGGAGACGCTCGACCGACGCCTCTACGTCGCCCGACGGGAACTCGAATCGGCAGCCGAAGAGACCAACGGCGGCGGGCAGTTCTACGTCTGCTCGCTGGACCGCCGCCGCGTCGTCTACAAGGGCCTGCTGAAGGCCGACCAGATCGACGCCTACTACCCCGACCTGCGCGACGACCGCCTCGACTCGGGCGTGGCGCTCGTTCACGCGCGCTTCTCGACGAACACGCTCGGCGCGTGGCACCTCGCACACCCGTACCGCAACGTCGTCCACAACGGCGAGTTCAACACCATCCAAGGGAACGTCAACTGGATGCGGGCCCGGCAGACGGATCTGGCGGGCGGCGGCTTCACCGACGAAGAACTCGACGCCGTCCGGCCGATCATCTCGGACCCGAACCAGTCGGATACTGCGTCCGTCGACGAGACGCTCGACCTCCTCCTGCAGGGTGGCCGCGAGTTGCCCCACGCCCTGCGGATGATGATCCCCGAGGCGTACCGCAAGGACGACGCGATGGGCGAGGACCGACGCGACTTCTACGACTACCACGCCTCGCTGGTCGAACCGTGGGACGGCCCGGCGCTCGTCATCGGCTTCGACGGCGACCGCGTCGCCGGCGTCCTCGACCGCAACGGCCTGCGACCGTGTCGATACGACGTGACGACCGACAACCGCCTCGTGATGGGCAGTGAGGTCGGCGCACTCGACCACGACCCCAGCGAGGTGCGCGAGCGCGGCCGCCTCCGTCCCGGCGAGACGTTCGTCGCCGACCGCGAGGCGGGCCGAGTGCTCGACGACGAGGAGGTGTTCGCCGACCTCACCGACGCCAAGTACGGCGAGTGGGTCGACACCGAACAGCGTGACCTCGTGGACGTGACCGCTGCGGCCGACCCGTCGCCCGAGACCGGCCCGGGAGACGACCTCCGCAGCAAGCAGGCCGCCTTCGGCTACACGACCGACCAACTGAACCACCTCATCGGCCCGATGGCCGAACAGGGGAAAGACCCGGTCGGGTCGATGGGCGATGACACGCCGCTGTCGGTGCTCTCGGAGTTCGACCGCCCGCTGTTCACCTACTTCAAGCAGTTGTTCGCGCAGGTGTCGAACCCGCCCATCGACTACATCCGCGAGGAACTGGTCACGTCGCTGGAGACGCGACTCGGTGCCCAGCGCAACCTCCTCGGCGAGACGGCCGAACATGCTCGGCAGGTCGTCAACGACTCGCCGGTCGTAACGGAAGCAGAGACAGCGACGCTTCGCGACCTCGATAGCGCGACCGACGGAGCCCTCTCCTCGGTCACGCTGGACATGACGTTCGATCCCGACGACAGCCTGCAGACTGCGGTCGAGGATCTTCGCGCGGCCGCGGCCGACGCGGTGCGCGACGGTGCGGACGTGGTCGTCCTCTCCGACCGTGACATGGGGCCGGACCGCTACCACATCCCGAGTCTGCTCGCGACGGGCGCGGTCCACCACCACCTCGTGCGCGAGGGCCTCCGTGCGCGTGCGGACCTGGTCGTCGAGTCGGGCGACCCACGCGAAGTCCACCACGTTGCCTGTCTCGTCGGCTACGGCGCGGGCGCGGTGTGCCCGTACCTCGCGTACGACACCGTCCGCGACATCGTCGCCGGGCCCGACGGCGCAGACGAACAGAAGGCGCTGTCGGCGTACCGCGACGCCCTGGAGATGGGCCTGCTGAAGACGATGGCGAAGATGGGCATCTCCACCGTCGAGTCCTACCAAGGCGCACAGATCTTCGAGGCGGTCGGCCTCGACTCGGACCTCGTGCGCGAGTACTTCGAGGGCACCGAGATTCGAACCGAGGGGATCGGCCTCCCGGAGATCGAATCCGACCTCCGCGAGCGCTACCGCGTCGGCTTCGGCGAAGACCCCAAACTGGAGACGCAAGGCGAGTACGAACACCGCTCGACGGGGATCAAACACGGCTGGAACCCCCACTCGGTGAACGCCCTCCACCGCGCCGTCCGCGAGGGTGACCGCGAGGCGTGGGACGAGTTCGCCGAACAAGTGAACGACCCCGACACACCCGCGGAACTGCGGAACCTCCTCGACATCGAGAACGACCGCGACTCCGTCGACGTCGAAGAGGTCGAACCCGTCGAGTCCATCGTCGAGCGCTTCTCGACGGCGGCGATGAGTCTCGGGAGTCTCTCGCCGGAGCAACACGAGAACAACGCCATCGCGATGAACCGCATCGGCGGGAAGTCCAACACCGGCGAGGGCGGCGAACCGCCCGAGCGGTTCGACACGGAGAAGAACTGCAACGTCAAGCAGGTCGCCTCCGGCCGCTTCGGCGTCACCTCGAACTACCTGACGAGCGCCGACGAGATTCAGATCAAGATGGCGCAGGGGTCGAAGCCCGGTGAGGGTGGCCACCTGCCCGGCGCGAAGGTGAACGAGTACATCGCACACGTGCGCTACTCGACGCCAGGCGTCGGCCTCATCTCGCCGCCGCCGCTGCACGACATCTACTCCATCGAGGACCTGAAGCAACTCATCTACGACCTGAAGGCGGCCAACCCCGAGGCAGACATCAACGTGAAACTCGTCTCCGAGGCCGGCATCGGCACGATTGCCGCCGGCGTCGCGAAGGCGGAGGCGGACGTCGTCCACATCTCCGGGCACTCCGGCGGGACGGGCGCCTCGCCCAAGACCAGCATCAAGAACGCCGGCCTGCCGTGGGAACTCGGCGTCGCCGAGGCGAACCAGATGCTGCGGGCGACGGGCCTGCGCGACCGCATCACCGTGTCGACGGACGGCGGTCTCAAGACCGGGCGAGACGTCGCGGTGGCGGCACTTCTCGGCGCCGAGGAGTTCTCGTTCGGGACGGGTGCGCTCGTCTCCTCCGGGTGTGTGATGGCGCGGCAGTGCCATCAGAACACCTGCCCGGTCGGCGTCGCCACCCAGCGTGAGGACCTGCGCGACCGCTTCCCCGGCGAACCCGAACACGTCATCAACTATATGACGTTCATCGCGCAGGAACTGCGCGAGTACATGGCCGAGTTGGGCTTCCGCACGGTCGACGAGATGGTGGGGCGTGTAGACTGCCTCTCACAACGGGAGGTCGACCACCCGAAGGCGAAGAAACTCGATCTGTCGGCGGTCATCGCGGAACCGAACGACGACGGCCCGCGGCACAAGGTACGAGAGCAGGACCACCCGGACCTCGACGACGCACTCGACTGGGACCTGTTGGAGGAACTGGGCGACGCCATCGAGACGGGCGAACCGGCGGCGCTGTCGGCGGACGTCGACAACACCGACCGCGCGGTCGGTGCGACGCTGTCCAACCGCATCTCGAAGGCACACGGCGAGGACGGCCTGCCCGCGGGAGCACTCGACCTGGACTTCCGCGGCGAGGCGGGCCAGTCGTTCGGTGCGTTCCTCGCGGACGGCGTCGACGCCCACCTCGTCGGCGCGGCCAACGACTACGTCGGCAAGGGCCTCTCGGGCGGCACTGTCGTCGTCCAGACGCCCGAGGACGCCGGCTTCGAGGCCGACGAGAACATCCTCGTCGGCAACGTCGCGCTGTACGGCGCGACCGACGGCGAGGCGTACGTCAACGGGATGGCCGGCGAGCGGTTCGCCGTCCGTAACTCCGGCGTCAAGGCCGTTGTCGAAGGCGTCGGCGACCACGGCTGTGAGTACATGACTGGCGGCGCCGTCGCCATCCTCGGCGAGGTCGGACGCAACTTCGCGGCCGGGATGTCCGGCGGCGTCGCGTACGTCCACGACCCCGACGACGACCTCGCGGCGAAGACGAACCACGGGATGGTGAGCCTCAGTGACGACCTCACCGACCAAGACGAGGCGATGTTGCGCCGCCTCGTCGAGAACCACCGCACGCGCACCGACAGCGACCGGGCCGCCGAACTCCTCGCGAACTGGGAGTCGGCAGTCACGGAGTTCACGCGCGTCCTCCCCGACGCCTACGCCGAGGTCATCGCGGAGGGGCGCGGCGACGACGTGCGCGAGGAACTGCCCGACGCCGCAGAGGGCGGGCACGCGACCGCGGAGTTCGGAGCGGGCGTCGCAAGCGACGACTGACGCGAGACGCGAGCGAAGCGAGCGTCTCGGAGCGACGGCGGAGCGGTCTTCGTGCCGCTCCGCCCACGAACGAGGCCTCAGAAAACCGGCGACGAGGTCTCCGTGCCGAGTCACCCGGTCAGCGCGTCGTCACCGAACAAGACCGAACTTAACCGGGATGCCGACGAAGCCGCCGTATGGACAGTCTCAACCGGATGGCGGTGGAGTTGGTCGACGAGGCGCTCGATTTCGCCGACGAACTCAACATCGCTGGCTACGAACTTGACAGCGGCGCGACGGTCATCGACTTCGGCGTCGAGGCAGACGGCGGCCTCGAGGCCGGTCTCCTCCTCGCTGAGATCCAGACCGCCGGTCTCGCCACCCTCCAGACGCGGATGGGTCGCGTCGACGGGTCGCCGACGCCGTTCGTCGAACTCACGACAGACCACCCCGGACTCGCGCTGCTCGGCTGTCAGAAGGCGGGGTGGGAACTCGACTTGCCCCACTTCGCCGGCCTCGGCTCGGGTCCCGCGCGGGCGCTCGTCGGCGAGGAGCGCGAGTATCAGGCGCTGGGCTACTTCGACGAGTTCGACCTGACCGTCCTCTGTGTCGAGAGCGCTACGCTCCCCGACGACGACGTGGTCGAACACGTCGCCGAGAAGGCGAACGTAAACCAGCCCGCCGTCTTCCTCCCGACGACGGCACTCGGATCGACTGCGGGGAGCGTCACTGCCGCCGCCCGCGCCGCGGAACTCGCGGTGTTCCGCCTGTTCGAACTCGGCTACGACTTAGACGACGTCAAGTCGGTCGCGGGGACCGCGCCGGTCGCGCCCGTCAGTTACGACGAGACGGAGGCGATGGGCCGGACGAACGACGCGCTGGCGTACGGCGGCGAGGTCCACCTCACCGTCGCGGAGGACTTCGACCAGTTCGATGAAGTCCCCTCCAGCGCGGCCAGCGAGTACGGTCGTCCGTTCAGCGAGGTGTTCGCGGACGCCGACTACGACTTCTACGAGGTCGACGAGTCGGTGTTCGCGCCCGCCGCCGTCACGGTCGACGTGCTTGACGGTCCGACGTACGCACTGGGCGACACGCACGACGACCTGCTGGCCGAGTCGTTCGACTACCAGTAGAAGTAGATGAAGTTCAAACTCGTTCCGGAGCCACCGGCGTCGCTCGCTCTCGTCGCAGAGGCACACGCGGCCGTCCCGCTGGTTCCGGGCAGCGAGGACGACTGCTGTGCGCGGCTGATGCGACGGGTGGGCTTTCGCTCGCGCGACGTGGCGCGGACGTGGCTCACCTTCCTGCGAGCGGTCGGACTAGCCGAGGAGACGCCGGACGGCTTCAAGCGACTTCGTGACGATCCGACGCCAGAACTGCTCCGCGAACGACTGCTCGACGGCGTGTACGGTGCGAGCAACACCGCCGACGCCCTACTCGCGACGGCGGACCCCCTCGACGCCGCCGCTGCCTTCGAGGGGTTCGCCGACCGAGTTCCCAACTGGGAGCGGTACCGGACCGACGACTGGGAGTCCGTGTGGCGTGAACGAGTCGAGCGACACCTGGAGTGGTTCGTCCTCCTCGACCTCGCGGAGTCGGTCGACGGCGGCTACCGCCCGACTGACCGCCTCCGAGCGCTCCGCGACGACGACAGCGCCGACAGCGAAGATACCGGGAGTCACGACACCACCGACGACGATGCCTGACGACGGGAGTCGTCTCGCCGCGCCGCTCGCAACCGCCGACGCCGTGACGTTCGACCTCGACGACACGCTCGTCTCGTATCGCCGGTCGCCCGGCGAGGTGTTGGCGGCCGCGTTCGAGACGGTCGGCGTCGACCCGCTGTTCCCGGTGGAGGCGTACTACGAACGGTTCGCCGAGTTCAACGACCAGACCGACTCGATGGCGGACCTCCGCGAGGCCTGCTTCGCTGCGCTCGCTGCCGAACGTGGTCACGACAGCGACCTCGGCCGGACTGTCGCCCGCGCGTTCGCACGTGAGCGCGACCACGGAAACGTCGAGTGGTGCCCGGGCGCACGCGAGGTGTTGGACACGCTCGACGCGGCGGACGTCTCGTATGCGGTCGTCACGAACGGCCCGCCGGACGCGCAGGCGGCGAAAGCCGGAGCCGTCGGCGTGGATGAGCGTGCCGTCACCGTCGTGTTCGCCGGTCACGACACGGCGGCGAAACCCGATCCGGCGCCATTCGAGCGTGCGCTGTCGACGCTCGGCGTCGCAGCCGGTGATGCCGTCCACGTCGGAGACTCCGCTGACTCGGACGCCGCAGGCGCACTCGACGCCGGAATGGGCGCAGTTCTGGTCGGAACCGACGGCGTGGCCCCAGATGGTGCGATTCGGGTGCCGTCGCTAACGGCGGTACTGCGCGACTGAACGACGTACCGCGCTGTCCGGCAGTTACTCGTCGGCGTAGTTGACGCCGGTGACGGTGCCGACACCCTTGCTTCGCCCCTCGCGGAAGACGAACCGCTGGCCCTCCTCGACGAGATACGGCTGGAACTTGAATCGAACCGTTGTCTCACCGGTGTCGCCCGGGAGGAGTCGCCCGCCGTCGGGCGAGAAGACGGCCGCCTCACTGATCGTTTCGAGGTGGACGACGGGTTCGTATCCGGCTTTGATCCGCGTCGGGTGGTTGAGCACCATCACCTCCGCCTCGAACGAGCGGACGGGCCGCGGGTCTGCGTCGCGGGGGACCAGTGCCATCCCGCGAGAGATGTCGGCTTCCTTCACGCCCTTCAGCGCGATGCCGACGATCCGACCGGCGCGTGCCTTATCGACGCGGTGGTAGTGCATCTCGATGGAGCGCACCTCCACCTCGCGGAAGGTGCCGTCGGGCATCGGGCCCAAGAGGAGTTCGTCACCCGCCTCTACTTCACCCGAGCGGATGGTGCCGGACGCGACCGCGCCGACGCCTTTCACGTCGTACGCGCGGTCGACGTACATCCGGAAGTCGCCGTCGGCGTCGTCGGCCCGCTTTGGCAGCGACTCCAGCATCTCGTCGAGTTCCGGGATGCCCTGTTTCGTGACTGCCGACGTGAGGAGGATCGGCACGACGCCGTCGCCAATCTCCTCGACGGCGGTCGCGACGCCGTGGCGCTCCACTCGCAGCGGCGTCTTCCCCACGTCTCGGAGCATCGACTCCACCTCGCGTTCGACTTCGAGCATCCGCTGTTCGGGCGCGGCGTCGACCTTCGTGATGGCGACGACGGTCGGCAACTCCATCGCGAGGAGGATGCCGAGGTGTTCGCGCGTGGTCTTCGTCGGGCCGTCGTCGGCGGCGACGGTGAGGAGGCCGTAGTCGAGTTTCTGCCCGACTAGTCCGCGGATGGTCGTGCGGAGCCACGGTTCGTGGCCGACCGTGTCGACGAACGAGACGAGTCGATCCGCTTCCTCGACGACGCGTGCGCGGTCCGATTTGCGGTCGGGGTTGTCCATCCGGACGGGGCCGTCGTCGTCGAACCCGTAGACGCCGTAGCTCAGGTCGGCAGAGAGCCCCCGCTCCATCTCGTGGGGTTGCACGTCGAGGTACGAGCGGGTGCCGCCCTCGCCGTCGTCGGCCTGCCCGGTGACGAGCGTCCCGACGAGGGTGGACTTGCCGTGGTCGACGTGGCCTGCCGTGCCGACCACGATGTGGTCGTCGTCGGCCTCGAACGCCGCGCCCTCTCGGACGGTGGCGATGCCGACGAGTCCACCCTCGGCCTCGTCGCTGCCGGCGGCCCACGTCTCGACCTCGTGGATGTGTGCGTCGGCCTCCTCGGCGAGCAACGAGAGGACGTCCATCGACTCGGAGAATTCGGCGGGTGCGATGCCCGCGATGCCGCCGTCGTCGGTGACGCCGATGACGTACTGCGCCTCGCCGTCGCCGGAGAGGACGCGGTGGCGCAACTGTGCGGCCAGCGATTCCATCCGCCCCTCTGCGAGGTGGACGGCTCGGGTCAGGCGGGTTTTGAACTCGATGTTGCCGCCCTCCGTCTCGCCGTGCGCAATCGTCCGTCGAAGCACGGCGCGGTCAGCGCCCATGTGCGAGGGTAGCGTTCGGCGCCTATAACGGTTTTCACGAGTATGCCTCACAAACACACGGGAGCGCTCGGGAGCGGTCTATCGCGACGGAGAGAATCTGCGTAGCTGCCGGCTCAGTCGTCTTTCAGCGTCTCGTAGGCGCGATTGACGCGCTTAAACTCCTCTTCGTCGCCGCCGGAGTCGGGGTGTGTCTCTTTCACGCGTTCGCGGTACGCCGACTTCAGGTCCGACTCGGAGACGCCGGCCTCGACGCCGAGCGTTCGCCGCGCGTCGCCCGGCGGCATCCCCGAGTTTCCGCGCATACTGGCACCACCCGTCGGACCGCGACCGTTCGGACCGACCCGGCCGCCGTCGCCCATCCGCGCGCGTGCCTCCCTTGCGAACCGGGAGTTGCCGCCGCGAGGGCCGCGACTCGCCCGTGCCCGGGCTTGCTCTCTGGTCGCTCGGTCGCGGAGGTCCTCCTTCATCCGGCCGGACGCCTGATACCACATAAAGTACGCCGCCGCCCCGGTCGGGATGGCCGCGACGAGGACGAACAGCGACTGCGTGATCCCGAGCATCACGAGCGTCGCCGTCAACCCGGCGAGCACGGCGGCGATCCCGAGGATGAGTACGTCACGGTCCACAGCCAGTATCGGCGACGGCGAACCGTAAACCCCTCGCCGGGCCACCGAGCACACCAACCGTGATGAGACTCCGCGAACAGCGGAGAGAGACGAGTATGAGCGTCACCGGACTGTGTCAGGTGTGTCAGTGACCCACGACTGAAGTCGTGGGCTTGTCAGTGGACTCCCCTTCTGCCGTCGCTTTGACGGAGGCGGTGTAATCGCCGTTCAGGTTCAGCGTCCCTGACGTCAGCGCACACTGACGGGGTGCGCCTCCACCCGAAGACGTCTGCCCCGAGTGGAGTCGCTTGAGAAGTTTGCGAGCGATATTCTTGCTCGCGTTGTAGTCCGCGTTCAGTTCGTACTCGCACTTCTGACACACGAATTCGTGCTTCGACCGTCGATTCGATTCGTGCGTAAATCCACACGACGAACACCGCTGAGAGGTGTATGCTGGACTTATCTGTTCAACCTCGATTCCGAACATTTCGGCTTTGTATTCGGTGTACTGGTACAGGCGTCGGAACGCCCACGCGTGGAATCGCTTCGCACCGGCAATCCGCTCGCGAATGTCGGTCAGATTCTCGAAGGCGATGTGCGTACAGCCGTGGTCGCGAGCCTCTTCGAGAATCTGATTCGAGGCGCGGTGCAGTTCGTCCTGCATCCAGCGGTGTTCTCGATCTTGCATCGACTGAATCGACAGGTGCGCCGAGCGCGTCCCTGTCTGTTGCATCGACCCGCGAGTCTTCTCGAACTCTCGGCGCCGATGATTCATCTCGTCGGCGTTCCCGATGAACGCGCCCGTGGAAGTCACGGCGAGCGAGCCGTCCACGTTCAGGTCGACGCCGAGGACTGTTCTGTGCTCGGCGTCAGAAGAAGTCGTGGACTGCTCGTCACTTTCAATTCGGCGCATCCGAGCGTGGAGGTAGAACGACTCCGTAGAGCGGTCGTACTGCAACGTGGACATTCGGAACTCGAAGTCCTCGTTCAGCAGGTACTCGCCAATCGGTGTTTCGTTGGGGTTGTCGGGAAGCACGTAGTCGCACTCGACGCGACCGCTCACCGTGGAAAGGGAAACGTGGTCGCGGTGGAACGTCGCTGACCGCTTATCATAGACGACGCTCCACGCATCAAACTGCGGTTGGCTGGTTTTCTCACCCTTCTTGAGTCGGGCGACACCGCTTTTCGTAGCCTCGATAGCACGACGAATCCCTTTCTGCACGAGGTTTGCGGTCAACTCCGTCTCGTTTCGGAGTTGGTTGTAGAGGGCGTTCTCGGCGTTCTGTTTCGAGGTGACGCAGTAGTCGTGTGGGTGTCTCCACGCCCACTCTGCGGTGGTGTTCGCACAGTGGAGGAACTGGTTTTTGGTTTGATGGAGGTCGTCGCACCGCTCGTGGGGTACGTCGAGTTTGACCTTGACGGTGCGAATCGCGTCCTCCATCTGTACTTCACATCTCAAAGTATTTCTTTATATTTCTACGATTGGCGTGGGGAGTCGGACTGCCATCGCTCGTGGGTTTGTTCGAGGATTGTCGGATTCCTCCCACGGCTAAAGCCGTGGCTGCCTCCTTGCATTCGTGTGAAGCCGCCCCGGCGCGCTTCACCTGCGACCACTGTGGCGCGGCCGTCTGTGCGGACCACTACGACGAGGCCGCGGGCACGTGCGTCGAGTGCGCACGGCTTCGGGACTGACTGACCCCGCCGACAAGCCGCTCGGATCGGCCGTCACTCCCGAGGCTCGCGATTCGCGTCGGCGGTCGCGTCGACAGAGACACCGTCCCCGTCGGTCACCGGCGTCTGTTGGGGGGCGTCGATCGCGGCAGAGCGAACGGGGTCACCATCCCCGCCCGCGCTGTCGGGGGAATCACCATCCGCGACCACGTGGCGTGGGAGCGTCACCGTCGCAGTCGTCCCGCCGTCGTCGGCGTCAAACAACAGGTCTGCGCCGAGGATGCGCGTTCCCCACCGAACCACCCAGAGTCCGAGACCGCTCCCGTGTGAGAGGGCGCTCTCGGTGCCCGTGCGGATGCTCTCCAGTTCCGTCTCCGGGATGCCGGGGCCGTCGTCGGCGACGACGAACCGCACGCCGTCGTCGTCGACCCGAACGGCGACGCGGATGGCCGATTCGTCGGTGTGCTCTGCGGCGTTCTCCACGAGATTCCAGAGGACGACGTCCAACACCGACTCTCGGACGGTGAGCGTCAGGCCTTCGGGCACGTCGACGGCGATATCGGCGTTCGGGCACGATTCGCGCGTCTGTTCGACGAGGCTGCGACACAGAGCTCTCGCGGACACGTCGTGGACGCCGCGGTCGTCGCCGTCGAGTATCTCCTCTACGTCGCGGGCCTTCTCACCGAGTCGTTGGAGTGCCCGCCCGCGGCGGCGGATGGCGTCGGCGAGCGGTGCGTCCGCCTCCTCGACACGTTCGGCGAGGAGGTCCGCGTTGCCGACGACGACCGTCATATCGTTGCGGAGGTTGTGTCTGAGGACGCGGTTGAGCACTTCGAGGCGCTGTCTGCGTGCCTCTCGGTCGGTCACGTCCGCGAACGTGACCGTGTAGCCGACGGTCCGATCGTGGTGGTCTGCGATGGCGGAGACGGTCGCCTCGTACACGCGATACTGCGCCGCGTGCGTCTGTTCGATACGCTGTGGCTCCGTCGTCTTCAGGTCGACGTCGTCGACGAACGTCGACAACGGCGTTCCCGCGACCGCCTCCTCTTCTCTGTCCACGCCCAGCACCGGCCGCGCAGCGCCGTTGAACTCGATGATCTGTCCGTCCGCGTTGACGACGACGAGACCGACGCCCACGTCCTCGATGGCCGCGCGGCGGCCGAGCACCTGCGTCGCTGGAAGCAGGCCCTGGAGTTCGAATCGGAACAGCGCGAACCCGAAGAGTATCCCCGTGATGGCGAGCGTCAACGGCGTCAGATCGAGCGCCGGGACCGGCGGGATGAAGAACGTCGCCTTCACGTGCGCGACGAAACTGACGGCGGTCCCGAGGATGAGAGCGATCCCCTGATCGCGATACAGCGACCCGTACGACAGCACCGGTTCGAGCAAGAACACCACCCCCGCGCCGATGACGGCCCACCCAAAGGCGGCGTGGACGTAGAACCACGGCCCCGGATCGAACGTCACCGTCGCGGCCCCGAAGACGGGCGTGATACGGTAGTTCGTCCACATCAGGCCGTGCGTCGGCGCGGTCGCGACCAGGACGGTCGTCACCACGGGGACGACCGCCAGCACGGCGATCAGTCGGCGACTGACGTACTCGCCGCGTCCGGTGTAGCCCAACGCGAACAGGAGCCACGCGGGCGCGATAATCGCTTTCCCGATTTCGAGTGGAACCTCGAACAGTTCGCGCACGCCCGGATCGAACGCGGTCAACGCGAGTGCGTACGACAGCGACCAGACTGCGACACCCGCCATCAAGGCGGCGAAGGGGGCCGCACCGGGTTCGCCACGATTTTGCCACGCGTAGGTCCCGACGGCCGTCGCCGTGCCACCCGCGAGGAACGCGAAGATGACAACGACAGCACCGTCGGAAAGCATACGCCCCCTTCGTCGCTCGACACCTAAATACGAACCTGCCCGGTTCGCAGAACCGATAGCGGCCGACGGACGCTACGCTTCGGTTCGATGCCGATTCAGTCGGTCGCGGAGGCGCTTGGCGGCCTGCCCGGACGCCTTCGCGAAGTTCTCGCCAGCGTCCTCACCTGCGAAGATGATGCCCCGCGAGGAGTTGACGAGACCGACGCCGTCGGCGAGGCCGTACTCGACGGCCGCCTCCGCGTCGCCGCCTTGCGCGCCGACGCCGGGGACGAGGAACGGGAGGTCGGGCACCTCCTCGCGGAGTTCCTCCAACTCATCGGGCGCGGTCGCGCCGACGACGAGGCCGACGTTGCCGCGTTCGTTCCACAGGTCGGCGACGGCGGCGACCCGGCGGTACAGCGGTTCGCCCGACGCCAGTTCCAAGTCCTGCAGGTCCGCCCCGCCGGGGTTCGAGGTGCGACAGAGGACGAACACACCCTTGTCGGCCTTCGAGAGGAACGGCTCCAGCGAGTCGCGACCCATGTACGGGTTCGCGGTGATGGCGTCGACGTGGTCCAGCAACTCGGCGTACTTCCGGGCCGTGTTGCCGATGTCGGCACGCTTCGCGTCCAGCAAGACGGGCACGTCCTTCCCGTGAGCGTACGCGACCGTCTCGCGGAGGCTTCGCCAGCCGTCGGCGTCCTCGTAGAAGGCTGCGTTGGGCTTGTAGCAGGCGGCGTACTCGTGGGTGGCGTCGATGATGCGACGGTTGAACGCCCACCGCGGCAGATCCTTCTCGTGGAGGTGGTCGGGGATGCGGTCGAGGTCGGCGTCGAGGCCGACGGAGACCACCGTGTCCTTGCGGTCGATGCGGTCGCGAAGCGTCTCGAAGAAGGCGTTGAACTGGGGCATACGCCGCGGTTCGCGGCCGGCGGGATAATGCTTCTCGGTTCGGTCACGCGGCCTTCGGCGGGTCGGCGTGGCTGTCGTCGTCCTCACCGTCTTCGTCGGTGGGAGCGGCCGCCGTGTCGGTAGTGTCGGCCCCGTCGTCGGCCGTCGCGCCCACCTCGGCTGGTTCCGAGCCGGGGTCGTCGGGTGAGACGCGCGCGAGTCGACTCGCGTTCGCCGTCACGCCGACGGTCATCCCGGCGTCGCCAGCGAGGACGGCGAACCAGATGGGGACGAGACCGAACGGGACCGCCGCCGCCAGCGCCGCCTTCGCCGCGAGACTGGTGTAGACGTTCTGCCGGATGACGCCGTTCGCTCGCTCCGCGAGCGTCCGCAGGTACGGCAGCGTCGAGAGGTCGTCGGCGAGGAGGGCCACGTCCGCAGTTTCCAGCGCCGTGTCCGTGCCCGCCGCACCCATCGCGATGCCCACCGTCGCGGTGGCGAGGGCGGGCGCGTCGTTGACGCCGTCGCCCACCATCGCGACGCCGTCGTGTTCCGCGAGCAACTCCTCAACGGCGGCCACCTTCTCGTCGGGGAGCAGTTCCGCGCGGACCTCGTCGACGCCGACCTGCGCCCCGACGGCGCGGGCGGTTCGCTCGTTGTCGCCGGTGAGCATCACCGTCCGCACGCCCGCCTCGCGGAGGCGTTCGACCGTGCGGCGGGCCTCGGGGCGCACCTCGTCGGCGACAGCGACGACGCCCTCCAAGTCGTCTTTTGTGCCGACGAGGACGACCGTCTTCCCTTCCGACTGGAGTTCGGGAACGGTATCGCTCAGGAGGTCGAGACAGTTGTTCTGCTCACAGATTGCGCGAGAGGTGCGGGTGACGACGCCGCCGTCGGTGGCCGCGTGGACGTGCGACAGGTCGAAGCCGAGGTCGGCGAAGAGGCCGGGCTTGCCCGCGTAGTGGGGCGTCCCGTCGAGCGTCGCGGTGACGCCCTTTCCGGTGACGGCCTCGAAGTCCTCGACGGTTCGGTCGTCGACGCCTTCAGCGTTCGCGCGGTCGACGATGGCGTCGCCGATGGGGTGTTCCGACCGGAGTTCGAGACCACGAGCACAGCGTAACACGTCGGCCTCGGTGTTGTCGCCGAGCGGAATGACGTCGGTGACAGTCAGTTCGCCCTTCGTGAGCGTCCCCGTCTTGTCGAAGGCGACGGCGTCCACGTCGCCCATCGCTTCCAGGTACGATCCGCCCTTGATCAGGACGCCGTTACGCGCGGCGGCGGTGATGCCCGAGACGACCGTGACGGGCGTGGAGATGACGAACGCACAGGGGCACGCGAGGACGAGCAGCGTCAGGCCGTACAGGACGTACGTATCCCACGCCCCGCCGAGTGCGAGGGGCGGGCCGAGTGCGACGAGGAGGGCGAAGCCGACGACGACGGGCGTGTAGTAGCCCGCGAACCGCTCGACGAACTGCTCGCGCTCCGAGCGGTCGCTCTGTGCGGCTTCGACCATCTCGACGACTCGGGAGAGGGTGTCCTCTCCGGCGGGCGTCGTCACTTCGACTTCGAGGTAGCCGCCCTCGACGATGGTGCCCGCGAACACCTCGTCGCCGGCGGCCTTGTCGACGGGGACGGACTCGCCCGTGACAGGGGCCTGATTCACTGCGCTCGTGCCGTCGCGAACGACGCCGTCGCGAGGAATACGCTCGCCGGGGCGAACGACGACCGTCTCGCCCACGTCCACCTCTTCGGCGGGGACAGTCTGTTCGTCGCCGTCGCGGACGACCGTCGCCTCCGTGGGCGACAGTTCCATCAGTTCCCGCAGGGAGTTTCGCGCGCGGTCCATCGCCGCCGACTCCAGCAGTTCGGAGATGGAGAACAGCGTGGTCAGCGTCGCCGCCTCGAAGTACAGCGGTTCGTCGAAGCCGATGCCCGCGGCGACCGCACCGAGGATGGCGACGCTCATCAGCAGGTCGATATCGAGGCTGCGCTGGCGCAGCGAGTAGTAGCCGTTGCGGAAGACGGGGACGCCGCCGACCGCGACCGCGCCCAGATACGCGAGGTCACCGATCCGAACTGCGCGGCCGAGTACGTCGACCGTCGGCCCCGAGAAGCCTGTGAGCGGATTCGCGAGGACGAGGCCGACCAGCGTGAGCAGACCCGCCGCGTACGTCGCGTACGCTCGGCGACTCCGCCACACCGACGCGGACGCTCCGCCGTCGTCGTCGAGCGACGTGGACTCGACCTCGTAGCCGGCGGCCTCGACTGCGGAGACGACCGACTGGAGGTTCGTCCTGTCGGGGTCGAATCGGAGGACGACCGTGCCGGTCGTCGGGCGCGTCTCGAACTCGCGGACGCCGTCGACGCCGTCGAGGGCACGAGTTACTTTCGAGGCACACGAGGCGCAGTCCATGTCGGGAATCGACAGCGTCACCGACTCGGTGTCGTCCGCGACGGCGTAACCGGCCGACTCGACGGCCGCGACGACGGAGTCGCGGTCGACCGAGCCGTCGGTTCCGACGATGAGCGTCCCCGTCGTCGGGCGCGGGTCGATGTCGGTGACCCCGTCGACGGCCGAGACGGCGTTCGTCACCTTCGACGCACACGACGCGCAGTCCATCTCCGGCACCGACAGACAGAGGTCCGTCTCGGCGTCGACCGCGCCTGCCGTCGCCTCTTCGGTCGGCAGATCCGACGCTGTGCTGTCGTGGTCGTGATTCGCGTGTTCGTCGCGGCCGTCGTGGGCAGTAGGCCCGTCACCGTCGGACCCACGGGCGGCCTTCTCCCCCGTCGGGTCGTCTCCTGGCATCTTCGTACCGACCCTAGTCCGCCAAGCGTTATTAATTCGACTGCCAATAGGCCGCCTATTTTTACTCTATTATACTAATCGTATCTGCCTGAGTTATTAACTCTCGTCGCTCCGCGCGGGCCTCCCGAGTTCCCGTTCGACTGCGTCTACCTTCTCGCTCGCCCGTTGCGACCGGGTTCGCTTGTCGTCTATCTTGAGGAACGTGGAGACGCGGTCGCCGTCGACGGCGTTGTGCGCGGCGGTCGCCGCCGCCATCAACTCTTCCATCGACTCGGTCTCGATGACGGTTCCCATCGGGTTCGTCTCGTAGGCTACGTCGAAGTCGTCGAGTACGGCGACTGCTTTCGCCACTTCCCTCGACATACTCCCCTCGACGACCGGTGCGACGCTCAACAGCGCGATGACTGTCATACCCTCGACACTACCGCCAGCGACTAAGCGGTTCCTCCCAGAGTGGCCCGCCACGCGCCGCAGTAGTCGTCAGACGATTCCAGCGCCGCCGGCGTGTTTTTCGCCTCCGGGTGCGTTGGCCGGCTATGGATCGACACCGCGTCGTCTCGCTCGCCCGCGCGGTCGTTCACGAAGTCCGCACCGAGAAGATAACCTTTCTCGCTGGCAGCGTCGCCTACCACGCGTTCGTCTCGTTGCTCCCGTTGCTCGTCCTCGTGGTCGTCGTCCTCTCGTCGGTCGGCGGCCGAGGGCTGGAGTCGTCGTTCGAGTCGCTCGTCGCGGCCGCACTCACGCCCAACGCCGGGCGGGAACTGCTCGCGGAGTTAGAGCGTGCGAGCGCCTCGCGAACTCTCTCTGTCGCCGGTGTCGCCGTCCTCATGTGGGGGGCGCTTCGGGTGTTCCGCGGACTCGACACGGCGTTCTCCGACATCTACGAGACGGAGGCCGAGAACACGTTTCTCGACCAACTCGGTGACGGCGTCCTCGTCTTGGTCACCTTCGGTCTCGCGGTCGTCGTCGGTGCGGCGCTGACGGATGCCGTCGCCGGTGTGGCGACCGGCCCCGCCGGATGGGCGCTCTCGCGGTTCGCACTCGCGCTCGCGCTGACAGTCACGCTGTTTCCGATGTACTACGTGTTCCCGGATGCGGACGTGAGTGCAGTCGAGGTGCTTCCGGGAGCGGTCTTCGCGGGCGCGGGGCTGACCGCGGCGGAGTCGCTGTTTCGCGTGTACGTCTCCTGGAGTAGCGCCCAACCGGATCAGAGCGTCATCGCCGCCATTCTCGTGTTCCTCTCGTGGCTGTACCTCTCGGGGCTGTTGTTGCTGCTCGGAGCGGCCGTCAACGCAGTTCTCTCGAATCGCTCTGCGGACGTCGACATCGCCCCGGTGTTCGGCGGCGTGCAGAGGGCCCCCGACCGTCCGAATCGCGAAGCAGTGGTCGACGACCTCGACCACCTCCAACGACTCCTCGCCGCTGCGGACGGCGACGAAGGTTCGCCCGTCGCCGTAACGGTCTCGTTCGACAGCGAATCCGTGACGCTCCCGCCGCCGACCCGCGTCGAGGTGGACACCGAGGCGTTGTTGCGTGGGCGTGACGTCGGCGTGTCGATGTGGTGGACACCAGACCCGGACGCGGTCGATGAAAGCGCCGACTCGGAGGCGACTGCCGCCCGCGACGGCGGACGCGAGCGCTCGTCGTAACGACACGACGCAGTACAGTAGGTGCAGTACGATCCGATGCGAGGGTCGCGCGTGCGCGTGTGAGTTATCGGGGGAGCCGCGAGAGGTAGGCGGTGAGGTCGGTCGTGGAGACGACGCCGACGACGCCCTCGTCGCCGTCGGTGACGGGCATGTGGTGGAAGCCGTGTTCGAGCATCGTGTCCGCGACGTGCGACAGCGAGTCCCCAGGGGCGGCCGTGATGAGGTCTGCGCTCATATACTCGGAGACGGGCGTCTGGTCTTTGGGCTGTCGCTCCGCGACGATCTGGACGAAGTCCGTGTTGGTGAGGATGCCTCGGAGCGTGCCGTCGTCGTCGACGACGATGACGGAGCCGATGCGACGCTCCATCATCCCGTTGGCCGCTTCTTCGACCAGCGTCTCGGGCGTGACGGTGTAGAGGCTCTCGGACATAACCTGGGCGACGAACACGTCGTCTAATTCATCCATATGGCGTGGATACGGGGGCCGTCGAATAAGGGTTGGTGTCCTATCGGTGTTCTCTCCAACGGTCGACGGTCGCGCTCTCGCGGCGACAGGCTACTCGTCGAGGAACGCCCGGAAGCCCGACCGGAATCCGGGGTACGTCTGGTACCGGGTCCCGTCGATCCGGATCGAGTTCTCGCCGGCGGTGCCGCCGAACACCTGCCAGTCGGTCTCTTTCTCGACGTCGATGGGTCGCTCGGCGACGACGACGATGTCTTCGACGCCATCGGGGAGCGAATCGACCGTCTCCTGTACCACCGCGGCGTTGTCGATAGTCACGATTCGGACCTGGAGGGCGTCGAGTCCCCACTCTGTCTGTCGGTCGCGGTTCCTGCGGTTCTGCCAGTTTCGGAGCCAGTACACGCCGAGTTCGAAGTCCCAGAACAGCACCGGGACGGTGTAGAGAAGTACTAACTGCCAGAGGACGAACGCGACGAACACCTCCGGGTTCGAGAGGACGAACTCGGCCGCCTCGCCGAACACTCGGACCAGATAGTCGACACTGATCTGGAATGGTAGGTGGGTCGTGGCCGCTGGACCCACTGGATCGACACCTCGTACCGGATAGCTGCTCATCTAAGTCCTCGAACGTGCCGGATTGAAACCGGGTCATCACCAGTCAGGCGTTATCAGATATTAAAGAAACGGTCAAATATGGTGAATATACAACACGAATGGCTGTTTGGAGGACGGTACGGCCGGAGTAGGGACGACGTGCTGGCAGACCAACGGATCGATGGTGGACATCACAAGACTACGTCTCGTCGGGTGGTCTTCGAAAGAAGATGCACTGGCTGGGATTTGAACCCAGGTTGTGACCATGGCAAGGTCACGTGATACCACTACACTACCAGTGCGTACCTGCATCCGGGCGCCGTCTCCGGCTTTCTCCCGGTGCGCATTTTCTACTAACGGCAGGGTGATATATAAATCCGTTCTTCCGGTTCCGCAGTGTGGGAACGTAACGTGTCTCTGAATGACATTCGTCTGGTGGCGTGTGGCACGTGAGAGAGTGTCACGTGAAACCTCCGATAACGGGTGTGTGAAGCCGTCACGCCGTGGCCGGCGATTCAATACCCTTTTAGGTCGGGGCCGAGCAAGCTTGCAGTACAGTCCGGTGTAGCGACAATGAACGGAACGAGACTCGACGTACTCGTTCCGTCGTCGCTCGTCCGGGAGGCCGAGGACGGCCGCGAGGCCACACGGAAACTCGGCTACGTCGCCCGCGCGGCGACGATCTTCCGGGCGGACCGGTTGGTCGTCTTCCCAGACAGGGAAGGCGAACGCCGTAGAAGTGAGGAGTACGTGAAGACCGTGCTGGAGTACTGCGCGACTCCCTCCTACCTCCGACGCGAGGTGTGGGGGAAACGCGACGAACTCCGACACGTCGGCGTGCTCCCGCCGATGCGGCCCGCTCGCTCCGACCCAGACGGGTCGGAATTACGAGAGGGAATCGTGACCGAGGTCGGACCTGAAGGCCGCGTTCGGGTCAATTGCGGAATGCAACACCCGATCTCCCTGCACGCGTCTCCCGGACGGGAGTACGTGGAGGGGGAGCGCGTCACCGTCAGGGTCTCTTCGAGAGAACCGGTCCGTGCCCGCCTCACCGACGACCCCCCACCGGGGTTCCGAGTGACGGGCGCGGCCTTGGAGGATGCCCTCGCCGACGCCGAAACCGCCATCGCCACATCGCGACACGGACGCGAACTGTCCGTCTCGCGGCTCGGCGACGTGCGCGCACGGATGCGCGACACACACGTGGCGGTCGCGTTCGGCGCACCCGGCAGAGGGCTTCCGGACATCATCGGTCTGGACACCGACGATGTCCCGGTCGACCCCGACGCCACGGACGGCTCGGGGTTCGATCTCTGGTTGAACGCGATTCCGCGACAGGGCAGCGAGGTGGTGCGGACCGAAGAAGCGATCTTCGCCGCGCTCTCGCCGCTCACGCTCACGGAGTAAGCAAACAACATGCCACAACCAAGCAGACCACGCAAGGGTTCGCTGGGCTTCGGCCCGCGCAAGCGCGCGAGCAGTGAAGTCCCCCGCATCCGCTCGTGGCCCGAGGACGACGGCGCTGCCGGCGTCCAGGGCTTCGCGGGCTACAAGGCGGGCATGACCCACGTCGTTATGGTGAACGACGAATCCAACTCCCCACGCGAGGGGATGGAGGAGTCCGTTCCCGTGACGGTCGTGGAGGTGCCCCCCATGCGGGCAGTCGCCCTGCGAGCCTACGAAGACACGCCGTACGGACAGAAGCCGGTCACCGAGGTTTGGGCCACCGAGTTCCACGACGAACTCGACCGCGTGCTCGACCTGCCGGCGGAGAACACCTTCGAGGAAGACGCCGCGGAACTTCGCGAACTGGTCGACGACGGCGTCGTCGACGACCTCCGGTTCATCACGCACACCGAACCGGCGAAGCTCTCGAACGTCCCCAAGAAGAAGCCTGACGTGATGGAGACGCGTGTCGGCGGTGGCTCGGTCGACGAGCGCCTCGACTACGCACTCGACCTGGTCGAAGATGGCGGCGAACACGAGTTCGGCGACGTCTTCCGCGCCGGCGAGTACGCGGACGTCTCCGGCGTCACGAAGGGGAAGGGCACCCAGGGTCCCGTCAAGCGCTGGGGCGTCCAGAAGCGGAAGGGCAAACACGCACGACAGGGCTGGCGGCGCCGGATCGGTAACCTCGGCCCGTGGAACCCGTCGCGCGTTCGCTCGACCGTTCCCCAGCAGGGGCAGACCGGCTACCACCAGCGCACGGAGCTCAACAAGCGGCTCATCGACTTCGGCGAGGGCGACGACGCCTCCGTCGAGGGCGGCTTCAAGGGCTACGGCGAGGTGGACGGCCACTACGCGCTCGTGAAGGGCTCGCTGCCGGGCCCCTCCAAGCGCCTCCTGCGGTTCCGCCCGGCCATCCGGCCGAACGACCAGCCGCGCCTCGACCCTGAGGTGCGCTACGTCTCCACCGAATCGAACCAAGGATAATGAAGGCAACAGTACGCGACCTGAACGGCGACGAGGCGGGCGAGGTCGACCTCCCCGACGTCTTCGAGACGCAGTTCCGCTCGGACCTGATCCAGCGGGCCGTCGTCGCCGCACAGGCAAACCGAAAGCAGGCGTACGGCGCTGACGAGTTCGCCGGCCTCCGCACCCCCGCGGAGTCGTTCGGCTCCGGTCGCGGGATGGCCCACGTGCCCCGACAGAACGGGCAGGGTCGCCGCGTGCCGCAGACCGTCAAGGGCCGCCGGGCCCACCCGCCGAAGGCCGAGAAGGACCAGAGCAAGAAGGTAAACGACAAAGAGCGCAAGCTCGCGACCCGGTCGGCCATCGCGGCCACCGCCGACGCCGAGCGTGTCGCCGAGCGCGGCCACGTCTTCGACGAGGACACCGAGCTTCCGCTCGTCGTCTCCGACGAGTTCGAAGACCTCGTGAAGACGAAGGAGGTCGTCTCCTTCCTCGAGGCCGTCGGTGTCCACGGCGACGTTGAGCGCGCCGACGAGGGGCGCAACATCCGCGCCGGTCGTGGGACCACCCGTGGCCGCAAGACGAAAGAGCCCAAATCGGTTCTGTTCGTCACCAGCGGCGAGCCGTCGAAGGCCGCACGCAACCTGGCGGGCGTGGACGTGACCACGGGTCGTGAGGTCAACGTCGAGGACCTGGCACCCGGCACGCACGCCGGTCGCCTGACCGTCTTCACCGAGAGCGCACTGGAGGAGGTGGCCGAGCGATGAAGTCGGTCATCCACCACCCGCTCGTCACCGAGAAGGCGATGGACGAGATGGACTTCCAGAACAAGCTCCAGTTCATCGTCGACATCGACGCCAACAAACACGAGATCGCAGACGCGGTCTCCGCGCAGTTCGACGTCGGCGTCGAGTCGGTCCGGACGCAGGTGACCCCCCAGGGCAAGAAGAAGGCAACCGTCGAACTCGTCGAGGACGACGACGCGCAGGAAGTCGCCTCGCGAATCGGGGTGTTCTGACCATGGGACGCAGGATTCAGGGACAACGACGCGGTCGCGGTGGCTCGACGTTCCGAGCCCCGTCGCACCGCTACAAGTCGGACAAGCAGCACAAGAAGATCGAAGAGGACGCCGCGGACACCGTCCACGGCGAGGTCGTCGGCATCGAGCACGACCCCGCACGGTCGGCACCGCTGGCGGACGTGGAGTTCGAGGACGGCGACCGCCGCCTCGTGCTCGCGCCGGAGGGCATCACCGTCGGCGAGACGCTGTCGGTCGGCGTCTCCGCGGAGATCAAGCCCGGCAACACGCTCCCCATCGCAGAGATTCCCGAAGGGGTTCCGGTGTGTAACGTCGAGTCCAAGCCCGGCGACGGCGGCAAGTTCGCCCGCGCCTCGGGTGTCAACGCGACGCTGCTCACCCACGACCGTGACGTTGCGGTCGTTCAGCTTCCCTCCGGAGAGGTCAAGCGCCTCAACCCGGACTGCCGCGCGACCATCGGCGTCGTCGCCGGTGGCGGTCGGACGGAGAAGCCGTTCGTCAAGGCAGGGAACAAGTACCACAAGATGCGCTCTCGCGGGACGAAGTACCCGCGCGTCCGTGGTGTGGCGATGAACGCCGTCGACCACCCGTTCGGTGGCGGTGGCCGCCAGCACCCCGGACAGCCGAAATCCGTCTCGCGGAACGCCCCGCCGGGCCGGAAGGTCGGTGACATCGCCTCCAAGCGAACCGGTCGCGGGGGCAACAAGTAACCCATGAGTCAGGAATACCGCACCGGCCGCGAGGGTGAGTTCACCTACCGCGGTCACACGCTCGACGAGCTGCAGGAGATGGAGCTCGAAGAAGTCGCGGAACTGCTGCCCGCCCGTGCGCGGCGAAGTATCACCAGAGGACTCGGCGTCCAGCACCACAAACTGCTGGAAGCCGCCGAGGACGCCACCGCCGAGGAGACGGCGAACGACCCGATCCGGACGCACGTCCGCGACATGCCGATCGTGCCGTCGTTCGTCGACCTCACGTTCGAGGTGTACGACGGCCAGTCGTTCGAGCGCGTCGTCGTCGAGCCCGAGATGATCGGGCATTACCTCGGCGAGTTCAACCTGACCCGTAACTCCGTGGAGCACGGGCAGGCCGGTATCGGCGCGACCCGGTCCTCGAAGTTCGTGCCCCTCAAGTAACAATGGGAATCAGCTACAGCGTCGACGCCGACCCGGAGACCACCGCCAAGGGGATGCTCCGCGAGCGGCAGATCAGCTTCAAGCACAGCAAGGCCATCGCCCGAGAGATCAACGGCGAGACGGTCGCCGACGCAGAGGAGTACCTGCACGCGGTCATCGACGGAGATCGCTCCGTCCCGTTCCGCAAGCACAACTCCGGCGTGGGTCACCGCTCGGACATCGACGGCTGGGACGCCGGCCGCTACCCCGAGAAGGCCTCCAAGGACTTCCTGAAGCTCCTTGAGAACGTCAAGAACAACGCCATCGAGCAGGGGTTCGACGGCGAGGCGATGACGATCAAGCACGTCGCCGCCCACAAGGTTGGCGAGCAGCAGGGTCGCAAGCCCCGCGCGATGGGTCGCGCAAGCCCCTGGAACAGCCCGCAAGTGGACGTGGAAATGATCATCGAGGAGGAAGACGCATAACATGGCGGACGAACATCAGTTCATCGAGGACGGGCTCCAGCGGAGCCAGATCAACGAGTTCTTCGAAGAGGAACTCGGCCGCGCCGGCTACGGCGGCATGGACGTCGCCAAGACCCCGATGGGCACGCAGATCGTGCTCAAGGCCGAGAAGCCCGGGATGGTCATCGGCAAGGGCGGAAAGAACATCCGCAAGGTGACCACCGAACTCGAGGAGCGCTTCGATATGGACGACCCGCAGATCGACGTGCAGGAGGTCGACGAACCCGACCTCAACGCGAAGATCGTCGCGGACCGTCTCGCGAACGCTCTGGAGCGCGGCTGGTACTTCCGCCGTGCGGGTCACACCACCATCGACCGGATTATGGACGCAGGCGCACTGGGCGCCGAGATCGTCCTCTCCGGAAAGGTGACGGGTGCCCGCTCGCGCGTGGAGAAGTTCAACCGCGGCTACATCAAGCACAACGGCGAACCCGCCGAAGAGGTCGTCGACGAGGGTCAGGGCGTCGCAGTCATGAAGCTCGGGACCATCGGCGTGACGGTGAAGATCATCCCGCCGGGCGCGGTGCTGCCCGACGACTTCGAGATCGCCGAGGACGCCGACGCGCCCGAAGTCGAGCAGGCGACTCCCGCCAGCGAGGGCGTGGAAGACCTGCTCGCCGACGTGGACGACGAGGAAATTCCGGAGGCCGACGACGTCGACGCCGAGTTCGACGAACCGGAGATTCCGGACGAGGACCCCGAAGACGTCATCGACGAAGAGGTCGTCGAGGAGGTCATCGAGTCCGAGGAGACGGCCGACGGCGACGACGCCGAGACGGCCGAACCCACCGACGAGGAGCCCGAACTCGACGACCTCGACGAGGACGTCGAAGCCGAGGCCGAGGACCTCGTCGCGGAGATGGAATCGGACGACGAAGACGCCGACGAGGAGGAGGAGTAACACATGGCGATCCTTCACGTCCAAGAGATTCGCGACATGACGCCCGCAGAGCGCGAGGCCGAACTCGAAGAGTTCGAGACCGAACTGCTCAACGCGAAGGCGGTGCAGGCGGCCGGCGGTGCCCCGGAGAACCCGGGGCGCGTCGGTGAGCTGAAGCGCACCATCGCGCGGGTCAAGACGGTCCAGCGCGAGGAAGGCGACTTCGACGACGCAGACGAGTAACGACGATGGCACGCACCCCCGAGACACTCACGCGACACGAACTCCGCGGCCTCCCTGTACGGGTGGTCGCCGCCGCCAGCGACGCCCACGTCGGGCTGGCTGGCGTCGTCGTGTCCGAGAGTATGCGCACCCTGACGGTGCGCACCGCTCGGGGGGACAAGCGCGTGCCGAAAGAGGGGACGACGTTCCGGTTTGTCCTCTCTGCGCAGGAATCGGGAGACGGCGTGGGCCGCCGTCACACCCAGCCCATAGATGAAGCCGCGGGGGACCGCAAGGCCCCCGGGTCCGCGTTCGAACTTCCGTCGTCCACGCACCCCACACTGGCCGGGGAGCAGGGACAGTACGAAACTGCCGGTGTCAGAGCCGGTCAGTCGGACGGTTGCGAGGACGCGGTCTCCGTTACGGTGGATGGGGCCAGACTGCTCTCACGACCCGCCTTCCGCACGGAACGTGCGGGTGATCACCAATGGCAATCGGACTGAACGTAACAGAACCGGAGGAGGCCTGCTCCGACGAGAACTGCCCGTTCCACGGATCGCTTTCCGTGCGCGGACAGACGCTCGAAGGAACGGTCGCCTCCACATCGATGGACAAGACGGTCGTCGTCGAGCGCGAATACGACGTATTCGTGCCGAAGTACGACCGGTATATGAAACGACGAAGCCGCGTGCCGGCCCACCTGTCGCCCTGCCTCGACGTCGAGGAGGGTGACCGGGTTCGGATCGCCGAGACGCGGCCGCTGTCGAAGACGAAGAGTCACGTCGTCGTCGAGACGCTCGACACGGAGGGTGATGCCTGATGGAGGCTCTGAAGGCCGACGTCACGCAGGGCCTGGAGAAAGGCTCCCTGATCACGTGCGCCGACAACACCGGCGCACGTGAACTCAAGGTCATCTCCGTTGCGGGCTACTCGGGGACGAAGAACCGCCACCCCAAAGCGGGCGTGGGCGACAAGGTCACCGTCTCGGTGACGAAGGGGACGCCGGAGATGCGGCGTCAGGTGCTGGAAGCGGTCGTCGTTCGCCAGCGCAAACCCATCCGTCGCCCAAGTGGCCAGCGCGTCAAGTTCGCGGACAACGCCGCCGTCGTCATCGACGACATGGAAGAGCCGCGCGGGACCGAGATCAAGGGTCCCATCGCGCGTGAGGTCGCCGAACGCTTCGGGAGCATCGCATCCACTGCGACACAGATCGTATGAGCGAACAACCACGCAAACAGCGCACTCGGACCCGGGACGCGCCGCTGCACGAGCGACAGAAGTTCGTTCGCGCCACCCTCTCGGAGGAGCTCCGTGAGGAGTACGGCCAGCGGAACGTCCGCGTCAACGCGGGCGACACCGTCGAGGTCATGCGCGGCGACTTCGCGGGCGAAGAGGGCGAGGTCATCGACGTGGACTTGCGGAAGTCCGTGATCCACGTCGAGGACGTCGTCGTCGAGAAGGCCGACGGGGAGGAGACTCCGCGTCCCCTCGACGCCTCGAACGTTCGCGTCGTCGACCTCGATCTCGACGACGACCGCCGTGAGGCGCGACTGGAGTCCGACGAGGAGGCTGCATAACATGAGTAACCACCAGAAGCGACTGTCGGCCCCGAACTCGTGGCCGATCGAGCGGAAGGAAGAGACGTTCACCGTGAAGGCGGGCGCGGGCCCGCACGGCGAGTCCGGTGTGCCCCTGCTCATCGTCCTTCGGGACGTGCTGGGGTACGTCGACTCGCGTAAGGAAGCGCGCTACGCGCTCGATCACGGATCCGTGCTCGTGAACGGCAAGGCGGTCTCGGACGAGGCTCGCCCGGTCGGGATGTTCGACATCCTGGCGTTCAACGAGCGCGAGGAGTACTACCGCGTGTTCCCCGGCGAGGGCGGTCGGCTCTCGCTGACGCCCATCGACGAGGAGTCCGCCTCCTCGCGCCTGGGCAAGGTCGCCGGCAAGACGCAGGTCGCCGGCGGCGACTTCCAGTACACGCTGCACGACGGCACGACGCTCGTCACCGACGAGGCGTCGTACGCCGGCGGCGACTCGCTGGTCGTCGACAACGAGACGAAGGAGGTCGTGGCGCACTTCCCGTACGAGGAGGGTGCGCTCGTGACCGCCGTCGCCGGTTCCCACGCAGGGGAGATCGGCACCGTCGAAGAGATCACCGTCACCGCCGGATCCGGCGCCAACGCCGTCACCGTCGAACAGGACGAGGGCGGCTTCGAGACGGTCGAAGACTACGTCGTCGTCATCGACGAGAACTTCACGGGTGATGACGAATGAGCGAGGCTGACTCCTTCCACGACATGCGCGAACCGCGCATCGAGAAGGTCGTCGTCCACATGGCCGTCGGCCAGGGTGGTCGCGAACTCGCCAACGGCGAGGACATCCTCGAAGAGATCACCGGGCAGGAGACGGTTCGAACGACGGCCAAACGCGCCATCGGCGAGTTCGACATCCGACCCGGCGACCCCATCGGGGCGAAGGTCACGCTGCGCGAGGAGGACGCAGACGAGTTCCTGCAGACGGCGCTGGAACTGGTCGACCTCACGCAGTCGCAGTTCGACGACACCGGGAACTTCAGCTTCGGCGTCGCCGAACACACCGAGTTCCCGAGTCAGGAGTACGACCCGCAGATCGGAATCTACGGGCTCGACGTCACCGTGACGCTCACGCGACCCGGCTACCGCGTCTCCCAGCGAGACAAGGTCACCCGGTCCATCCCGAGCGGACACCGGATGAGCGTCGAGGACGCCGTCGCGTTCCTCGAACGCGAGTTCGACGTGGAGGTCACTCAATGAGCGACGCAGACATCGAAACGAACGGACCCGAGGAGACGGGCGAACACGCCTCCAGCCGCACGGGCCAAGAGGCCCAGTGCCGTCGCTGTGAGCGCAAGCAGGGGCTCGTCGGCAAGTACGACATCAACCTCTGTCGCCAGTGTTTCCGAGAGGTCGCCCGGGACATGGGGTTCCGGAAGTACCGATAACTATGGCAGGTAACGACCCACTCGCCGACGCTCTCGCCGGTCTCGACAACGCCGAGGACGTCGGTCACCTACAGCACACGGTCCAGCCCGCCTCGAACATCATCGGCTCCACGCTCGAAGTCCTGTACGACAGCGGCTACGTCGACGGCTTCGAGTTCGTGGACGACGGCCGAGCGGGAACGTTCGAGGTCGAACTGAAGGGCGCCATCAACGAGTGTGGCGCAGTCAAGCCGCGCTACTCTGTGGCCGCAGACGGCTACGAGAAATGGGAGAAGCGATTCCTCCCGGCGCGAGACTACGGCGCACTCATCGTGACCACGAGTCACGGCGTCATGAGCCACTACGAGGCCCGCGAACAGGGCATCGGTGGCCAGGTAATCGCATACGTCTACTGATATGGAACGAGAAATCGAACTACCCGAGGACGTCTCCGCCGATCTCGACCACCTCGACCTCACCGTCGAGGGGCCCGAGGGCTCGGTGACGCGCCGCCTGTGGTACCCGAACGTCAGCGTCTCCGTCGAGGACGACGCCGTCGTCATCTCGTACCCGGACGACGCCGATCGACAAACCAAGGCCACCGTCGGCACCTTCGAGAGCCACGTGGACAACATGGTCCACGGGGTTCTCAACGGCTGGGAGTACCAGATGGAGGTCTTCTACGCTCACTTCCCGATGGACGTGTCCGTCGAGGGTGAGGAAGTCGTCATCACGAACTTCCTCGGGGAGACGGCACCTCGTCGCGCGAAGATCCGCGGCGACACCGACGTACAGATCGACGGCGAGGAACTGACCCTGACTGGCCCCTCGAAAGAGGACGTCGGGCAGACCGCCGCCGGCATCGAACAGTTGACCCGCGTGACCGACAAGGACACGCGCGTCTTCCAGGACGGCGTGTACATCACGCAAAAGCCCACGGGTGATGTCTAAATGAGCGACGACATCGCGGAACTCGAGGACATCTCCGGCGTCGGCCCGTCGAAGGCCGACGCGCTTCGTGAGGCCGGCTACGAGTCCGTCGAGGACGTCAAGGCCGCCTCGCAGGGTGAACTGGCAGAAGTCTCCGGCGTCGGGAACGCCCTCGCGGCCCGCATCAAAGCGGACGTGGGCGGCCTCGAAGTCGAATCGGAGACCGAAGCCGAAATCGAAGAAGACGAGCCCGAGGAGGAGGCCGAGGAGGCCGACACCGAGGACGTCGAGACGGAGCTTCGCCCCCGCGGGCACGCGGACAAGACGCCCGAGCTGGACGCCGAGAAGGCTCGTGCGCTCGCGAAGAAGCACCGCACGTCCACGCCGCAGTTCAACCGGCAGGACTACCACAAGAAGAAGCGCGTCCCGACCTCGTGGCGTCGCCCCCGCGGTCAGCTCTCGAAGCAGCGTCGGAGCATCAAGGGCAAAGGCCCGAAGGTCGAGGCCGGCTTCCGCTCGCCGAAGGCCGCCCGCGGCCTGCACCCGAGCGGCTTCGAGGAGGTCCGCGTGTTCAACACGGACGACCTCGAGGGTGTCGACCCCGCGACGCAGGCGGTCCGTATCGCCTCGTCGGTCGGCGGTCGCAAGCGCGAAGCCATCGAAGACGAGTGTGAGGACCGCGAGATTCGCGTTCTCAACCCGACCTACGTGGAAGTCGAGGTGGACCAATGAGCGACCTGGCAGCACAGCGCCGGCTCGCCGCCGACGAACTCGACGTCGGCAAGAGCCGCGTCTGGCTCAACCCGGAAGCACAGGACGAACTCGCGGACGCAATCACGCGTGAGGACATCCGCGAGCAGATCGAACAGGGCAACATCCGCGCCGAAGACGCCAAGGGGAACTCCCGCGGCCGGGCCCGCGAACGCGACGCGAAGCGTGCGTACGGCCACCGCACCGGTGCTGGCTCCCGCAAAGGGAAGGCCGGCGGCCGGCAGAACTCCAAGGACGACTGGATCGCGCGGATCCGCGCCCAGCGTGCACGACTCAAGGAACTCCGCGACGACGGGCCCCTCGACAGTTCGCAGTACCGCGAACTGTACAACAAGGCCTCCGGTGGGGAGTTCGAGGACGTGCGCCGACTCGACTCGTACATCGTGAACAACTACGACGTAACTCTGGAGGACGACTAATGGCGACCGGACCACGCTACAAGGTACCGATGCGACGTCGCCGAGAGGTCCGGACGGACTACCATCAGAGGTTGCGCCTGCTGAAATCCGGCAAGCCGCGCCTCGTTGCGCGCCTGTCGAACAAGCACATCAGGGCGCAGCTGGTTTCCCCCGGTCCGAACGGTGATGAGACACACGCGTCCGCGTCCAGCGAGGACCTCGCGGAGTACGGCTGGGAAGCCCCCACGGGCAACCTCCCCAGCGCGTACCTCACGGGCTACCTCGCGGGCCTGCGGGCGGTCGAGGCTGGCCTCGAAGAGGCCGTCCTCGACATCGGCCTGAACACCGCGACGCCCGGTAACAAGGCGTTCGCGGTGCAGGAAGGAGCGATCGACGCCGGGCTCGAAATCCCCCACAACGACAGCGTCCTCGCCGACTGGTCGCGCAACCGCGGCGAGCACATCGCCGAGTTCGCCGAGCAGCTCGACGAGCCGCTGTACAGCGGGGAGTTCGACGCGGCGGACCTGCCCGAGCACTTCGACGAGCTTCGGGAGACACTGACGGAGGAATTCGACAATGAGTAGAAACGGCGGCTGGGAGCCGCGCACGCGGCTCGGCCGGAAGGTACAGGAGGGCGACATCACCACGATGGAGCAGGCGCTCAACTCGGGACTCCCGCTGAAGGAGTACCAGTTGGTCGACCAGCTGCTCCCCGACCTGGAGGACGAAGTGCTGGACATCAACATGGTCCAGCGCATGACCGACTCCGGGCGTCGTGTCAAGTTCCGCTGTGTCGTCGCCATCGGCAACCGCGACGGCTACCTCGGCTACGCCGAGGGCCGCGACGACCAGGTCGGCGGCGCGATCCAGAAGGCCATCGAAGTGGCCAAGCTGAACATGATCAAGGTCGACCGTGGCTCGGGTTCCTGGGAGGACTCCGCTGGTGGAGTCAACTCCCTCACCCGGACGGCGACCGGCAAGGCCGGATCCGTCGAGGTCGAGATCAAGCCCGCCCCGCAGGGGCTGGGCCTCGCGGCGGCACCGACCGTCCGCAACATCCTCGAACTCGCCGGCGTGCAGGACGCCTGGACGTCGTCGAACGGGAACACCCGGACGACGGTCAACCTCGCGAAGGCGACGTTCAACGCCCTGAAGAACGCCTCGCAGGCTCGCACGCCCGACCGGGCGCGGCGCATCCAGCGCGAAGCGGAGGGTGAGAACTGATGCAGGCAGTCGTCCAACTGCGCGGCGAGATCGACATGTCCGCCGCTCAGCGCGACACCCTGAAGATGCTCAACATCCACGCGATCAACCACTGCGCGCTGGTGCCCGAGGAGGACACCTACCGCGGGATGATTGCGAAGGTGAACGACTTCGTCGCGTTCGGCGAGCCCGACCAGGAGACGGTCGAACTGCTCATCGAGCGCCGCGGCGAACCGCTGGAGGGCGACGCCGACGTCGACGACGAGTGGGTGGCGGACAACACCGACTACGACGACGTCGAGTCGCTGGCAGCGGCGCTGGTCGACGAGGAGACGACGCTGCGCGAGCAGGGTCTCTCGCCGGTCCTTCGGCTGCACGCCCCGCGCGGCGGCCACAAGGGCATCAAACACGCCGTCAAGAACGGTGGCGAACTCGGTCGCCACGACGACATCGACAGCCTCCTGGAGGCGATGCGATAATGACGAGCAAGAAGCGACGCCAACGCGGTTCGCGGACGCACGGCGGCGGCTCCCACAAGAACCGGCGCGGTGCCGGACACCGGGGCGGTCGCGGCGCGGCCGGCCGCAAGAAGCACGAACGGCAGCTGTACGGTCCGCTGGGTAAGCACGGCTTCAAGCGCCCGCAGGGCGTGCAGGACGTCGTCGCCGAAGTCTCCGTCCAGAAACTGGACGAGGACGCTGGCCTGCTGGCGGCCGAAGGGGTCGCCGAGGAGGAGGGCGACGGCTACGCCCTCGACGCGCGTGACGTGGCCGAGGACGGCCACGAGGTCGACGTCGTGAAGGTGCTCGGCGACGGGCAGGTTCACGGCGAACTCCACGTCACGGCCGACGCGTTCACCGCCGAGGCTCGCCGCCTCATCGAGGAGGCCGGCGGCTCTGCGGAACTCACCGAACGCGCGAAGAAGGCGCAGGAGGAAGCCGAGGCCGCCGAGGCCGAGGCCGAGGCCGACGACGCCGACGAGTAGTCGGAGTCACCACCGCAGTTTCGCGGTTCGGTTCTTCACACGGTCACCGACACCCGTCAGCGACGGCGTTCGACCGACGACGGGAGAATCACCCGTGGTTCCGTCTTGCGCTTCGCGGGGGCGCGCTCGGAGGCCCCAATCGAAGCGTTAAGGTGTGCCGACCAACCAGACACACGCAATATGGGTTGGAAAGAGACCGCGGAACCCGTACTCACGCGGATGCCCACGGTCGAGCGTCCGGAGGGGCACGTGCCCTTCAAGCGGAAGCTCGCGTGGACGGCTGGCATCCTCGTGATGTACTTCTTCCTGACGAACATCACGATGTTCGGGCTCGCAACAGGCGGGGCCGAAGGCGACTTCTACGGCCGCTTCCGGTCGATCCTCGCCGGGTCACAGGGGTCGATTCTACAGCTCGGGATCGGTCCCATCGTCACGGCGTCGATCGTCCTCCAGTTACTCGGCGGTGCGAACCTACTCGGCCTCGACACCGACGACCCCCGCGACCAGATCCTCTACCAGGGCCTCCAGAAGCTGCTGGTGATCGTGATGATCTGCCTGACGGGGCTGCCGATGGTGTTCGCCGGGAACTTCCTGCCGGTCGACTCGCAGTTGGCCTCCTCGCTGGGCGTCGGCGTCACCGGCTTGAAGACGGTGCTGTTCGCGCAGATGTTCGTCGGCGGCGTCCTCATCCTGTTTATGGACGAGGTCATCTCCAAGTGGGGCGTCGGCTCCGGGATCGGTCTGTTCATCATCGCCGGGGTGAGCCAACAGCTCGTCGCCGGGCTGTTCGCCATCCCCGCACTCGGGACGCAGGTGACCGGCTTCTTCCCCGCGTGGTTCGGCATCATCACCGGCAGCATCGAACTGGATCCGTTCTTCCAGTCGCTGCTGTTCGACCCCGGGAACATCCTCGCGCTGTTCACGACGGCGCTCATCTTCGCGGTCGTCGTGTACACCGAGTCGGTTCGCGTCGAGATTCCGCTGAGTCACGCTCGCGTGAAGGGCGCACGCGGTCGCTTCCCCGTGAAGCTCATCTACGCGTCCGTCCTGCCGATGATCCTCGTTCGCGCGCTGCAGGCGAATATCCAGTTCCTCGGCCAGATCCTCAACAACTACGTGACGCTCCCCGCGTTCATCGGCGTCTACTCGCAGGGGCAGCCCGTTAGCGGGCTGTTCTACTACCTCGCGCCGATCCAGTCGCGGAGTGACTGGATGTGGTTCTCGGGGGCGTTCACCGTGGGCGCGGAACCGTGGCAGATCATCATCCGGGTGCTCGTCGACCTGACGTTCATGATCATCGGCGGCGCCATCTTCGCGGTGTTCTGGGTCGAGACGACCGGAATGGGTCCGGAGGCGACGGCCAAGCAGATTCAGAACTCCGGGATGCAGATCCCCGGCTTCCGGAAGAACCCGCAGGTCATCGAGAAGGTGATGGAGCGGTACATCCCGCAGGTGACCGTCATCGGCGGTGCGCTCGTCGGCGCACTCGCTGTGATCGCGAATATGCTCGGCACGCTGGGGGGCGTCTCCGGGACGGGTCTGCTGCTGACGGTGTCGATTACGTACAAACTGTACGAGGAGATCGCCGAAGAGCAACTCATGGAGATGCACCCCATGATGCGGCAGATGTTCGGCGACGACTGAACGGCGCGGCCGACTCACAGTTTCTCGTTCTCCCCGTTGAGAACTGGGCAGACAGTATGAAGTACGTGAACGGTACACACCCGGTATGCACACCAGCGACGGACGTGCGGAGCTGGAGGGGGAACTACTGGACGACCTGCCCGAGTTCGACCTGCGGTACCTGCTCGACGACGGTGAACGGCCGACGTCGGTGACGGTGTACGCGCCCGACAATCTGGAGTCGACGTGGATCACTATCGACGCCGACGTTGCAGTCTCGTTGGACGACCTTCGCTGACAACGGGCGACCACTCCTGTTCGCGGTCCGAATCGGACGCCGGCGGCGAGGGGAGCGTTTAATCCGCCTCGGGCCGAGCGTCCGGTATGACCGATCGATACAGCGGCGGCGAGACCGTCGCACACACACTGCGTCGCAACCAACAGACACGGTTCACACGACCGACCGATCCTGGCGGAGGTGAGCACCTGTGAGCACCCTTCTCGCGCGGATCGTGGTGCCGGTCGCATCCGAGCAAGACGCCATCGAGACCGCACGAGCGCTCGACGCTCACGACGCGGACATCGGCCACGTGACGGTCGTGTACGTCGTCGAGAAGGCCGGAGGCGCTGCCGACAAAGCGAGCGTCGAACAGCGTGAAGAAGCGGCCGAAGAGGCGTTCGACGCCTTCGAGGGCGTGCTATCGAGCGGCGACGTCGACCGTCGGATCGTCTACGACACCGACGTCGTCGACGCCGTGCTCGACGTCGCCGACGAAGAGCGCGCGACCGCGGTCGTGTTCACACCGCGTGAGGGCGGTCGGTTCATCCGCCTGTTCACCGGCGACATCGCACTGCGACTGGTGACCGAGGCCGACCTCCCGGTCGTGACCCTCCCGCGCCACGAGGACGAATGAGCGGCGACGAAGAACTCGCGAAGGACCTGGGTCCGCTCGCGGCGCTGACCATCGGGGTCGGCACGATGATCGGGGCGGGTATCTTCGTCCTGCCGGGCGTCGCCATCTCGGAGGCCGGTTCCTTCGCCGTCATCTCGTTCGTCCTCGGCGGTGCGATCGCGATCTTGACGGCGTTCTCCGCCTCCGAATTGGGGACGGCGATGCCGAAGTCCGGCGGCGCGTACTACTACGTGAATCGTGCGCTTGGCCCCCTGTTCGGGTCCGTCGCAGGGTGGGCCAACTGGATGGGGCTCGCGTTCGCCTCCGCGTTCTACATGGTCGGGTTCGGCGAGTACGTGGTCAACATCACCGGTGGCGATATCGGTATCCCGCTGACGAGTATCGCCCTGCCGGTCGACGTGAAGGTAGTCGCGCTCGCTGGAGCGGCGCTGTTCGTCTTCATCAACTACGTGGGCGCGAAAGAGACGGGGAAGCTCCAGAACGTCATCGTCGTCATCCTCGTCGCCATCCTCGCGGTGTTCACCGTGGTCGGAGCGTTGCGTGCGGATCCGGCGAATCTCCCGGAGGCGACGGGCTTCGGCCCGATGCTCACGACGACCGGGCTCATCTTCGTGTCGTATCTCGGCTTCGTGCAGATCACGTCCGTCGCAGAGGAGATCAAAGATCCAGGGAAGAATCTCCCGCGCGCGGTCATCGGCTCCGTGGTCATCGTGACGGCCATCTACGCGCTCGTCCTCGTCGTGATGAGCGCGGCCGTCGAACAGGGCTTCATCGCCGGCTTGCCCGGTAACCAGATCGCCGTCGTCGAGGTGGCACGCCTCGTTCTCGGGCCCGTGGGCGCGGTGGCGATGCTCATCGGTGGCCTGTTGGCGACCGCCTCCTCGGCGAACGCGTCGATCCTCGCGTCCTCGCGGATCAACTTCGCGATGGGTCGCGACCGCATCGTCTCGCCGGAACTCAACGAGATTCACCCACGCTTCGGGACGCCGTACCGTGCCATCGCGATCACGGGCGCGCTCATTCTCGTGTTCATCTTCCTCGGGAACGTCGAGATACTGTCGACGCTCGGGTCGGTGCTCCACCTCGTCATCTACGCCCTGCTCAACGTCGCGCTCATCGTGATGCGCGAGGCCGACGTCGAGGGGTACGACCCCAGTTACACGGTGCCGCTGTACCCCATCGTTCCGGTGCTGGGTGCGATCGTCTCGCTCGCGCTCATCGTGTTCATCGAGCCGTTGGTCGTCCTCATCGGCGGCGCGTTCGTCGCGTTCGCGGTCGTGTGGTACCTGGTGTACGCTCGCTCGCGAACGACCAGCGAGGGTGCGCTCTCGGAGTTCGTGCGCTCGCGCTCCGACGACCTCCCGGATGCGGCGGTCGGCGCGGCCGACGCAGTCGCGCCCGACGGCGGCGAGTACAAGGTGATGGTGCCGCTCGCGAACCCCGCGAGCGAGGCCGACCTGATCGAACTCGCGGCCAACATCGCCCGCCAGCGCGGCGGATCGGTCGACGCCGTCCACATCGTCTCGGTGCCCGACCAGACGTCGCTGGAGTACGCCGCCGAACACGTCCCCGAGTTCGACGACACGAGCGACGAACTGCTCGACCGCGCCCGCCTCGACGCCGAGGAACTGGGCGTGCCCGTCGAGACGACGACCATCGTCTCCCACCAGTCGTTCGCGGAGGTGTTCGACGCCGCCAAGACCCACAACGCCGACCTCGTGGTGATGGGCTGGGGACCGGAGGGACACGGCGCGCCCGGCCGCGTCGAGGGTCGGTTCGACGAACTCACGCAGAACCTGCCGTGTGATTTCCTCGTGTTGCGCGACCGCGGCTTCGACCCGAGTCGCGTCCTCGTTCCGACTGCGGGTGGTCCCGACTCGGACCTGTCTGCGGAGGTCGCGGGCTACCTCAAGTCCGCGTTCGACTCGGAGATCACACTCCTCCACGTCGCCGACGACGTCGGCAACGGGAAGGAGTTCCTCGCGACGTGGGCGAACGACCACGGTCTCGGCGACGCTAATCAAGTAGTGGAGTCGGGCGACGTCGAGGAGGCGATCGGTCGCCACGCCGCCGACTCCTCGCTGGTGATCATCGGTGCGACCGAACGCGGGATGCTCTCGCGACTCGTCAGCGGGGCACTCGCACTCGACGTCGTCGACGACGTGGAGTGTTCGGTCCTCCTGGCGGAGCGGCCGACGAACCGCAGTCTGCGCGACCGCCTGTTCGGACGGCGGTAGTCGACGCTCCGGTTCGACTTCGCCCGAGGGCGGGCCGCCGGTCGATTCCGGCAACCCGTCCCACCGAGGGACAGACTCTTTCCGTGCGACTCGGAGTTGCACTCGATGACCGACAGCGACGCCCCCGACGCCGGAGGCACCCCCGAGACGCCGCGACGACCCGTAACCGACGAGGTACACGGGGAGTCGATCACCGACCCGTACCGCTGGCTGGAGGGCGACGACGAGGCGGTACAGACGTGGACAGACGCACAGAACGACCACGCCGAAGCCGTCCTCGAGACGCCCCAGCGAGCGGCGCTGGCACAGCGATACGAGTCGCTCGGCCGCGTCGCCCAGTACGGCCCCGTCACGCCCGCAGGCGACTGTCTGTTCCAGACCGTGAAGCGCCCGGACGACGAACAGGCGGTCCTCTACGCGTACGACGGCGACGACGCCGTCGGAACGGAGGCGGGGACGGTCCTCGTCGACCCGAACGACTGGGACGACGACGGCACCGTCTCCGTCGACTGGTTCGTGCCCGGTCCCGACGGGGCGTACCTCGCGTACGGCGTCGCGGAGGGCGGCGACGAACAGTACGACATCCGCGTGGTCGACGTGGAGACGGCGGCGGTCGTCGAGACAGTCGAGGACGTCGGCCGAACCCAGTCGAACGGCTTCGCGTGGGCCGAGAGCGAGACAGCGGACGACGAGGACACCACGAGCGACCCGCGCGGCTTCTACTACGTGACGACCGGTGCGGCAGGGAGCGACGCCGCCGAGGAGGGCGTGGACGACGGCGATGCCGACAGCGATGCTGACGGTGGCGACGGCCAACTCGACAAGACGATCCGGTTTCACGAGTTCGGATCCGACACCGCTCCCGGCGCGGACCACGTCGTCGCCGACGAGGTGGGTGAGACGACGTGGCCGACGCTCGTGACCGACGGCGACACGCTCGTCGCTCAGTATATGGAGGGGTGGGAGCGCTCGGACCTGTACGCCTACCGCGGTGACCCCGCGTCAGCGTCGCTGTCGCCCGTCCTCTCGGGCTACGACGCCGTGTTCACGCCGACCATCGACGGCGACCGCAACCGCCTCCTCCTCGTGACGGACTACGAGGCGGACTTCTCTCGCGTGCTGTCGGCACCCCTGTCGACCGTGGTGGCAGACGGCGAGCGAGAACCGGACTCGTTCGCGGAACTCGTTCCCGAGACGGACGCTGTCCTCCGTGGAGTCGAGACGGCGGGCGACCGTCTGCTGGCGCACTACCACCGCGACGCGAGTTCCGAGGTGGCCGTCTTCGACGCCGACGGCGACCACGAGCGAGTGGTCGAGGTGCCAGCGTTCCCGACCGTCGCAGGGATTCACGGCGACAGCGACGACCCCGTCGCGTACCTGACGGTCCAGTCGTTCGTCGACCCGCCGTCGGTGCGCCGTGTCGACGTTCGCGAGGGAACGACCGAGACGCTGTGTCGACAGTCGACGGAGGTGGGGGTCGACCTTACCGTGAGTCAGGAGTGGTTCGAATCAGCCGACGGAACCGAGGTGCCCGCGTTCGTCGTTCGTCGCAGCGACGTGGACGCCGACGGCGACAATCCCGCGCTGGTCACCGGGTACGGTGGCTTCCGCGTCAACCGGACGCCGACGTTCGACCGCTTCCGACTCCCGTTTCTCACGGCCGGCGGCGTGTTCGTTCTCGCGACGCTGCGAGGCGGCACCGAGTACGGCGAACCGTGGCACGAGGCGGGCCGCCGCGGGAACAAACAGCGCGTGTTCGACGACGCCCTCGCGGTCGCGGACGGCATCGCCGACACCGGGTGGGCCGACCCCGACCGCATCGGCGTCACCGGCGGGTCGAACGGCGGCCTCCTCGTCGGCGCGTTGCTCACCCAGCGACCCAACCGGTGGGCGGTCGCGATGTGTCACGTTCCGCTGCTGGATATGCTGCGGTTCCACCGCTTCCTGCTGGGGGCGTCGTGGACGACCGAGTACGGCCACCCCGACGACCCCGAGGCGTTCGAGTACCTCCGCGCGTACTCCCCGTACCACAACGCGCCCAAGACCGAGTACCCGCCGACGATGTTCACGACCGCACTCGGTGACACACGGGTCCACCCGTGTCACGCTCGCAAGATGACGGCGCTGGTGCAAGACCGGAACACCGGGGACGCGCCGGTCGTCCTCCGCGTCGAAGACGACGCGGGCCACGGCGTCGGCAAGCCGACGTCGATGCAGGTGCGCGAGAACGCCGAGCGGTGGGGGTTCGTCGCCGCGAACCTCGGCATCGACCCGGACGACCTCAGGTGAGGGGGTGACGCGCGGTCACGACTCGCGCGATTCGACCGTCCGAGAGACGAGGTCCATCGACTCGTCGACGACCACGCGCAGTCGCTCGTCGCCGAGTTCGTAGACGACTTCGATCTGGACCGGGTCCGTCTGTGTGACGCGTTCGAGGCTGTCGGTCTCGTCGGCCCACAACGACAGTTCGGTCACGGCGACGCCGTGGCGGTAGAGGAACGACGAGACAGCGGGGTGGTGGTACAGGTGGTCGCCGACGCCGCCGTAGGAGAACCACGAACAGTCGTGACACCACACGTGTGCGAGTATCCGGTCGGCGTCCGCGACGACGACGTCTTCGGTCGTCGTTAGTTTCCAGTCGACCGAACCGAGGCAGTACGGACACACGCCGTCGTGAAACGACTGGAGGTCGCGGTGATGTTGTCGAGTGATAGTGTCGACCAGCGAGTCCGGGTCGTCGTGGTCGAACGTGTCTGAGGGTAACGGCTCCCGAAACTGCACCGTGTCGCAGTCGAGACAGCCGATTATCGCGCGGCTCCCGGTGTACCACATATGTTGGTTGCCGCCACAGGTGGGACACGTCGCCCCGACCTCGAAAGGGTCGACTTCGACGGCGTCGTCGACGCCGCCGGCGACGACCGCTTGGTACGTGCGAATCCCGGCGAGCGTGAGGCAGTAGCCGCCCTCAGTCTCCTCAATGAACTCTCCGACCAACTGCTTCAGGTGGTAGGTGAAGTGCCCACTGTCGTCGACGCTGGCGGCGCGTTGGAGGTCGCTGAACGGGAGCGTCGCGTACCCGTCCTCGCCGCTGGCGTCGCCGAGCGCCGTGATGATTCGCAGTCGGACCTCACTCGAGAGGCGATCGTACGCCCGACGAACCGGCTCAACCTCGTCGACCATTCGAGAGGAGAACCGACACTCGGGTACATAGGCATTCTGTCTGTCGGTCGAAACGAGGTGAACTGCGCTTCACCGAGTGGTTAAGTCGTGAGAGAGCCAACCGATACGTGGCGTCTGGGCGGAGGGCCCCAGTGCCTCTGACATGGACTCCCACTCTCCGCCCTCGCCGTCCCGTTGTACTCCCCGGAACCAGTAAGTCACCAGCAACTGTACCGACAGGTATGACCATCGATGGACCGTCGCTGGCGCGGACCCTACGTGTCAACGGCATCGACGTCGAGGAGGTGTACGTCGACCCCGACCGAGTGCAGGTCGCGTACACGACGACGTTACCGGGGATGGAACCCGACCACGCGGAGATGGGGAAGGTGTGCAACACGTTCATCGACTTGGCCGAGGACGACGAGTTCGACCCACGCCGCGTCGATGCGGTCTCACTACGCTTCGAGACGGACGTGCAGGCGGCCTGGCACATCGAGGAGGCGTGGATAACCGACCTCCTCGCGTATCGCATCTCCGAGGAGGAGTTCTCCGAACGCGTCCTCGACTCTATCGAGACTGACCCCGACCCAGACGTAGCCGTCGTGCCTGAGGAGGAACGGTGACCACGACCGAGTCGACGCCCGAGTTCGCTCCTGCGCGTCGTGTCGGCGGGCGACCCTCGCGCGAACGTTTCTCGACGCGACGACTCACGTTCACCGTCGACAGCGACACCTGCGTCGGGACGCTGTACCGCCCGCGCGACGTGGACGACCCCGCAGTCGTCGTGCTGGCACACGGCTTCGCCGCCGAAGCGGCCTTCGGCCTCGACCGCATCGCCGAGCGACTCGCGGGTGCGGGCTACGCCGCGTTCACGTTCGACTACCGAGGGTTCGGGAAGTCAGAGGGCACGCCCGTCGTCCTCCCGAGTCGCCAACTCGACGACTGGCGGGGCGCTATCGACCGCGTGCGCGAGGTAGATGTCCTCGGCGACGGCCTCGCCCTGTGGGGCGTCTCGCTCGCGGGCGGCCACGTCGTCACGGTCGCCACCGAGCGAACCGACGTGGATGCCGTCGTCGCGCGAACGCCGTTCGCGGACGGGCGTGCGCTCCTTCGAAGCAAGTCGCCGGGCTTCCTCCTGAAGGCGACGGTGGCGGGCCTGCGCGACCGCGTGGGCGGCCTCGTTCGTCGCCACCACGAGGTGAAGGTGTACGGACGCACCGAGGAGTTCGCCGTACTCAACGAACCCGGCGCACTCGACGGCTACTCCTCGTTGATTCCGCGCAACTCGACGTGGCAGAACCGCACTCGTGCGCGGACGTTGCTCGCGTTGCCGCGCTACCGGCCGGTCACGGTCGCCGAGGACGTCGCCTGTCCGACGTTCGTCGTCGCGGGCACCGACGACGAGGTGGTACCGTACGCGACGGCGGAACGACTGGCCGACGCGCTTCCGGAGTCGTCGCTGCTGGCGCTGCCGATGGGCCACTTCGACTCGTGGGACGCGCGGTTCACCGAAGTGCTCGCCCACGAAGTGGCGTTCCTCGACGCCGCGTTCGACGGGCCACCACTCGAACAACGTGTCGCGGCGGTAGCAGGACAGTAACTGGCCTGTAGTCGGTATTTATGTCCTCTGCCCGCGTGTATCGGGTATGTTCCACCGAACGCTCACTCTGGTAGTCGCATCGCTCGTGTTGATCGCGGGTGCAGGCGCTCCCGTCGCCGCACAGAGCGACCGCCCCGACTGGTCGAGCGAGGTGTTCGCCGACCTCCAGACGGGGTTCGCCCTGTACAACGACCACAGCGGCGACCTCGATCTGGGACCGCTCGCCGGGCAACTGGAGAACAAGCGCGTGAACCTCTACATCAGTGACGGCGGCGAGACCGCAGTGTACTCGTTCCGGATGACTGGTGAAGGGAAGATCGTAGACCTACGTGAGTCTGCCCACGACGACGCCAGCCTCCGAATGGAGACGGACCGCTCGACGATGGAAGGCATCGCCGGTTCTTCGAACCCCGCCAACGCGTTCGCTGACGCCGTCGTGAACGACGACATCGTCATCAAGGGCGAACAGGGCAACGTCGTCGCCCAGATCACCTGGGGCGTCCTGAACGTCCTGAAGGGCTTCCTCCTGTGAGCAGCACCGGCCCGTCGAACTCGGCTACTCGTCTCTCCATCTGGTAGTCTACAACCCGATTCCCGGTCGTCGTCGACCATCGCTCGCGGCCGATACTGCGCTCGCGGGTAGTTTTTCACCGCGGGGCGTCGCAGAGGTGGTATGACCGTCAGCGACGTGGTCGAGTTGGAGGGCCACATCATCGACTCCGGCCTGATGGAACGGGCGTTCACCGTCGTCATGGACTTGGGCGGGGAGTTCGACATCGAGGAGTTTCACGTCGGTACGAGCAAGACCAAAGAGTCGTACTGCCGGATGCGCGTCATCGCCGACGACGAGGCGACGCTCCACCCCATCCTCCACGAACTCCACCAGTCGGGCGCGACCTTGGTCTCACCGTCGGACGCGACGCTCACGCCTGCGCCCGCGGACAACGTCGTCCCGGACGGCTTCTACTCGACGACGAACCACCCGACCGACGTCCGCGTCGACGGCGAGTGGATTCCCGTCGACGACATCGAGATGGACTGTGCGGTGGTGGTAGACCATGCTGGCGACGACGTGACCGCCCGGACGAAGGTACTCAACGGCATCGAGGAGGGCGACCAGGTCGTCACCGGCGACGCAGGGATTCGGGTAAAGCCGCCGGAGCGCCCACGTGACTCCTCGGGGCCGTTCGGCTTCATGCGCGGTGGCGTCTCCGCGGAGCGACCCTCTCGCTCGCTCATCCGCGACATCGCGGAGGCCATCGCCGAGACGAAAGCACAGGGCGGGCGCGTCCTGTGTGTCGCCGGCCCGGCGGTCATCCACGCGGGCGGCGGCCCCGGCCTCGCGCGACTCGTGCGCGAGGGGTACGTCGACGCCATCTCGGCGGGCAACGGCTTCGCCGTCCACGATATGGAGCGGTCGATGTACGGGACGAGTCTCGGGATGGACGTGGAGACGATGGAACACCCGCGGAAGGGCCACAAACACCACATCTACACCATCAGCGAGGTGATCCGTGCGGGCGGCATCGAGGCCGCCGTCGAGGAGGGCCTCATCGAGGAGGGCGTGATGTACGAGTGCGTCGCCAACGACCGCGACTTCGTTCTCGCGGGCTCTATCCGCGACGACGGCCCGCTTCCCGACACCATCACCGACGCGGTGGAGGCACAGAACGCCATCCGCGAACAGGCGCGGCAGGCAGACCTCGTGTTGATGCTGTCGTCGCTGTTGCACTCGGTGGCGGTGGGCAACTGCCTGCCGTCGACGACGCGCACCGTCTGCGTCGACATCAACCCCGCGACGGTGACGCAGTTGCTCGACCGTGGCTCTGCGCAGGCGGTCGGGATGGTGACGGACGTGGGGACGTTCGTGCCGATGCTCGCCGAGGAGTTACTGGAGTAGTCACTCTCCGTGGCCTCGTCGTCAGCGAGGGGATCGACTCCGTCGCTTCGGGTACTTAGTCGACGACTGGAACGACCCGCATCGGGACCGTCGCGTTCATCAGGACGTCCTGTGCCACGTCGCCGAAGAGGAGTTTCGACGCCGCAGATCGCTTCCGGATCCCCATCACGATCTCGTCGATCTCGTATCGCTCGACGAACGCGAGTGCGTCCTCGGCGGGCGATTTACCCCGGACGAGTTGGTGTGTCTCGACGCTCGCAACCTCCGAGAGACGCCTGTGGACGACTGAGAGGGCGTCTTTACCGTGATCGAGTTCCCGCTGAGAGGTCCGGTCACCGCCACGCTGAGAGTTGATCGCGTGAACCGTGTCTGTCTCCTCCAACCGTGGTTCGAGGTAGTCACACAGTCGTTCGCTTCGCGTCGGATCGTTTGTCAACAGGACGTACCGCATACCATCGTGTTCGACTTCTAACATTCTAACTGTATCTGCACGACGCCAGCGGCGACTCGACTCCGTCTCACACACAAAGGGTTTACCGGACCCTCGTGCAGTGACGCCCGTATGACACGAGAACGACGGCTGACTGCGGCCGCGGTCGCCGTCTTCCTCGTCGCCCTCCTCGGGGCCGCGGTGGCCCCTGGCGTACTCGCGGACCCGTCGACGGACGACCCCGTCCGTCCCGGGCACGTCAGTATCGCCGAGTCACCGGCTATCTCGCCGGGTGAGGTCGACGGGTCGACGGCGACGCTGACGCTCACCACCCGTATCGGGCACGCGGGCAACCCGACCGACAACGTCTCCGTGCGCTTCCGCGCGTACGACGCGGAGTCGGGGCTGTTGGCGACCGAGCGAACGGTCGAGCTGGACGAACTGACCGGCGAGCGAAGCGTTCCGGTGAACGCCTCGCTGACGGTGCCTCGCGAGGGCGGCTACGTCATCGAGACGACCGTGTTCCGCGACGGGCAGTCCATCGACCGCGAGCGAACGCGCGTCTCGGGGCTGGCGGCACTCGGCACCGAGGTCCGCTTCACCGAGAGCGACGCGGTCCCCCCGCTCGCGGTGTCTGTGGACTCGGTCGACGGAACGCAGAACCGGACGACGCTCGCAGTCGCCGCCTCGCTGACGAACAGTGGGCAGGAACCGAGCGGCGACCTCCGCGTCGAAATCATCCTCCGGCAGGCGGAGTCGAACCTCGTCGCCGCGCGCGAGTCGACGACGATCGGTGCGATTGGCCCGGGCCGAACCACCGACGCGACGACGCAGGTGACGGTGCCCAGCGACTACAACTACTACGTCGACGCGGCGGTGTACCGTGACGGCGTCCTCGTCGACACGGCGCGGTCGGTCGCCAACCTCGACCCCACCGAGACCATCTCCCCGAACGAGACGGTGCGCGAGGTAGAGTTCGAGGTCGGTGACTTCGCCGGCGACGAGGACACGCCGGACGACGGACGACCGACCGAGGCGGCACAGACGGTGACCGAGACGTCCACGCCTGGCTTCGGCGTGGTGGTCGCACTCGCGGCGCTCGCAGGTGTGGCACTCATCGCACGGAGGCGAACACAATGAGCGAAGAACACGCATCCCAGCGGACCGACGACGTATCGACGACGACCGACGACGACCGAGGCGACGGTCCCGTCTCGCTGTCCGGTGACCTGACGCGGTACGTGAACTACGTCGCGCTGGCGGCGCTGGTGGTGCTGGCGCTCGTCGCTGGTCTCCAGTTTTACACCGCGGTCGGGCAGACGATCAACGAGTGGGTCGTTCGCGAGTACCGTCCGCTGTTTCGGGCAGCGTTCAACCTCGCGGTCCTGCTGGTCGCGTTCGCGGGCATCTCCTGGCAGATCCGTCGCGTGACGACGGAGTAAGAGCCGAGAGCGCCGACCGAGTCCCGATTTTCGTGCCGCGTTACGCGACGACCGTCCACGCGAGAAACACCGCGACGCCGCCGATAGCCGTGCTGGCGACAGCGTGGACGCGGAGGCGGTCGAGCAGTTCGTGCGCGTCGCCGTCGTGACTCAGCGAGTCGTGGACCTCGCTCCCGATCTCACACTCGGGGAGGAAATCCATCGCGACGTGGAGGAACACACCCGTCGCGAAGCCGAAGACGACGCCGCGGATCGGTGCGGAGGCGGGCAACGCGAGAAACGACGAGGCGACGGCGGCGACGCCGACGCCCGCCGCGGGGAGGAGGACGGCCGTCCAGTCGCCGCCGCGCCCGGCGAATCGGTGGACCGCGGCGTACCCCGCCGGTCCCTTGTGCGAGACGATAGCGACGCCGAGCAACACGCCCAGTTCGGGCATGTTGCCGTAGATGATGCCGATGATGGCGCCCGCGCTGACGGCGTGTGCCGTCAACTCGGCGAGCGTCCTGTCGATGGGCAACTGCATATGTGAGAGGCGGTGGCCGAGCGTGTGTGCGGCGTAGCCGACCAAGAGGCCGAGTGCGACGCCGAAGCCGCCGAAGACGGGGTGTTGGCCCATCGCTTGCGGGAGCAAGAAGACGGCTGCGCTGGTGATCATCGCACCGGCGGCGAGGCCGTACCCCCACACGAGCGTCCCGGTGTGCGTACTCGGGGTCCGTGCGCCGGCGTACCCCGCGACGGCCATCGCGCCGAACGCGAGCCACGCGATACCGAACAGTTTGACTCGGCCGGTGGTCAGCGCCAGCGCCGACGCCGCCACCAACACCGCTGTACTGGCAAGGCCCAACAGTCGGCCACGGCTCACACGATGGCGCACGCCGCCTTCGGTACTGATATCCGCCACATTGCTAACGAACGGATTCGAGTTAGTAACTCCTCTGATCGGATGCGTTCGATCACGGTCGGACCGTCCGACTCACGCGACCAGACGCCCCCGATGGGAACGGGTCGGTCTCCTCGCTCGGTTGCACAGTTCCGTCGCGTTCGATCGCGCGGACGACGACCTCGTGTTCTGCCTCGGCTTCGTACTCGTAGTGCCACCCGCGCCACGCGTCCGCGGCCTCGCCAGACACCGTCTCGGGGTCGTCCAGGTCGGCGTCGGCGGGCGTCGGGCCGGGCAGTCGCTCGGTGAGGTCGGCCTCGATCCACGTCTCGCCGCCGTCGGTCGACACCTCGACCGCGGAGACGCCCCGAGTGCCCGCGTAGGCGTGGCCGCCAACGGAGACGGTGCCGTCGTTAGTCTCGACGTGGTGAAGTTTCGCGACCGTCGAGACGGGACCGGTGCCGTGCCAGCCACGCTGTTCCCAGTAACCGGTCGCCTCTTCTTCGAGAATCTCGATTTCGGTGATCCACTTGACGTTGATCTCACCCCAGTGTCCGGGGATGAGCGCCCGCACGGGCGCGCCGTGGCCCCGTGGGAGCGGCCGACCGTTCATCCGGTACGCGAGGAAGCCGTCCTCCAGCGCTGACAACGGGAACTCCTCGTAGTAGTCGTCGGCCGCGTGCAACATCACACAACAACTGTCGCGGGTCACGCCCGCCTCCTCCAACAGCGGCGCGATGGGGACGCCGGTCCACAGGGCCGTGTCGACTTTTTGTCCGTTCACCGGGTCGCCGACACACCGGAGCGTCTCGAAGCGGTGTTCGGCCGCGCGGTCGGTGACCGTGTCGAAGTCGAGGGCGAGTTCCTTGGTGACCGCTCCGGTGACGCGCAGCGACCACTCTTCGGGGTCGACCTGCGGGTCGGCGGCGTTCTTGTCCACGACGTAGAACGACTCCGAGACGAGGGGGTCGGCGCCGGCGAGGTCGAACGACCGGTCGCTCGCCGTCGCGAGCAGTCGCTCGACGAGGGGGCTCCGCTCGACGGATTCGCCCGATTCACCGCCGCCTGTCGACCGGAGCGCCCGCGTTACTGGACCGAACCCGGCGAGACCGACGGCGGCCGCGGCGACGCCCGTCGCACGCAACAGGCCCCGACGAGCACCGTCGACGCCGGCGGTGGCGCGCCGCCCCGCGAGGCCGACGGTCGCGCCGCCGAACAGGCCGCCCACGACCGCGGCCCCGGGTGAGACGGCGATGACGAACGCGGCGACTGCCTGCACGAGGCCGACGAGGAACACCACCTCGGCGCGGTCGCGGTCAGCCCGTTCCCCGAACCAGAGGCCGAGGAGAGCGAGGCCGCCGAACAGCACGACAGACAGCAGCGCCGACCCAAGGACGAGTAACGGTTGGGAGGTGCTTCCGAGCCCCTGGATGCCGGCCGCGAGGACGGCGTCGGGCAACAGCAACAGGACCGTCTGCGCGACAGCGACGACCACCCACCGCGGCGAGAAGCCGACGACGAGGAACGTCCCTGCGGCGACGGCGACGCCGGAGGCGGCCGCGACCATGAGTCGTCGAGGGTCGGGATACTCCATTCGTCCGGATCACGGACTCGTCGCGTAAAGCGATACCGCGACCGGATCGGGGGGCGCGACCATCCGAACCGCTTTGTCGGCGTCGTCCGAATCGGTGCGTATGAGCGACGCGGACGGATCGGCGGCGAGCGAGGGAGGGGAAGCGACCGGCGAGGAGGTGAAGCAGACGCGCCCGTGTCCGTACTGCGGGTCGTCGATGGTCCACCGCCACTGCGAGTACGTCTGCCCCGAACACGGGGTCGTCTTCGACTGTTCAGACCCATTTTACGGGTGAGGTGCAGAACGGCTGGAAGCCCCTCGTGGGGTTTCAGCGAGGTCAAAATCGCAGGGTGCGAGCGCACCAACTGTTATAGTGTGGGCCGACGTACTATTCGGTATTCAAATGCGTGGACGGCACAGTGCTGACAGAGCGTGGGGTGCGCAGACGCAGCGATGGTAGACGACGATCAGATCGCCAAGAGCAAGCGCATCCAGCAGCGCACGGGGAAGACCTTCCACTTCGCCACGCGGGTGCTCCCCGAACGGGTGCGTGAACCAACCTACATCCTGTACGCGTTCTTCCGCGTCGCCGACGAGATCGTCGACGGCGCGGAGACGGCCCCGCCAGACGAACAGCGACGCGAACTCGACCGCCTCCGTGACGCCGCACTCGGCCGTATCGAGACGGACGACCCCGTGTTGTCGGCGTTCGCGGAGATGTGCGACGAACACGGCATCGCAGACGAGGACGTGGTGACGTTCATCGACGCGATGCGGTCGGACATCGACACCGAGCGCTACGAGACGTACGAGCAGTTGGAGGCGTATATGGACGGCTCCGCCTCCGCCGTCGGCCGGATGATGACGGCTGTGATGGAGCCAGAGGAACCCGAGGCCGCGTTGCCGCACGCGACGGCACTGGGTGAGGCGTTCCAACTGTCGAACTTCCTGCGCGACGTGCGCGAGGACATCGTCGACCTCGACCGCGTGTACCTCCCACAGGAGACGCTCCGCGAGTACGGCGTCACCGAAGAGCAACTGAAGCGGTTCGAGTTCGACGAGCACGTCGAGTCGGTGATGCGCCACGAACTCCGACGGGCCGAATCGCTGTACAAGGAGGGCGTCGCGGGCATCAAGTACCTCCCCGAAGACTGCCAGTTCGCGGTGTTGCTCGCGGCAGTGTTGTACGCCGAACACCACGCGGTCATCCGCGAACGCGGGTTCGACACGCTCTCGGAGACGCCCGAACTCGGCACGCTCCGCAAGGTGAAATTGTTCGCACAGACGCGCTGGGCGTGGTTCCGCTGTAAAGACCCCGAGACGGTGTTCCGGCGCGTCTCCTGTGTCGCGTACGGCGACAGCGAGACGAACCGTTCGGGCGCGGGACACGGCGACCGACTCCCAGCGCGGTAAGAACGACCCATTTTCTCGACGCTCGACTCCCGCAGGTCGCGAGTCACTCGGCTACTCGACTACGCTCGTTGCCACAGTTGCCGCACCAGGTCGGCGTCGAACCGATCCGCACGGACCAGTCCCACGCCGATAGCGGCGGCGACGGCGACCGCGAGTGGGTTCCAGAACCAGAGATTCACGCCGCCCCACAGGAGGACGAAACTCACCATGTCGTCGAGCATAAACTCGCAGTCGGCGAGTCGCGAGCGGAGTGCCGCCCGGTCGAAGGCGGCGTCGAGGACGACCACGGTGACGGTCGCCGACAGCACCCACCCCGCGTAGTTGGAGAGGGGGACGCCGTAGAACCCCTCACCAGTCAGCACGCCGAGTGCGCCGACGTTCTCGACGCCGGTGTACGCCCAGAAGCCGAGTGCGACCGCGCCGGGGTCGAGCACCACGTCCAAGACGAGGACGAGGCCGATGACCGCGAGCAGACGGGTGAGCGTCCGCTCTGCGCGGTCGCCGAGCAACAACAGCGACAGCAGGTAGGCGTTCGCGACCAACGGGAGGAAGAACACCGGCAGTCCGAGCGGGACGCCGCCGAACTCCGGCCCAAGCGCCACGAGGTACTCGAACTCGCCGTAGGGCCACCCCGTCGAGATGCCGACGTACTCGATGGTGTAGGCGTACGCCGACAGCAGGGCGATACCCGCGAGTTCGCGCCGCCCCACGAGCGGTGCGAGGCCGACGACGAGCGGCGACCGCATCACGAGCGTTCCCAATAGGATCATCCCGCCGTTGAACGCCAGCGGGGCTAACGGTGTGCCCGCGAAGACGCCCTCGGCGCTGGCGACGAGGAGGATTACGCCCACGAGCGGGAAGACGACGGAGATGGTGACGCGGTTCTCGCGCACCAGTTCGTCGAGGCGGCGTTCTGCCTCGCGGCGGTCGCTCGGCATCGCCTCGCGGAGGCCGTCGAGTCGGCCGGTGCCGGTCTCGGGACTCACGGCAACACCGCCTCCGGTGAGACGATGCGGGTGAGCGCGCCCATCGTGAGGACGGCCCCGACGACCGTGTTGATGGCGGGATACCACCAGTACGCCCGGTCGACTGCGATGCCCGACCAGTAGATGGCGAAGACGACGACCGGATACGCGAGGAGGAGGAGGCCGATGCGGTTGTCGACGGCGGCGAACGCGACTGCAGAGGTGAGCCAGCAGGCCGCACAGTAGACGTACGTCCGCTCCTCACCGAGGACGGTCGCCGTCGTCCGGATACCCGCCGCACGGTCGGGGGCGATGTCGGGGATGGCCGAGAACGTGTGCATCCCCATCGCCCACAGCCACGCGCCAACGAGCGCCGCGACCGGCGGGGCCGACCCGGTGAGGAGGGCGAACGCCGCCGCCCCCGGCAGGATGTACAGGCCGTTCGAGACGGAGTCGAGGAACGGGGTCGTCTTGAAGCGGAACGGCGGCGCGGAGTACTGCGCACCGAGCAGGAAAAAGCCCGCCAGGAACGGCCACGCGGCCTGTGGCGTCACGAGGAACGTTCCGAGGCCGAGGACGAGTGACCCGACGACGACGGCCGGGACGAGTGGGCCACCGTCGTAGCGGACTTCCTTTTCGTCTTTCTTGGGGTTCGCCTCGTCGACGTCGCGGTCGAACACGTCGTTGACGCCGTACAAGAACAGGTTTGCGGGGAGCAGGAAGTAGCCGAACAGCAGGAAGTTGGTCGGCTTGAACAACTCCGCCACGGTCGCAGCGCCGAAGGCGACGCCGACGACGACCGGCCCCGCGAGGTAGAACCAGAAGCGCGGGCGCGAGAGTTTCAGCAGGTAGCGGCCCCGTGCGGTGACGTCGGCGTACATACGGTCAGTCGGACCCGGCCATCGTCTCGGCCGTGAGCAGTCCCGAGATGAGACACATCGGGACGCCGATGCCGGGCGTGGTGGTCGACCCCGTGAAGTAGAGGCCGTCGACCTTCGACGACTCGTGACCGGGGCGGAACGGTGCCGTCTGTCGGAGCGTGTGCGCGAGGCCGAGCGCCGACCCCTTCATCGAGTTGTAGCGGGCCGCGAAGTCGTCGACGCAGAACTCCTTCTCGTAGACGATGCGGTCGCGCAGGTCGACGCCCGTGTTCGCGGCGATGTCGTCGAGGACGAGTTGGCGGTACTGACTGCGGAGTTCCGGCGTGTCCTCCAGGCCGGCCGCGATGGGGACGAGGACGAACAGGTTGGAGTGACCCTCGGGGGCGACGGTGTCGTCGGTCTTCGAGGGAACACACAGGTAGTACGCAGGGTCGTCGGGCCACGCGGGGTCGTCGAATATCTGCTCGAAGTGGTCGTCCCAGTCGGTCGGGAGGACGAGTGTGTGGTGTGCGAGTTCCTCTACGTCGCCTTCGACGCCCATGTACAGCAGGTACGCCGACGGTGCATAGGTTCGCGACTCCCAGTAGTCGGCGTCGTACTGGCGCTTCTCGGGCGCGAGCAGTTCCTGTTCGGTGTGGGCGTAGTCGGCGTCGCTGACGACCAGATCGGGGAGGTACGTGTCCGCGTCGTCGCCGCCCGTCTCGACTTTGAATCCGCCGCGTTTCCCCTTGATGGCGGTGACGGGGGCGTCCGTCTCGTAGGTGACGCCCAGTTCCGCGCCCATCTCGACGATGCCGTCGACGACGGCACCGAGGCCGCCGTCCGGGTAGTAGACGCCGAGGTTGAAGTCGACGTGACTCATCAGGTTGTACAGCGCCGGCGTGTTGTGCGGCGACCCCCCGAGGAACACGAGGGTGTACTGCATAATCTGCTGGAGTTTGGGGTGGTCGAAGTAGTCCTCGACGTGGTCTTGCATCGACCCGATGAGCGAGAGGCCCCACGAGTAGCGGAGGACGTCTGGGTCGATGAAGTCCACGAGGTCGTCGCGGTGTTCGTACACGAAGTGCTCCATCCCGATCTCGTAGTTACGCTCGGACTTGCGGAGGTAGTCGTCGAAGGCGTCGGCCGCGCCCGGTTCGTACGACTCGAACGTGTTGCGGTTCGCGTCCAGATCCGGGACCATGTCCACCTGGTCGCCGTCTTTGAAGAAGATGCGGTAGTGGGGGTCGAGTCGCGAGAGCGTGTAGTAGTCCGACGGTTCGCGGTCGAAGTGGCCGAAGAACGTCTCGAAGACGTCGGGCATCAGGTACCACGACGGACCCATATCGAAGCGGAAGCCGTCTTCTTCGAGGACGGAGGCCCGACCGCCGAGTTGTTCGTTCTTCTCGAGGAGGGTAACGTCCGCGCCGGCGTCGGCGAGGTAGCAAGCCGTCGAGAGGCCGCCGAACCCGCCGCCGATCACGACCACGTCTTCGCCAGCGAGCGAGGAGCGGTCACGAGGTGTTCGCATTGGACGAATTACACACCCGCGGCTTATAAAGAGTGGGCGGTCGAACCGCTGCCGTCCTCGTGTCTTCGAGAGGGTCGGACGCGACGAGTGTGACAGTCGTTCGGTAGTCGGACAGGTCACGCCCGCAACCACTACGTCGTCGCCAGTCCTTACTGGAGTATGGACGAGACTACCGTAGTCGTGACGGGCGCGACGCGCGGCGTCGGCCGTGCGGTCGCCGCCGCGTTCGTCGACGAGGGCGCACACGTCGTGATCTGTTCGCGAAACGCCGACGACGTAGAGCAGACGGTCGACGCACTCTCGGCGAACGGATCCGTCTCGGGCCTCCGTGCGGACGTCCGCGACGAGTTCGACCTCGAACGACTGATGGAACGGGCCGCCCGGGAGGGCGCACGCGACGGCATCGATGTCGTCGTCGCCAACGCCGCCGTCAACCACGGCACGCCTGGCGAGATGCCCATCGACGCCGAACCGTACAGCAGATTCGACGACACCGTCCGCACCAACGTGCGCGGCGTGTTCGCGACCGTGGAGGAGGCCGCACCGTACCTCACGGAAACGGCGCGCATCCTCGTCCCCTCAGGATCGGTCGCCCGCGAGCCGAAGGCGGGGATGGGCGCGTACGCCGTCTCGAAGGCGGGCGCGGAGGCGGTCGTGCGCCAGGCGAACGCCGACCTCGACGCGACGGCGCTCACGCTGGATCTCGGACTCGTGAACACCGCACTCACCGGAAATCAGGGTGGGCGCGACCCGGACGACGTCGCGCCGATGTTCGTGTGGGCGGCGACCGACGCCGACCCCGACGAGTACGGTGGTGGCGTCGTCGGCCTGCGGGAGTGGAAGACGGCGACGCGATAGGCGTCGCCGCTACTCGTCGGTGGGAGTGTCGAACCGAAAATCGAGGGTCGGCGGGCGTGGTTACGACGTCGACGGCGACATCGAGATGTTGAGCCCCTTCTGGATGATCTGGGTGAACGCCATCGAGCACAGGAAGTACCAGATGATCCACGTGGGCATGATGAGTAGGTTATCGGTCCATTGGACCTGCCCGGCAAGCGGGAGGACGATTGGTTCGAGGTCGAGACCAGGCTGACCCTCCGCGCCGCGGAATCCGATCTTCCAGTACATCCACAGGAACACCGGGATAGTGAGGACCATAATCCACACCATCGGGCGGAACTGCTCTTTGAACATCCCGAGTTGATCGCCCATGGCCTCCATCTGCTCTTCCTGGATGGCCTGCATCGCGTCGTCGTCGCCGCGCTCTTTGGCCTCCTTGCGGCGCTCTTGGATATCTTTCATCCGCTGTTGGTACGCGGCCATCCGGTCCATATCCATCAGGTTCGCACGCAGGAGCGTGGAGTACAGCCCCGTCAGTGTCGCGAGGATCATAATCACGGCGTACAGCGGCAGGGCGTCCTGCAACGGACCGAACAGGACGTCCATCGCGTTGCCGACGATGCTCCGGACCGGGCCGTAGGAGTAACCGACGAAGAACAGCAGCGTCACCACGCCGGCGGCTTTGTCGTAGATGCTCCACGACACCTCGCCGGAGTCGGGAACCTCAACGTCGCTGCTGCTGGTCGATTCCTCGGGTGCCTCCAGTCCAGCCTCGATCGCCTCGCGGTCGGCGAGCGCGAATCCTGCCTCGCCGTCTTCGAGGACGCCTCGCTCGATGAGGCGGCCCCACTGACCGCTGGAGAGGTCCTCGCGGACGTCGACCCACTGGACCTCGCCGTCCTCCGCGCGGTCGAGGACGACTTCGATAGCCTCGCGCATCTGGGGCTCGGAGGCGAGTTCCCGGACACGCGCTTCGATTCGTGCCATTACCCGCCGTAGGCGGTTCCCACGTAAGAAGGTTGTACTCTCGGTGCCGCCACAGCGCACGACCGACCCGCGTGACCCGGGGCGCTCGTGGGCGCTGTGGCTCACGGGGACTGGGTCAAAAACGCAAAACTGGGTTCGGTGGCTGTCGGTCGCCAGTCAGTTCTCGACGACGTCGACGATCGACTCGAACACGTCGTCGGGCGTGCCCTCACCGGACACCTCGACGAGCGACCCCTCCTCGCGGTAGTGCTCGACGACGGGTTCGGTGTTCTCGCGGTAGACGCGTAGACGCTCGCGGACGGTGTCTTCGGTGTCGTCCTCACGCTGGATCAACTCGCCGCCGCAGTCGTCGCAGACGCCGTCTTCCTCGGGTTGGTCGAACTCGACGTGGTAGTTCGCGCCGCAGTCGTCGCAGACGCGGCGGCCGGTCAGGCGCTCGACGAGGACGTCCTCGGGCACGTTCAGGAACAGGACGGTGTCGAGGTCGGTCTCCTCAGTGAGGAACTCCGCCTGGTCGAGGTTGCGCGGGTAGCCGTCGAGGACGAAGCCGTCGGCGTCGGCGAGTGCCGCGACGACGATCTCGTTGACGACGGGGTCGGGCACGAGTTCGCCCGCGTCCATGAACTCGCCGGGCGTCCCGTACTCCGTCTCCATATCCTTGTTCTGACGAAGTGCGTCACCGGTCGTGATGTGGTCGAGGTCGTACTCGGTGGTGAGGCGCTTTGCTTGCGTCCCCTTCCCGGCCCCCGGCGGACCAAGCAGCAGGATTCGGTGGTCGCTCATACGTGTCGTCTCCGACCCCACGGTGAAAGGCGTGCTGAATCCGGCGCGGATCGGTGGGACCGGAAGCCGACACGGGTGCGGTCGTGTGTGGGCCGACAGCCACCCGTCCGACCGGAGAGCGCCCGCTTTTTACGAGCACCGGGAGTAGCCGCTCGTATGACCCGCTTCGACGCCGACACCGCCGCCGACCGGCGGAAACTGTTCGCCGACGCCGTCACCGCCCACCGCGAGCGTGGGAGCGCCTTCCTCACCGTCGAGGTGCAACCGCCGCGCGAGCGAGTCGAGTTCGGCGACGCACCGGCCGACGACGACGAGAGCGACGACGGCGAGGAGGCGTCGCCGCCGCCGTGGATCCAGTTCGCCGAGAAGACGTTCAACCTCGACTGCACGGACGAGGAACTCGACCGCCTGCACACGCTCCTCGACGACTACCCCGAGTTCCGCATCGACGAACGCGAAGCCCCCGAAGACGCCGATGGGACGAACGTCCGCATCTCTGCGCGCTCGGACGCTAATCGGCTCGCAGGGTTCATCGATCAGGCGTTTCAGGCCGTCTACGACCAGCCAGAGGACTATCGGGCGTGGATCGTCCAGATCTGATCGAGGGTGTCGCTCGGCGGCGTTCGGACGTTACTCGCGGCCGATGAGGATGTACAAGAGCAGCACCGCGCCCGCCCCGAACACCGAGACGAACAGGCCCGCGAGGACGGTCGCGAGCGCCCAGATGGTCGCGTCGTCGTTGCCCCGTGACTGCGCGTCGCGGTACACCCAGTAGGCCATCCCGACGGGGATGAGCAGACTGAGGATCAAGAAGATGAAGAAGATGACGAGCAGTTCCACGCCGCCAGGGAGAGCGCCGAACAGCGGAAGGGGGACCATACGCGGGTGCACAGATTCACTGACAAAAGAAGTACCGAAGATGACAGCGGTCCAGCGTTCTCAGTCGCGGATGACGACGAAGTAGTAGACGCCGACGGCGAGCAAGAAGCCGAGGAACGACAGCAACAGCGATGCGAGGCCGAGTGCGACCGCCCACAGTGCGGGCGAGTCTGTCCGGCGCTCTTGCGCGTCCTGATAGATGAGGTAGCCGACGACGAGTGCCAGGATGACGTTCACGACGCCGAGAACGCCGAGGTCGAACCCGCCAGGGATCTGGAGCGCTACTGCGGTGAGCGTCGTGAGGAGCGTTGGAATCACAGCCCCCGATACACCGGCGGGGTGGATAACTCCGACGGCGGCGCAGACATCAGTCCAGTCGTGTCAGCAGCACGTAGACGGTGTAACTGAGAATCACACCGCCGAGCGTGTAGCCGACGACGTCCAGCGTCGAGGGGCCCCCGGTGTGAAGCGGGAGCGACGCCGCTGTGACGAGGCTGTCGAGCGTCCGGAACACAGGTGCAACGCGGGAGTGCGACTACGTAACTTCGCCGGTCTCCGAGAGCGACGGGCCGTCTCAGAACAGCGAGTCGTCGGTGAGGTCGGCGGCCATCACGAAGTCCGGTTGGTCGGAGACGGGCGTTCGGACCGCGGCGGCGTCGGAAACGTGGTGCGCAGTCTCCGGTATCAGGATGCGCGTGTTGTCGATGCCGCGGGCGGCGGCGTCGCGGGCGACCGCCTCGGACAGGGCCCGAAGCGCCTCGGTGTCGGCCCACGCGGCGACGTGGTAGACGCCCCACGTCTCCTCGACGCCGTCCTCGTTCTCGCGGTCGTAGGTGTACGCCAGCGAGGTGAACCCGCGCGTGCCGCCGTCGACGACGACGAACAATCCGTCGCGGTCGGCGGCACGCTGGAGGTCCGCGCGGGTGAGTTCCGAACACGCCCACGACTCGCCACCGTCTATCGCGAGGCCCGCGAGGTGGTCGCGGGCGTCACTCCGCGTCCAGTAGGCCCACGCGGCGTCTGCGTCGTCGGTGACGACGAGGTCCGGGTCGGCGTCTCCGTCCGGGTCCGGTTGGAGCCAACGGAACTCCGTCGCGGGGTCGAAGCCGACCGTCCGGGACTGCCCGAGACCGGCGACGTTCCACGAGAACACCATGTTGCGCGAGACGACCGCGCCCTGTTCGCGTGCCCAGCGGAATCCCTCGCGCGAGAGCAGCGGCGAGAGGTCGTTGCCGCGGTAGGCGGGGTTGACGCGCATCCCCTGTGCCCACGCTTCCGTCTCCGAGAGCAGGACACACTGCATCACGCCGGCCACGTCGTCGCCGTCGTCGACGTCGATGACCATCGTGTACTGCTCGTCGTCGTCGGTCTCGACCCAACGGCCGAACACGTCGGGGAGGTAGTCGCCGTGACGGTCGCCCCACGTGTCCTGCGTGAACCGGACGACGTGGTCGACGTCCGACTCGCGCGCCCGCCGGACGGTGAACTCGTGGTCGGCGGCGGTGTCGGCGTCGCGGTCGGTCATACCCAGGGCTTCGACTCCTCGGTGAGTTCGCCCGCGAGGTCACGACCCATCGCGTCGTCGGGGTCGGCGGTGTTCGCGAGCGCCCACATCAACTTCACCTTCGCCGTGCCGGGGAGCGTGTCGCCCGCCTCGACGACGCCCGCGTCGAGGAGGTCACGGCCGGTGTCGTACACGCGGTCGCAGACGCGCCCCTCCAGACACTGACTCGTCATCACGACGGTCGTGCCGTCGTCGACCAACTCCTCGAAGCGCGGGATGAGGTCGGTGTGGACGTGCCCGAGGCCGGTCCCCTCGATGACGACGCCGGCTTTCCCGTCGAGGTACTCGAGCGCCGCCGGGTCCATCCCGGGCGTGAACTTGATCAGTTCGACGTCCTCCGCGAGGTCCGGGGCGAGTGCGAGGTCTGCGTCGCCGCGACGGGCGCGGGGCTTGTCGAACTCCACGGCGATGTCGGACTCCTCGGGGCCGTAGGTGACGCGCCCGACTGGCTTTGCACCGACGGTCTGGAAGGCGTCGCGCCGCGAAGTGTGGTTCTTGCGGACGCGCGTGCCGCGGTGGAGCGCACAGTAGTCGTCGGAGGGCGTCCCGTGCATACAGACGAGCACCTCCGAGCAGTCCGACTTCGCGGCTTCGACGGCGGCGACGGCGTTCATCACGTTATCCGAGGAGGGACGGTCGGCAGAGCGCTGACTCCCCGTGAACACGATAGGGACCGGCGTGTCGAGCATATACGACAGCGCCGACGCGGAGTACTGCATCGTGTCGGTGCCGTGCATCACGACGACGCCGTCCGCGCCCGCTTCGATCTCTTCGTGGACGGCCTCGGCGAGGTCGCGCCAGACGGTCGGGTCCATATTCTCCGAGAGGATGTTGGCGACGACGCGCCCGCGGTAGTTCGCGCGGCCCGCCAGGTCCGGGACGGCGCGCAGGACGTCCTCCGCGTCGAAGCGGGCAGTGACAGCGCCGGTGCGGTAGTCGACGGTGGAGGCGATGGTGCCGCCAGTCGAGATGAGCGCGATGGTCGGGAGGTCGTCGTCGAACGCGACCGCTGAGGCAGCGTCGTCGTCCTGGCCGTCTTCGTCACCGACGGTTCGGGCGGCGCGTTCGAGCACCTCGACGCTCGCGTCTGCGCGGTCGACGCCGACGTTGTAGCCGCCGTCGAGTTTGAGGACAAGGTTGGCCTCGTCGCTCGACGGCATCAACACGCCCTCGTCGGTGACGCCCGCGTGGTCGACGCGGACGCGGTCTCCGGGGCTCGGGGTCATACGCGACGGTAGCGGTCGGCGCGAACTTGAACCTGCCCGTCCGCGGTGAGGCAGGCGCCACTCGGTTCCCTCGGCGGGCCACCCAGCACAAGAACCTTGCCCGCGCGTCGCGCAGTAGCAGGTATGTCGAAGAGTCTGGAGGAACTACAGGAACTCGCCGAACGCAACGGCGACGCAGAGGCGTCGACGAGCGCCGACGCGGGTGAAGAGGCCGTCTCCTCGGGCACCGACGAGTCGACCTCGCGGCTCGGCCGGACGCCGTTCAGTGTGAAGGGATTCCTGCTGACGGTCCTGGTTCTCACCGCGGGTCTCGTCGTCGGGTCGGCCGTCCCGTTGCTCGGCGGCGTCGTTCGCTACGTCGGCCTGTTCGCCGCGGCGTTCGCACTCGGCCTCGTACGGTCACGCCGCGCGTACCTCGAAACCGCCGTCGCGGGCGCACTCGCGGCGGGCGGGGCGTTCCTCCTCGGGACGCTCACCACCGGCGGTCTCGTCGTCGGGACGAACCTCCTCGCGGACTACGGCGTCCCCGTTGCGGGTGTCGGCGTCACCGTCGGCGCGTTGCTCGCCGTCGCTGGTCTGTACTTCGGACGCGACCTTCGGGCGGGGCTGACCCGCGACATCGAGTAGTCAGTCTGGAAGCCGCCAGCGGTCGCCGTCTCGAACGAGTAGGTCGGCCTCCGCGAGTCGACTGAGTCCATCTCGCACGGCCTCGTGGTCGGCGTTCACTTCACGGGTGACCGCTCCCGTCGTGCCGTCTGTCGACCTGACCGCCGCGAGCAGTTTCGCGTAGAATCGGGAGTCGGCGTCGATGCCGAGACGGTCGTTCACGCGGTCGAGCAGATTCGTGATCCGCCCGTGGACCCATCGCTGGGCGAGTGAGAGTTCGTTCTCTAAGTCTTGTAACCGGTCGAACTCGGCGGCCAGTTGGCTCGCTTCCCCGCCCGACTCGTCAGCACCGTCTGCGCCGTCCGCGGTGCCGACGCGGGCGTCCAGGTCCATCTGCATATGCGGGCAGCGACCCTGGATGTCGAGTTCGGGATTCGCGGGGTACGCGGACTTCGCCCCGAACCCGTGGCGAGAGACGTTCACTTCGAGGCGAACGTCGCGGGCGATGTGGAAGTACTTGCGCCGCCGGTCGTCGGTGTGGCTCTCGATGAGACCAGCGTCCTCCAGTTTGCGGAGGTGGTCGATGACGGCCTTGGGCGACACGCCGAGGTACTCACTGATCTCGGTCACGTAACACGGCTTGTGTGAGAGCAGGCGGAGTATCCGCCGTCGGTTCTCGTTGCCGAGGAGATCGAGCAGTACCGCGGAGTCCATACACGTTTGGTAAACCCGCTGTGCTGATAAGGTTCTCGTCACCGACCGCCGTCATCGCCCGACGGCAACACGGCCGCCGCGACGCCGACGGCGACGAACGTCGCCACCACGCTGCCCGCCGCGAGGAGAATTCCAGGGTCGTACCGGACGGGCGGGTAGTTCGCCAGCGGAAGTCCAACGACGAAGCCGTAGTCGAACACGTCGTTCACGAGTGCGAGGACCAACGCCCCCGCGAGCAGTCGACGGTTCGTGTAGCCGACGCGAGCGATCAGTAGCGCCTGCGCCAGAAACGCCGCGTGGGTGAGGAGGATGCCCCAGTAGGCCCACAGGGAATCGGCATCGAAGCCGACGTACAGATCCAGCGGGAGATCAGGGCGGACGAACGGGACGTTCAGCGCGACGAACGTCCACAGCCCCATCTTCACCAACCAGACGACCGCGAGCGTCGTCAGCGCGGCTAGCAACGTCGACCGCGGAACGCTCGACAGTCGACGCCCCGCGAACGGCACCATCGCCGCGAGCACGAGCGTCCCGAACGCGATGGCCGTCGGCGAGTCGCCGTACAGCGGCCACAGCCACGTCGCCACCGCGGGCATCGTCTCGACGTAGTAGCGGACGCCGACGAGGAAGGCGAGACCGTTCGCGACGAGGAGAAGCGCGAGCGTGTACGGCGTCGTGAGGTAGAACTCCGCGAGCGACTCGGGCAGCGGATTACGCGTCGCGTCGGGCACGATGTCGGGGTACGGACGGGGACGGCTTTATGTCACGCGGTCGCAGCGCGTGGCCGCCGACGGTGCGCACCGCCACGGCTAAGCCGGAGCGGTCCCCCACTCCGCGACACGCCGAATGAGTCTCCTCGCCGATCTCACGTCCGACGATGGCCTCCCCGACCGGCCCGACCTCCCGTGGTACGTCGCGCCGCTCCCGAGGGCCGTCGAGAATTTCGGACTCAACGTTGCCGCCCTCATCGTCGCCGTCAACCTCGTCGGCACCGCCTTCGGCTTCTGGTACTACGGCTTCCACCCGTTGCCGCTGTCGGATCCGCTGATCACGTGGCAGTTGGCCGGGACGCCGCCCGTGATGTGGGCGTTCGTCCCCGACTCGCCGGTGGCGACGCTGTTCATCGCACTCGCACTCGGCCTGTGGCTACTCGGCCGCCCCAACGAGTACGTGAACACCCTCGCCTTCTTCGGCTGTTGGAAACTAGGGCTGTGGACGCCGTTCGTCCTCGGTGCGTTCGCCGACGGCTTCCTCGCGACGACGGCGCTCCCGATGTACCTGTTCCTGTTCGGCTCGCACCTCGCGATGACCGTCGAGGGCTTTCTGCTCTACCGCATCTCCGACTTCCCGGTTCGCGCGGTCGCCGTCGCGTTGGCGTGGTACGGTCTCAACGACGTGGTCGACTACTTCATCCCCATCGTCGGCACGCCCCACCACACGCTGATGCCGGGCCAGGCGTTGCTGGAGTCGGGCGTCGGCTTCACGCACCCCTCGCCGACCCACGAAATCGCCGCCGCCGGCGCGGTCGTCCTCACGCTGACCGCGACGTTCCTCGTCCTCGTGACGCGGGTGAAGAAGTTCGAAGTCGGCGCGCTACCGCGCGACGAGACGGACAACTGATAACTCCCGGGGGTGCGTCGGTGTTGTCGTGAGCACACCCACCCTCTATCGCGCCATCGCGGACCTCCCGTTGACTGTCGAGTCGGTCGCTCTGCGCCGACGCGCCCGCGACACCTCCTCCGGATTCGAACGCGTCAGCACCACCTTCCGCCTCCGCGGCGACGGCGAACTCGGTCGCGGCGAGGACGTAACCTACGACGCCCCGGACCACGACGCCCTGTTCGCGGCGCCCGACCGCGACCCGCGAACACCCGCCGACGGCCTCGCCTTTCTCGACGACCTCTGCGGCGAGTGGACGTTCCGCGAGTTCTCGGACCACCTCGACGACGTCGACCTGTTCCCGAAGGGCGATCCCGAGCGAGAGACCGGTCACCACTACCGCCGCTGGGCCGTCGAGTCGGCCGCGACCGACCTCGCCTTACGCCAGTCCGACACCGACCTCGCGAGTATCCTCGGACGCGACCGCGACCCCGTCACCTTCGCGGCGTCGACCCGACTCGGTGACCCGCCGACGGCCGACCGCGTGACCGCCATCGCGGAGCAGGTCCCGGGCATCGGCTTCAAACTCGACCCGACGGACGACTGGACCGACGAGGTGGTGGCCGACCTGCCGACCGACCGCGTGCGAGTCCTCGACCTGAAAGGGCTGTACGAGGGAACCGAGGTGGACCAAGAGCCGACGCCGGAGTTCTACGAGTGGGTGCTCGAGTCGTTCCCGAACGCCGTCATCGAGGACCCCGCCATCACCGAGGAGACGCGCCCGGTGTTCGAGGGCGAAGAGGACCGCGTCTCGTGGGACTACCCCATCACCGGCGTCGAGAGCGTCGAGAACCTCCCGTGGGAGCCGTCGTGGTTGAACGTCAAACCCTCCAGATTCGGGACGCTGGAGTCGCTGTCGGACACGCTGGAGTGGGCGCGCGACCACGACGTGACGCTGTACGGCGGCGGCCAGTTCGAGTTGGGCGTCGGCCGCGACCAACTCCACGCGCTGGCGTCCGTCTTCTACCCCGACGGGCCGAACGACGTTGCGCCGGGTATGTTCAACGACCCCGAGGTGCCCAAGCGACTGCCCGGATCACCGCTCGCGCCGTCGGCCGCGCCGCGCGGCTTCGAGTTCTGAGGCGTCGCGCCGTCGACATTCCCGTGCGGGAACGACGGCGAACGTGAACGCTTATTGAAGCACTCGCCCAGCGTCGCGGTATGTCGAACGCCGAGGGACGACTCGCCCGGGCGGTGGGTAATGCCCTCGCTCATCCTGTGGCCGTCTATCGCCTCCTCTTCTTCGTCGCCATCGGCTTCTTCCTCGTGTTCGCCGTATTTCCCTTCTACTGGCTGTTGGTCGTAGCCGTGACGCCAGACGGAGTGGCACCCGAACTCGTCCCCGAGGCAGTGACGGCCACGAACTTCCTCGCCGTCGCCGGGTCGGGGTTCCTGCGGTACGTGTTCAACAGTCTCGTCATCGCAACGGGAACGACCGTCGCCGTCGTCGCAATCGCCAGCCTCGCGGGCTACGTGTTCGGCCGACTGGAATTCCCCGGCAAGCGCGTGTTACTCCTCGTCACGCTGTGTGTCGCGTACTTCCCGCCGGTCGCGTTCGTCATCCCGCTGTTTCGGTTGCTCTCGGGAGCGCTGTCCGTCTCCGTGTTCGGCCGCACGCTGACGAGTCCGGAACTGTACAACACACCTGCCGGGCCGGGGATTCCCCTGACCGGGCTGACGATGCCGCTCGCCATCTTCGTGCTCACGACGTTCTTCGCGCAGATACCCGACACGCTTGAAGACGCCGCGCGCGTCGAGGGGACGACTCGCGTCGGCGCACTCGTCCGGGTCATCCTCCCGTTGTCGCGACCGGGCGTCGCGACGGCCGCCGTGCTCACGTTCCTGCAGGTGTACAACGAGTTCTTCTTCTCGCTGTTGCTCACGAACGGCGATCCGCAAAACTGGGCACCCATCGTCCCACCGCTGCGCGGCCTCGCCGTCGCGAACGCCTCGTTCGCTGCCGCGGCCGCGATGACGGCGCTCGTTCCCGTCGTCCTCCTGTTGGCGCTCGCGGACGACCACATCGTCGCGGGATTGACGGCTGGGTATCGGTAGTGGCGCTCCGTTCGGACTCGCGGTTATCGCGCTTCCTGTTCACTCGCAGCTATCCCGTTCGTAGGCGGAGCGGCACAGGACCGCTCCGCCGGTCTTCCGAGGGCTCGCTCACGTCGTTCGCTCGCCCTCGCTGTCTGCGTGCGCGCGCACCCACAACTCCCCGATGCGTGAGAGCCGCGTCCGGTAGGACTTCCCGTGACTCTCCTGCTCCACGTACCCCTTGCCACCGGGACCGAGGCGGTCGACGTTGTAGATGACCTTCGAGCGGAACGAGTCGGTGTACTCCTCGTTGAGTTCCGCCGCCAGCGACTTCGCGAGTTCGCTGACGGACTCGAACTCGCCATCCTCACCGAGTTTGTAGAGGATGACTTCCTCGAACGGCTTGACGTTCGAGAACGAGGCGACCGGCAGTTCGATGATGTGGCGGCCGTCCACCTCCTTCGCGCCGATGGTGGTACCGCGTTCGTCGAACTCCGCGAGCAGATCGGTCGCGGTTTCGAGGCGGTCGCGAAGGTCGTCGGCGTCGACCGCGTCGGGGTCGAGGTCGCCGTCGTCGCCGACGAGCGCCGAGATGAGGTCGCGGTTCGCGCGGAGTTCCTCCGCGAGTTCGGTCTCCAGGTACTTCTCGGGGGCCGTGTAGTAGGTGTGGATACGGTCGCGGTCGGCCTGCCGCTCCAGCGTCACCGAGTGGGCGGCGGTGGCGAACGCGAACGAGACGGGCCGGGGCATCGCCGAGACGTTCACCCACACCTCGTGGTCGGCGTCGAGTTCGGCGTTGATGAGGTCGTACGCCTGCTCGAAGGCGGCGTCGTAGTCGTACACGTCCGCGACGGCGACGCGTTCGGTCTCTGCGCCCAGGAGGTTCTGGAAATCCGTCTCTAGTTTCTTCGCGAGCGTCCGGGAGTACTCGACGTTGGCCTCGCTGCCGACCGCACCCTCCAAGAGGACGACGCGGTCGACGGCGAACTGATCACGGACGAGTGGTGCGATGAGGCGGTCGTAGTCGAAGCCGACTGGAACGACGTGCGTTTGCATTTGAGGGTGAGGGGTTGTGAGCGGCGAGCGAGTGGTCAGTTGAGCGTGCGATAGCGAGCGAGGGCAGCAAGCGGCGGGCGGCGGTCAGTCCGCGCCGACGCCGAACTTCTCGGCGTTCTCTTCGGGCGAGGCAGTCGTCGCCAGCGACACGCCGACGGTGACGACCAGCGAGAGGAGCATACACCACAGCGCGAAGTCCCACGTCAGGTACGTCGCCGGCAGTCCCGGGACGAACACGTGGACGAGGTACGCCGCTTGTCCGGTGAGGACGCCCGCGAGCATCCCCACACGGGTGGTCCGGCCCCAGTATAGCGCGAGGATGAGCGGGAGCGTCAACTGCGCGTAGCCGCCGAACGCCGTATCGCCGAGCGTCACGAGTGCGTCGAGGCCGCCGCCCCCACCGACCACGAGCGACGCGAGGAACGTCGAGAACGCGAACAGGGCGACGCCGATGCGGGCGACCCAGCCCTCGCGCGCGTCGGTCGGGTCGTCGCCGAAGAAGCCCGCCAGCGGTCGGTACAGATCGCGCGTGAAGTACGACGACCCCGACAGCAGCATCGAGTCCGAGGAGGACATCATCGCCGCCAGCGCACCGGCGATGACCAGCGCCGCGAACCACGCGGGCGTGTACTCGTTCAACAGAATCGGCAGGACGTTGCTCCCATCGGGCACCGAAATGCCGAGGCCGACCGCCCACGACCCCAGCAGGAACGCGGGGACGAACAGCAGGAGGACGAGGACGGGCCACAGCGCGAACGAGCGCTTGAGCGTCTCGGCGTGGTTCGCCATGAAGAAGCGCTGGTTCACCTGCGGGAACGCGGCGACGCCGAACGCGATGACGACCGCCTGTGCGATCATCCACTGCGGCGAGTAGAGACCGCCACCCAGCGACGCGAACTCGGGGTTCGACTGTGCCATCCCCGCGGTCAACGCGGAGACGCCGCCGGCAGAGGTGGCGACCCACCCGACCGCAAGCCAGACGACACCGAGCATAAACACGCCCTGGAGCGTGTCGGTCCACGCGACGCCGCGAAGTCCCGAGAGGACGACGTACGCGACCATGAACACGGTGATCATCGCCGCGCCCGCCCAGTACGGAACGACGCCGTCGGTGAGGCCGACCAGCGCCTGCCCGGCACCGATCTGCTGGAGCATCACGTACGGGAACAGCCACAGGAGGCTGACGCCTGCGACGACGCCCCGGAGGCCGGGCGACCCGAAGCGGTCGCCGAGCATCTCTCCGAGCGTGACGTAGCCGTTCGCCTTCCCGACGAGCCACTGTTTGTAGCCGATGACGTACCACAGCAGGGCGAAGAGGATGCCGTCCATCAGCCCCATCACGAGGATCCACTCGGGACCCGCGGAGAACGCGAGGTTGGGCCCGCCAAAGAAGGTGAACGCCGACAGCAGCGTTGCGAACGTCGTGAACAAGAGGACGACCGTCCCGACCGACCGAGAGGCGAGATAGTAGTCCTCCGCCGAGCGGTCGGTGAGGCGGTACGCGACGAGACCGACCGCCAGCGTGATCAGGAGATAGCCGACGACGATACCGAGCGACGTACCCAACTCAGCCACGACGGATCACCTCCGCGTCGATGCCGCGGTCCCACGCACCGCGCGTGAACGCGTAGAAGACGACGCTCGCCACCGCCATCCAGCCGATGTGCCACCACAGCCACACCGGAAGCCCGGCGACGATGCGTGCGTCACCCCACAGGAACCACGGTATCGCGAGTGCGACCAGCGTCGCGAACGCGAGTATCCAGAGGGCGTCCGTTCGAGTACGGGACATTAGCAGGTTGTAGTAATTCAGAATACAAGAATGTTACTCGATTCGCCTGCGATTAGCTTGTTCGAAGAGAAAATATCTTCATAACGCGTGGGCCGCTGCGCGGCCGGGTACACGCCGAGAACACCCCCGGGAACCCCGACTTTATGCGCCGCCCGCTCGTGGTTTCGGTAATGGAGTACGTTCAGGAGCGGGTCGCCACCCTCCACGCCTTCGACGAGGGTGCGCCAGAAGCTCCGACCGACCGCGCGGCCGTCGTCGTTCCGATGACCGAGCGCGAGTACGCCGGTCTCGCCGCCGAGCGTGTCCTCTCGGAGTTGGAGGCGCTCGACCCCGCCCGCGTCGTCGTCCCGTTGCGCGCCCCTGCAGAGCGAGTTGGCGCGTTCCGCGAGTGGCTCGGCGGCTTCGACCTCCCGCTGGAGACGCTGTGGTGTGACGGCCCGCGAATCGCGGAGTTGCTGGCCGACGCCGGCCTCGACGGCGAGCGTGGGAAGGGACGAGACGTGTGGCTCGCGCTCGGTCGGGCACTCGACGAGGAGTTCGTCGTCGTCCACGACGCGGACACCAAATCGTACTCGCGGGCGTACGTCCGACGGCTGTTGTTCCCGCTCGCGAACGGCTTCGAGTTCTCGAAGGGGTACTACGCCCGCGTCGAGAACGACCAACTGTACGGACGGCTGTTCCGACTGTTCTACTCACCGCTGGTGCGGGCACTCCGCGACGCCAACCCCGGATCGGAGTTCCTCGAGTACATGGCGGCGTTCCGGTACGCGCTCGCCGGCGAGTTCGCCGCCACCAGCGACGTCGTCGCCTTGCTCCCCGTCCAGCGAACGTGGGGACTCGAAGTGGGGACGCTCGCAGCGGCGTACGACACCGTCGGCGTCGACGGGGCGGCACAGGTCGACCTCGGGAGTTACGAACACGACCACCGCGCCGTCTCCGGGCCGACTGGCCTCTCGGACATGAGCCAGTCGGTCGGCGCGGCGCTGTTGCGCGCGGCGAGCGACCACGGCGTCGCCCCCGACTACGACACGCTCCCGGACGTCTACCGCGACGCGGCGGACGACTACATCGAGGCGTACGCCGCCGACGCCGCGTTCAACGGGCTCTCGTACGACCGGAGCGGCGAACGCCGCCAGGTGCGCACGTACGCCGAGTCTATCGCCCCACCAGGCCCTGACACACGGCTTCCCGCGTGGTCGGAGACGTCACTGTCGCCGGCGGCCGTTGCGGAGGCCGCGCGTGCGGACGCCGCCGACGCCGCGACCGGCGATATCGACACCGACGGCGGAGAGCCGACCGCTTGAGCGTCGTCGACGCGACCGGATCGCCCGACGCGAGCGGCCACGGCATCGAGTGACACGACCGCACCGTTGAAGCCGGACGGGTGAACATAGAGGGTATGGACTTCGAGCGCGTCCGTCACCACGCCCCCGTCCGCGTGACGGACGCCGAGCGACGGGCGGCGGTGCTCGCGGCGGTCATCGACCGCGGTGGGGACCCCCACGTCCTGTTCACCAAGCGCGCCGAACACCTCGGGAGTCACCCCGGACAGATGAGTTTCCCCGGCGGTGGCGTCGAGTCACACGACGAGGACCTCGTGGCGACGGCGCTGCGAGAGGCCAACGAAGAGATCGGACTCCTCCCCGAGGAGGCCGACGTCGTCGGCCGCCTCGACGACATCCAGACCGTCTCCGAGTACGCCGTCACGCCGTTCGTCGGCACCGCACCCGACCGCGAGTACGTCCCCAGCGACGACGAAGTCGCAGAGATAGCGATCCTCCCCATTTCGGAACTCACCGCACGCGAGAACTACGAGTCCGAGCGCCGCGACCACCCGCACTACGGCGACATCCGCTTGCACTTCTTCCACGTCGACGGCTACACCGTCTGGGGCGCGACCGGGCGGATGCTCGTCCAACTGCTGGAACTGCTGACCGACTGGGAGATGCCCGCAGAGGTCGACCGCGTCGTCGACCCCGACGCCGACCTCCCAGTGTGAACGGCGACGGCGGACTGACTAGCTCGAAGTCGGGTTAATTCACACGTAACTGAACACGACCAAGAGCGCGAAGAACGCGACGAGGATGCCGAACAACACGACGGCCGCGCGGACGGCCCCGCTGTTCAGGACGCTCTCGTGGTCGTCGTCACCGAGGAGGGGTTGTCGTTGAGCGCCACCAGCCATAGTCGGACTCGCCGGTGCTCGCCGGTAGGCTTTGTGGTCACAGCGACACGTTGGGGCGTGGCCGTCGTCCGATCAGACGTAACTCACGGCGACGAGCACACCGAAGAACAGAGCGAGGATACCGACCAACGCGAGTATCGCACGGACCTCACCAGAGATGCCAGGCGTCTGAACACCGCTGCCGTCAAGCACGTCTTCGTCCATATCGAATGCCTGTTGGCTGTTCGACTAAAATACCACCGCTTACGTCGAATTTCCTACACGTAACTGATGACGACGAGCGCCGAGAAGAACAGGACGAGAAACGCTGCCATCAGGAGGCCAGCCTGCACCCACCCGTCGGCGCTGCCGAACCGTTCCGTGAGCGACCGCTCGCCGGACGTGATGACCACGGGACGGTCGGCGCCACCTCCGTCTGCCATACGCTACGCGTGACGCTGGACGGGCAAGAATCCCCGGTGTGATTGGCCGTCGTCGATACTGACGCGAACACCACGTTTATTCGCACGAACGGCGGTACGGTTGGTATGGCCGCACAGGCGATGGATCGCGTTCCGCGACGGTCCTAGTTCTCACGCGCCGTCTTCGCGACGACGCCCGACGCAGTCGACTCGACACGCTACCGTAGCCGCTTCCACAGCCGCCGCCACAGCCAGTTACCGATGACACTCTCCACATCCCACGCAGACAGCGTCGCCGCCCGAACAGGTCTCGACGGAGTCGCCCTCAAGCCGACCGAGTGCGACGTCACCGTCGCCGCGGACCTCCCGTTCGAGGTGGTGTGCCTCGACTACGAGGGACGCGAGGCACTCCCCGACGCAGACACGCTCCAGGCCCTCGCCGGGCACGTGGACCTCCGCGTGACGACCCCCGTCCGTGCCGACGGCTTCGACCCCCGCGGCGACGACTCGCTGGTGTCGACGCTTCCCGACGCCGCAAAGCGCGTCCTCGTCGCGGGCCACGGGGCGTACCTCACCGACGACGAGCGCCGGCGAGCGATCGCTCCCCGACTCGGTGACGCCGTCCGCGCGGTTCGCGCGGCGGGCAGTGAGCCGTGGGTCGGCACCGAGGGCATCGAACGCGTTGCACTCGCGGCGGGCGGCGTCCAGTACGATCTGCTGTCGCGGACGACCGATCGCGACCTCCGAGCGTTGCGTGCAGCGGGGTTCGACGGCGAGACTGCCGTCTACGCGCCGGTCGTCCCCGTCGACGACGAGGACGCCGTCCTCGACGCCGTGGGCGCGTACACTGCGCGGCGCAAGCCCGTCCGCGAGGCGCTTCCCGAGGACGCCGAAACGGATTCGGCGGCGACGGGGCGTGCTCGCGAAGTGCTCTCGAAGGCCGTCCGCGACTTCGCGCTCGTCGGCGACCCGGACACCGTCGGCGAGCGTGTGGCCGATCTTCACGAGGCAGGGGCAGACTACGTCGTCGGGTATCCGGCGGCTGGGGTCGACACGCTGCGGTAATCGCGTCACCGAGACACACGCTACCCCAACCGACTTGTCGCTCGACTCACAGCCAGCGGTATGGACGACGCCCTCCAATTCGCCCTCGACGCCGCCGCTCCCGGCCGGGAAGTCCGGGACGTCACCACCACCGGGCCGTCGTGGAACGACGCCAACGAGACGGTTCGGGTGACCTTCGCCGACGGCGACGACCCGAGCGCGGTGTTCTGTAAGGTCGCCCTCGACGGCGACGGGAGCCGAATCGCTCGCGAGCGGACGGCACTCGCGGCCGTCGGCGCGGCCGACCGCGTCCCCGTCCCGCGCGTCGTCGCCGTCGACTCGGACGCGTCGGTTCCGTACCTCCTGACGATGCCTGTCGATGGCGAGACGCTGTTGGACCGCGGCGCGGACGCCGACGCCGCAAGCCGACGCGACCTGGCTCGCAGAGTCGGACGAGCGCTCGCCGACCTCCACGGTTTGTACGCCGACTCGCTGGACACCCACGGAGAGGTACGCGGCGTGATCCGCGACGGCGACGGGCGTGTATCTGGGGTCGACGTTCGACCCGAACCGTGGACTGACCTGCTCCTCGAACGGATCGAGTGGATACGGACGGCCTCGCCCTCCGACCGATTCGACGACCACTTCGACCGCGTCGCAGAGATTGTGGCTGCGAACCGCGACCGTCTCGACGACGCGCCAGCGACCCTCTGTCACTTCGACCTCGCGAAGCCGAACTGCTTCGTCGTGGACGGTGGGGACGATGAACCACGCGTAGGGGTGCTCGACTGGGAACGCGCGTGCGTGGGTGATCCGGTCCGAGACCTCGTTCGAGGACTCGAACAGGGGTTCGAGCCGATGCGCAGCGACGACGAATCGGGGCTGGGCGACGCGTTCCTCGACGGCTATCGGGAGCGTGCTGGCGGCCTTCCGGACGGCTACGAGGAGCGTGAGCCGATCTATCGAGCCGTCCGTCATCTCGGCGTCTCGGGCTACTTCGAGAACTGTCTCCAGTTCGTCGACGTGGACCGCGAGGCGTTCGCAGACTGGACGGAGACCGAACTCGACCGTCGACTCGCTCGGGTCTGATCAGTCTGCCCCGACCGCCAACCTCTCTGCCTCCCGAACCGCCGCTACTCGACACGCCGCCACCCGAACGCCTACGTCCTCGCGTGCGAACCGCCCGATATGCGACTCTTACACGAGGAGACGACGACGAGCGCTGGCGAGGCGTTCGACGACGAGGTGGAGGTGGCCATCCTGCCGACGGGGTCGGTCGAACAGCACGGTCCCGCGCTCCCACTCGGAACGGACTTTCTCGCCGCCGAGGCCGTCGCTCGCGGCGTCGACCGCGACGACGCGGTCGTCCTCCCGACGGTTCCGGTCGGCGTCTCCGCACACCACCGACAGTTCGATGGGACGCTGTGGGCCGAACCGGAGACGTTCGAGGACTACGTCGGCGAAATCTGCGCGTCCGTCGCCAGCCACGGCGTCAGAAAACTGGTGATCTGTAACGGCCACGGCGGCAACAGCGACGCGTTACAGCGGGCGGCCCGGCGACTCCGCGGCGACCACATCGCGTACGCCGCGCCCTGGAACTGGTGGTCGAGTCTCGACGGCCTCGACGAGGACCTGTTCGACCAGTCGGGCATCGGCCACGCGGACGCGATGGAGACGAGTATGGTCGCACACGTCGCCAGCGAGTTGGTCCGCGAGGGACTGCTCGCCGACGCGGAAGCCAGCGCGGCCGATTCGTGGGGCAAGACCGTCCACGGCGCGGAGGTCGGCTTCGACACCGCCGACTTCTCGGAGTCGGGCGCGGTCGGCGCACCGACACAGGGGACCGCCGAGAAGGGACAGAAACTGTTCGCGCAGGCGACGAGCGAACTCGACGCACTCGTCGGGTGGCTGGCCGACCAGCCGTTCGACGCGCTGACGCCGGAGCCACACCGCTGATGAGCGGAGCGGGATCCGGAATGCGGGTGGCCGTCGTCGGCGGCGGCGCGGTCGGCGTCACCGCCGCCCACGACCTCGCGGTCGGCGGCGCGGACGTGACGCTGTTCGAGCGAGGAGAGGTCGCGTCGGGCGCGTCCGGTCGCGCCGCGGGCGTCCTCTACGACGCCTACGCGGAGGACGTCGACGCCGAACTCGGTGCGCGGGCGCTCGACCGTTTCCGGGAGTTCTCCGGGTCGGACGGCTTCGAGTTCGTCGAGTGTCCGTACGTGATGCTCGCACGCGACGGCGACGACGACCTCGCGGAGGCGGTCGAGGGCGCAGCCGAACGGATGCGCGTCCACGGCCGCCCCGTCGAGACGCTCACGGGCGCAGAACTCGGCGAGCGATTCACGAGTCTCGCCGTCGATGACGTGGCGGTCGCGGCCGTCGCGTCGAACGCTGGCTGGACCGATCCGGCCTCTTACGTCGAGATGCTTGCGGAGAAGGCGAGGGAGGCGGGCGTCGAGATACAAACGAACACCGAGGTGTCGGTGTCGACGACGCCGCCTGGCGTCGCGGTCGCCGACGAAGCGCCCGTCACGCGGCGGTTCGAGGCGGTCGTCGTCGCCGCAGGCGCACACACGAAACGACTGCTGGCGGGCGCGGGGATACCGATCCCGCTGAAGCCGTATCGCGTCCAAGCGCTCGTGTCGAGCAGACCGTTCGACGGTCCGATGTGGTACGACGCCTCCGCCGGCGTGTACGCTCGCCCGCACCCCGCAGGCTTGCTCGCGGGCGACGGCACCGTCCCCGCCGAGGCCGACCCCGACGAGTGGGACCGTGACGCCGACGACTGGTTCGTCTCGGACGTGAGCGACACGCTCCGGGCGCGGGCGGGCTACGACCCCGAACTCGACCGTGCGTGGGCAGGGCTGTGCACCGCGACGCCCGACGGCGATCCGTTGCTCGGGGAGGTTGCCGACGGCGTCTACGTCGCCGTTGGCTGGCAAGGGCACGGGTTTATGCGCGCGCCGGCCACCGGCGAGGCAATCGCGAAGCAGGTGCTCGGTGTCGAAGCGGGTATCGAGCAGTTCGACCCGGCGCGGTTCGACGGCGACGAGGAGTTCCAGATTAGCGAGGGGATGGCCGTCGACACCGACGCGGACCGAGAGGCCTGACCCGAGAGAAGCGCGACGTTACGCTTCGTCGGTGTCGGCGTCCTCAGCCGTGTCCGACTCGGCGTCTGCGGCGTCTTCGTTTCCGTCCTCCTCGTCGTCGCTCAGGTCGAGAGTGACGGGGTCGTCCTCTGCTTCGGGTTCCTCCTCTTCTCCATCGGTGACGGCAACGGTACTGCCCTTCGTCTTCGGGACGCGAACGCGGAGCGTCCCCTGTTCGGTCAGCGTGGAGGTCGCACCTTCGGGGTCGACGGCGGCCTCCGCCGGGAGTTTCGCGCGGCCGTCGAGAGCGAGGCCGCGACCGGGGAAGCGCATCTCGAAGCCCTCGTGGAAGTCACGGAAGCGGTCGATCCGAATCTCGACCGCGCCCTCGTTGAATCGGACCTGCACGTCGCTTCGCTCCGCGCCCGGCGCGTCGAAGACGACGAGGTAGGCGTCCTCGGATTCGAGCAGGTCGTACGCGAGCGGCGACTTCTCCTGTACCTTCGCGATGCCGCGGCCGACGCGGTCCATCACGGTGTTGACGGCGGACTCGCCGACGTCTTTCAGGCGGTTCGCACCCTCGGGGAACTGGTCTCCTTCGGGCATCGTTACAGTTCGATCTCTTCGAGGCAGTCGGTCCCTCCACACAACGGGCACGACAGGTCCGCGACCGTGTGGTCGTCGGCGATGTCGTACGTGTAGTGGTTTTCGAACATATCGAGTTCGCAGTCCGCGCTGGTACATTTGACTTCCATCGTGGCCGGCATACCTCCGACTAGGACCGCGCGCGGCATAAACGACGTGGGGCAGGGCGGGCCTTGCCGACATCCGGCCGGGAGTCGTCGGGGCTTTCTCCTTGGGGTTTCATCACTTGCTTATGTCCAGCAATTTCCAAGCAGATACCGTCTACGGCGTCGACTTCAGCGCCGCCGCCAACAGCGCCGGTGCCTCGACGTGGGTGGCGCGGTGCGTGCAAGATGGTGAAGAGCTTGTTGTGAACAAACTCGCCTCCGCCTCAGAATATCTCGATATAGACTCGAACGATCGTAGTGATGTCTTGCCAGCACTCGCGGATCATCTTGGGAGTGGCACTGAATCAACGGTGGCTGGACTCGACTTCCCATTTAGTCTACCAGAGTGGGTTCTCAGTCAATCAAACGGTTGGCGCGAATTCGTACAAGCGACTCCCGATCAGTGGGGCATTCTTGAACAAGTGGACGAGCCCAAAGATTTGTTCTATCGCCTGAACGCTCAGGCAGAGGAAACGAAAAACCCCCAGCGGAGAGCGACCGATGATGAACATAAGGGACAAAACCCAGCTGGTTGGCGAATCAAGACGCAGACGTACTACGGCATCTCAATTCTCCTCCGGCGTCTCATCGAATTTGATCAGGTTGCTGTCCCTCCAGTCCTCACCCACCAGAACCCGCGGCTCACCGTCCTCGAAACGTACCCCGCCTCGGTGTTCGACGACCTCGAAGACGCGACGCGAACCGGCTACAAGAAGGGCCAGCGCCGCCACGTCGAGGCCCGTCAGCAGAACGTCGAGGCATTGCAGGAGGCGGGCGTCCGATTCGCAGACCAGACCGCCCGCGACTGCGCCGTCGCCACCGACGACGCACTCGACGCCGTCGCGGCGGCGTACGCGGCACATCGGAACTATCCCGAGGCGCTGACGGAGGAGTACGACCAGCAAGCGCGACTGGAAGCGCAAATCTTCGCCTGAGACAGGACTTCACTGAGGTCGAACGACGACGAAGCGATTCTACCCGTTCGGGAACGCAGACTGGAGTTTACCGCTTCGCCGTCGAAGGGCCGCTATGGAGAATCAGTCCAAACTGGACCCGCGGGCGTTCGGCCTCGCCTGCGGCCTGCTCTGGGCGGGTGCGGTCGTGGTGCTCGGCGTCCTCGCTCGCTTCGGATGGGGCGACCGCTGGGAGCGACTGCTCGCCGATGTGTATCGCGGCTACGGCGAGTCGACGACGGGACTCACGATCGGCGCGGCCTGGGCGTTTCTCGACGGCTTCTCGGGTGGCTACGCATTCGCGTGGCTCTACGACGCCCTCCTCCCGAGTACCGAGACGGACACCGAATCACTGACCGAAGGCGACCCGACAGTCGAATCGAGCGTCTCACCGGCGGAGTGAGGCTGAATCTGACCGTTGCTGCACAATACTGAATATCGTGGCGTGTGACTCGTGTGTGAGGTGGCACCAATGCGCACGAGACGCCGAGAACACGAACGTGACCGACGCGCACGCGCCGAGGCCGACCGCGAGGACCGACGCACGGTCGAGCGGACGGTCGCCGACCCACCGCGAACCGTCGACGACCTCCTCGAAACGCTCGACGAGGGCGAGGGACTCACCTACGAGGAGGCGGCACTCGTGGGCGGCATCGAGGAGTCGGTGGCCGGACTGACCGCTGGCGACAGCGACTCCAGAACTCACGACGGGTGGTGAGGCGACGGGCGGCCACGGCGCAGCGACCGCAGCGTCGAGCGACGGCCTGGTCGCGGCGGCAGCGACAGCCACGCCCCAGACCGTACTGCTTTAGCCGCTCGGTCGTCCACGAACGGTTATGACCGCGCCGGACCCGAGCGACCTCGCTGTCACTATCGTCGACGGCTACGTGGACGAACCGGCGCACTTCGGCGTTCCGCCGTACGTCTCGACGTACCCTCGCTTCACCGCGGGCGCACTCGTCGACGCTGGCGTCCCCGAGTCGAACGTCACCTACCACACTATCGACGAACTCCGCGACGACCGGCGCAAGTGGGCCGACGTCGCCGACGCCGATCTTATGATCTACGTCGGCGGGATGACCGTCCCCGGGAAGTACGTCGGCGGCACGCCTGCGGAACCCGACGAGGTGCGCGAACTTGCGTGGACCGCCGACGGCGTCACCCTCCTCGGCGGCCCGGTCCGCTTCGGCGTCGGCGAGGAGAACGCCGGCGCACAGGAGATGGAACGCGACGACCTCGACTACGACTTCGTCGCGATGGGCGACGTGGAGGCCGCGGCGTTCGACATCGTCGAGAGCGGTCTGGAGGGATTCGGCAACCGCATCCGCGACTACGACGAGGTGGCACGCTGGTCGAGTCTGGGCGCGTTCGTCGTCGAACAGCACCCGAACCACCCCGACTACCTCATCGCCGAACTGGAGACCTCTCGGGGCTGTGCGTACCGCTGTTCGTTCTGCACGGAACCGCTGTATGGCGACCCGGACTTCCGTACCGCGCCGGACGTCGTCTCGGAGGTGGACGCCCTCTCAGATCACGGTGTGCGCCACTTCCGCCTCGGCCGACAGGCCGACATCCTCGCGTTCGGCGGCGACGGCGAGGCGCCGAATCCCGACGCCCTCCGACAACTCTACGGTGGCATCCGCGAGGTGGCTCCCCGCCTGCAGACGCTCCACCTCGACAACATGAACCCCGTGACTATCACGGACTACCCCGAGGCGTCGCGGGAGGCCATCGAAGTCATCGCGCGGCACAACACGCCGGGCGACACCGCCGCGTTCGGCCTCGAATCCGCCGACCCCGAAGTCAGGGACAAGAACAACCTCCTCGTCAGCGCCGAGGAGTGTCTGGAGGCCGTTCGCGTCGTCAACGAGGCCGGCGGGTGGCGCCCCGGCGAGTCGCCCGCAGACGCTCCGAGTTTCGGTGCGTCGGCGCCGCGCCGCCTGCCGAAACTCCTGCCAGGCATCAACCTCGTCCACGGCCTCGAGGGAGAGACCAGCGACACGTTCGACCACAACAAACAGTTCCTCGACTCGGTGATGGACGAGGGCCTGATGCTCCGGCGGGTGAACGTCCGGCAGGTAATGGCGTTCGAGGGGACGGAGATGGCAGAGACGGGTGCGCGACTGGCCCGCGAGCACAAGAAGGAGTTCCAGCAGTACAAACGCGAGGTGCGCGAGACGGTCGACCGCCCGATGCTCGAACGGGTGATGCCGACGGGGACAGTCCTCCCCGACGTGTACCTGGAGTACCACGAGGACGGCACCACGTTCGGGCGTCAACTCGGCACCTACCCCATCCTCGTCGGGATTCCCGGCGAACGCGAACTCGGCCGCGCAATCGACGTGGCCGTGGTCGACTGGGGCTACCGTTCGGTGACGGGCGTGCCGTACCCGCTAGACCTCAACGGCGCGTCGATGAGCGAATTGACCGCGATTCCCGGCATCGGTAAGGGGACTGCGGGTGACCTGGTCGTGAATCGCCCCTACGCGAACGCGGCGGAGGCCGCCGCCGTCGCCGGCGATGACGCCCAGTTGGGGCGGTTCGCCGACGCCGGGGTTCCGGGTGTTGACGCCGACGCCGACTACCCCGGCGCACCCGCCCCGCGGAGCGCCGACTGATGGCTGGCGGCGAACGTACGAGGTCCGTGACGACGCACGTCGACCGCTTCGCCGTCCCCGTCGAGACGCGCGCGCCGACGGGAACGACGAACGCCTACGTCGTCGGCACGGACGACACACTCCTCGTCGACCCCGCGGCACGAACGAACACCCTCGACACCGTCGTCCGCGAGAAGGTGGCCGACCACGTCGCCGTCACGCACACCCACCCCGACCACGTCGGCGCGGTGGCCGACTACGCCGCAGAGACCGGCGCGACCGTGTGGGCCAGGCAAGGGTACGAGGACCGCTTCGCCGAGGCGACAGGCGTCGACCCCGACCGGACGTTCGTCCCCGGCGACCGGGTCGGCCCCGCACGGGTCGTCGACCTACCCGGTCACGCCCCGGACGGCGTAGGCTTCGAGACGGCGGGAGGCGTCGTCTGCGGCGACGTGGCCGTCGCCGAAGGCAGCGTCGTCGTCGCCGCGCCCGAGGGCGATATGCGGGCGTACCTCACCGCACTGCGCCGCTTGCACGCCCGTGACCTCGCGGCGCTGTTTCCCGGCCACGGACCGCGAATCGACGACCCGCAGGCAACGTGTGCGCGACTCGTCGACCACCGACTCGCGCGCGAGCGAACGGTGTACGACGCCGTCGACGACGGCGCACGCAACATCGACGAGGTGCTGGAACGAGCGTACGAGAAGGACCTGACTGGCGTGCGCGATTTGGCACGGGCGACCGTCGTCGCACACGTCGAGAAACTGGCGTACGAGGGTCGTGTGCGGTGGGACTCGGTGGGTGAGCGAGTCGAACCGATCTGAGTTGGCGACGGCGAGAAAATCGAACCGCGGTAGAGAGTCGGTTATCGCGCGTCTTCGAGCGATACCAGGATGTCGGCGTCGACGGAGAGCCACGTCGTCGTCAGCGCCGCCTCTCCGGCGTCGGTGGGGTACACCGTACAGCGGTCGGGTTCCCCCTCGTGGCGAACGACCGCGGCCGTGAGGCCAAGCGGGGCCGCGAATCGCGGGTCGGCCGTGTACACGTCCTCAGTGGACCGGTCGGGTTGTGCCGACATACTTGTGTCAACACCGCGACTACACTTAAACGTCGCTAAGTCGAACCCCGAGTGGTACCGAGTGCTACAGAGTAGTACGTGGTGCGAGGACGTCCGACTTGCTACCGGAGGTGGCGAAGAAGATAGACGCACTCGCCGAGCCAACGGCGTTTAGTTCGCCGACCGCTGACTGTTCGCCGTGGAGTCGCTCGAATCGGAACTAGAGCGGGCGCGGTCGCTCGACGTGGCGTCGTTAGCCGACGCCATCGAGACAATCGGCTTCGAGTGTACTCGCTGTGGGGCGTGTTGCAAGAGCGAAGCCGACGACCCGCACACCGCCACGGTGTTCCCCGACGAGGTGCGTCGGTTGCAGGACGCCGACGGCGACTCCGATAGCGACGCTGACGACGACGCAGGCGGGGGGCGTGACTGGCGCGACGTCGCCCGCCCGATGCCGTACGGCCTGAGCGAGGGCGCAGACGGCCCCGAAGGCGAGACGTTCGAGTGGGCGTTGCAGACGGACGCCTGCGGCGACTGCGTCTTCTACGAGGAGGACGACGACGGCCTCGGATCCTGCTCGGTTCACGGCGACCGGCCACTCATCTGCGAGACGTACCCCTTCTCCGTCGCACTCGGCGGGACGAGTCAGCCGATGGGTGAGGCCGTCGACGGCGAGGGACTGGTTCGGGCACACGAGTGTGAGGGTCTCGGGCGCGAGATCGACCGCGCGGACGCGGAGTCGTTGGCGGCGGCGCTGAAGACGCGTGCCGTCCGCGAACTGGAGGAGGCCATCGGCGTCCGCGACGCCTACGAACCGCGCGAGACGGGCGCGGGCGACGTCGTCGTCCACGACTCCGAGGGGGCGAAGCGACTCGACGGAACGCCGGTTGAGAGTGAGGAGCGCACCTGAGCGGCGTCACTCGAATTGGGGTCGTGTGACGGCGGTAGGTATTTGTCACGAGAGCCGAACGTGCCGATGGAGGTCTATATCCGTGGAAATCTCCGACGAACTCCTCTGTCTGTTCAGCGCCGACATCCGCGACGAGGGTGACCAGTACACCATCGAGATCCCGAAGCGCGAGATAGAAACCGGCTCGATCGACCCCGGTTCTGTGTACCGCGTCGCTCTGATCGAACGCCACGACGTGTCCACCGACACCGACGCGTCGCCGCCGACGACCACGCCGACCGACGGGCCGCAGCCCCCGGTCGAGCGAGGTGAGATCCGATACGTCGAGATCGAAGACCTCGGCAAACAGGGCGACGGTATCGCCCGCGTCGAACGTGGCTACGTGATCATCGTCCCCGACACCGAGGTCGGCGAACGCGTGAAAATCGAAGTCAGCGAGGTGAAATCGAACTTCGCCGTCGGCGAAGTCCTCGACGAGGAACTCTGAGACGGCGGCGCGGTTCGTTCGAGAAGATTGACAAGCGACTGCGTCGTCGGCGTCGGTCGTGATCGACGCCCTGTGTCACGGCCCGTGGGGCGGATTCGCCTCGATACCCGGGTCGCCGCCGAGCGTCTACGAGGCCGCAGGCATCGCTGTCGCGTTACTTCTCTCGACGGCTGCCGTCGTCGCCACGCAGTGGCGAGGGACGCAGTCGCTCCGGCGCGGACTCGCCACCGTGGGCCTCGCGTTCGTGCTCTCGTGTCTCGTCGTCGTCTCTGGACGGATCGAGTGTCCACACGGTTACACGGGACTCGTCTCGGTCACGCTCGGGGCGGCGAGTGGTCTCTCGAGCGTCGGCGTGGCGAGACGACTGCAGGGCCACGGCAGCAGAACGAACTCGCCGTAACTCAGACTTCCGCCGTCCAGTAGGAGACGGACGACAACTTCTCACCGAGCGAGGATCCGCCGATGGCCTGGTCGAGCGACCAGAACGGGTCGGCGACGCTGTTGGGGACCTCGCGGTAGAAGCCGTACGGGAAGATGAAGTCGTGTTCGTCGTGGCGGAGGCTCAGTCCCGCTCCGTCGACGAGGCGTTCCACCTCCGAACGCGAGTACAGGCGCGACCCCATCGGGAGCGCCCAGTTGTACAGCACGCGGAACGACGAGCCACGGAACGTGTCGAAGAAGACGACGTCTTTCGAGACGCGGGCCATCTCCGCGAGGAACTTCGCTGGGGTGTCCGCGAGGTGGAAGAACCGCATCGCGAACACGGCGTCGAAGTGGTCGTCGGGGAACGGCAACCGCGCAGCGTCGCCGCGCATAAACTCGACGGTGTCCTCCAGTCCCGCGCTTCGGGCTTTCTCCCGGCCTTGCGCGAGCATCGCGTCGGAGATGTCGAGGCCGACGATGTCCGCGCCGCGTTCGGCGAGCATCACGGTGAATCGACCCGTACCGCAGGCTATCTCGAGGACGCGTTCGTCCTCGACCGGCGCGAGCGCCTCGAGGACGGCCCGCTTCTCCCGGCGGTCGATGAGTCTCCCGCCCTTGGAGAACCGCTTGGCATCGTACTCCTCGGCCACCGAGTCGGCCTGGTACCACTCCTGGCCCTTCACACTATCTCGCCGTCCACGGGCGAGCGGTAAAACGGTACTGATACCCCGCCGAACCGTCGCGCCTTCCCGCGATGTTGTGACGACCGAGAGAGATGGCTCCTCGGGTCCCGACGGCACCCTCTGTGGCGATGCGGCGGGCGACCGACCGTCGACTCACCCACTCGTGATGATCCGTTCGGTCGGGATTCGAACGATGACGCGCGGCCCAGACTCCTCGCCGTGGTGGGGGTACTCGTCGACGTCGAAGTAGCGCTTGGCGAGTTTGTCGATGTGTTCGACTGCACCCTCCTCGGTTAACTCCGCTTCACCCATCACCGAGACGTACCGGTACGGGTCGTCGGGGTCGGTGACCGACAGGCCGACCTTCGGGTTGTTTCGGATGTTCTTCTCCTTGCGCCGCCCGCGAGCGGTGTTGACGAGGACGTACTCGCCGTCCTCGTGGTCGACCCACACCGGCGTGACCTGGGGCATCCCGTTCGGCATCACCGTCGAGAGGTGCGCGAACGACTCGGACTCGAAGATGTCGATGTGTGACTCGGGAATCACGACGGGAGACTCGCGGGGCACGTACTTGGTCGTTCGCGTGCCACCGATCGAGGTGACACGCGGTCGCCCGACGCCGCCAGTGAGTTCATCCACCGTCGGCCGCGTCCGGTCCGAGTTTGTCTCAGCAGGGAGGACACGAATCGAACGAAACCGCAAGACTGCGGCGTGTGATATAATGCGTATAAGGGATATACACCACTTGGACTTGTATTGAGGCAACCTTTACCACTACCCTCCGGCTCGCAAGTGGTATGAGCACCAGTACCGCGGACCCGGACGCTGCCGACGCGCTCACCGAAACTGAATACCGTGATCTCTTGCGGGAACTTCCGCCCAGCGCGAAGCTCGTCGCAAAGGTCCTCGAGGGCGACGCTCCGCTCTCGCAGGGGCAACTCGCGGAGGAGTCGCTGCTGCCCGACCGCACGGTCCGCTACGCACTCAATCGGCTGGAAGAGCAGGGCCTCGTCGGCTCACGCTACTCCTTCAAGGACGCACGCAAGCAGGTATACTTCCTGAATCGGTAACCACGACGGGGTGGCCGTCGCCGCGGGCCACCGTTGCAGAACCCCTATTTTAAGTCATTCAGTCGCAACCATCGCCTATGGATCTCTCGGTCGTCGTCCCGACGCTCAACGGACGGGAGCGACTCGCCGCGAGCCTCGACTCGCTGGCGGCGGTCGCGCCGGGGGCGGAGGTCATCGTCGTCAACGGCCCCTCCGCCGACGGCACGACCGGGATGGTGCGCGACCGCGACGACGTGGACGTTCTCGTGGAGATATCCGCACGCAACGTCAACGTCGCCCGCAACGCCGGCATCGAAGTCGCGAGCGGCGACGCCGTCGCGTTCGTCGGCTACGACTACCGCGTCGAAGACGACTGGTACGCCGCCGTTCGGGCCGCGTTCGAGGAGGGCGCACCCGTCGTCACCGGTCCGCTTCGCCGGACGGTCAAAGGCGGCGCGACGAGTCAGGGCCCCGAGCGCAGACAGATCGCAGATCGGGAGGTGTCGTACTTCAACGGCCGCAACGTCGCGTTCCGACGCGGGGTGTTGGACGACCTCGACGGCTTCGACGAGTACCTCGAGACCGGCGGCGCACGCGACGCTTCCCACCGACTCGCAGGGATGAGCGTCCCCGTCGAGTGGGACGCAGAGATGGCCGCACGGCGGAAGTCGGAGGCGACCGATGGAGGCGTCGCCGACCGCGAACTCGGCTGGAAGTATCGCGCGCTCGCGTACCGACTCATCAAGAACTACGGTACCCGACCGACCGTCGTCCGGCGGACGCTGAGTCACGCCTCCAGCGACGCGGTCGCGGCCTTCCGCGACGTGCTCCGCGGCGACGCCACGCCGACCTCGTGGGCGGGGAACGGGCGCGACGTGGTGACGGGCATCGCCAGCGGCGTCTCGGACGGCCTCGTCGCCCGAACGAAAGACCGCTCACCGAGGCGGAACCCTAACGGCGTGTCGGCGCGGGCGGATCGTGCGGTCGCGCGGTACGACAGGCGCACCGAGTAGTCGACCACCGAGTCAGGCGTCTGCGCCCGGGGCGAGTCCTTCGATGACGCGCGCGGCGTTCTTCGAGAGCGCACGGTCAAGCAGGTCTTCCGACACGTCGAGCGTCAGAATCTCCATCACGCCCACGTCTGGGTGGGTGTCGGGCGCGCCCGACCCGAACAGGATGCGGTCGGGATGTTCCAGTAGTCCGCGTTCGAGCACGTCGCGGAAGCGGACGAAGGCGGTGTCGAGATACAGGTCGTCGTAGGAGTCGAGCAGTTCGAGCGCCCTGTCCATCAACTCGCGGTCGAGGGGGTAGCCGCCGAACGACGAGAGGATGACCGGGAAGTCGTACTCGAGAACGGTCTCTGCGACCGACGCGGGCGGATACCCCGTCCCCGCGTGGACCCTGACGGGTTCGCCTGCGGCCGCGAGTTGGTCGAGCGTCTCCTCGGTCGGCAGGCCGTCGTGAAGCGGGTCGAGGACGAACCCGTGGAGGCGACTGTCGTACGCGTACTGCTCGACGTCGCCGGGGCCGGTGTGGTGGTCGGCGGGCGCGGCGGTGAAGTTGCGAAGTCGCGAGACTGGCGAATCGCGTGGATCGCGCGGGCCGTTGAGTCGCGCCATCGCACAGAAGGGGCGGTCGACCGACAGCCGGGCGACGGCGTTGTTCGCGCGGAGGTACCCTTCGCCGGCGGGTCGCCGGCCGGGCGAGACGGCCGACTGCACGACGCCCGCCTGATGCATCTCGCGCTGGAGTCGCTCGGGCGACACCTCCCGCCCCCGCGAGGCGACGACGGCCCCGTCGTCGGGGTCGAGCCGGGCGTGGACGTCCACGACGCGGAACCCGTGCTCCAGTTCCAGCATTATCCACCCGGAGATACTCGCTCGACTTGAGTGTTGTAGTCTGCCCGTGCGGGGGTGGTGCGCCGACAGATTCATATCCCACACCCGGCCCTGCTGTTGAACGTGCGATCCGGTATCACTGTTCAGTCGCGCGGTTTTTGAAATGTTGTCGCAGATATGTTTATATAGAACAACAACCATTCTACTCGTTGATCATCTATGAGTTACATGCAGCAACCCCTCTACATCCTGACAGAGTCGACCCAGCGCACCAGCGGTCTCGACGCGCGCCGGTCGAACGTCGCCGCGGGACGCGCGGTAGCCAGCGCGGTCCGAACGACGCTCGGACCGCGCGGGATGGACAAGATGCTGGTTGACTCCTCTGGTGAGGTCGTCATCACGAACGACGGCGCGACCATCCTCAAGGAGATGGACATCGAGCACCCCGCCGCGCAGATGCTCGTCGAAGTCGCTGAGTCCCAGGAGGCCGAGGTCGGCGACGGCACGACGACCGCGGCCGTCCTTGCGGGCGAACTGCTCGCGCGTGCGGAAGACCTCCTCGACGACGACGTCCACGCGACCGCCGTGGTCGAAGGCTACCACGAGGCGTTGCGCCTCGCACTCGACGCCGTCGACGGGATGGTCATCGAGGGTGAGGTCGACCGCGACGTGCTCTTGACCGTCGCCGAGTCCGCGATGACCGGCAAGGGGACGGGCGACCTCGCAACCCACTCGCTGGCCGAGATCGTCGTCGACGCCGTGTTGCAGGTGGCCGACGACGACCGCCGCGTCGACCGCGACGACATCCGCGTGTTCACCCGCACGGGCGCGTCGGCGGCCGCGACAGAACTCGTTCGCGGTGTCGTGATCAAGAAAGAACCCGCGAACGACAACATGCCCCGCACGGTCGAGGACGCGACGGTCGCCGTCCTCGATCTGAAACTCGACGTGCGCTCCGGCGAAGTCGACACCGAGTACACCATCTCCTCGGTCGAGCAACTCGACGCTGCGCTCTCCGCGGAGGACGCCGAGCGCCGCAGCATCGCGAAGACGCTCTCGGAGGCAGGCGTGGACGTCGTCTTCTGCTCGAAGAAGATCTCCGACCCCGTCGCCGCGTACCTCGCCGACGCGGGCATCCTCGCGTTCTCGAACGTGAAGAAGTCCGACGCGCGTGCGTTCGCCCGCGCGACCGGCGCTCGCCGCCTCGGAACGCTCGACGGCATGGAGTCGGGTGACCTCGGCACCGCCGCCTCGGTCCGCGTCGAGAAGCACTCGGGCGACGACATCGCCTTCCTCGAGGGCAGCGACGACTCCCGAACCGTGACGCTGTTCGTCCGCGGGTCGACCGACCACGTGGTCGACGAGACCGAACGCGCGATCGACGACGCCCTCGGCGTGGTCGTTGCGGCGTTCGAGGACGGTGAGATCGTTCCCGGCGCAGGCGCAGTCGAGATCGCAGTCTCCGACCACCTCCGCGCTGGCGCGAACGCGATCACCGGCCGCAAGGCGCTGGCCGTCGAGGCGTTCGCCGACGCAGTCGACGCTATCCCGCGCACGCTCGCAGAGAACGCGGGGCTGGACCCAATCGACGCGCTGGTCGACCTCCGCGCGCGCCACGACCGCGACGGCGTCGCCGGCATCGTGATCGACGGGCCGACCGTCGAAATCACCAACCCCGCCGACGAGTCCGTCGTCGACCCCGCGGCCGTCAAGCGCGAGGCACTCCAGTCGGCCACCGAGGCCGCGACGATGATCCTCCGCATCGACGACGTCATCGCGGCGAACTGAGCGCGCGTACCGCACGAACACCACTCCGATTTTCCCGCCGACTCACGACAGCGTCGGTAACTCCCACTCGCCCCGCACTGCGAGGACGCGCAGGAGGAACACCCCGACCGCGACGCCGAGCGTGGCGGGCGCACCGACCACGCCCACCGCTCCGGCACCGACGTAGGCGACGCCGCCGAGGAGCGCGGGCGTCGCGTAGAAGTCCTCGCGGAGGACAGCGGGCGTCCGCGTGAGCAACAGATCAGAGAGACTGCCGCCGCCGACGCCGGTGAGCGTGGCCGTGACGACGACGCCGAACGCCGACAGGCCGGCGTCAAGGCCGACGGCCGCGCCGGAGGCGGCGAAGGCTGCGAGGCCGACCGCGTCGGCGACAAGGAACGCGGGGTGGTCCCGGACGCGGCCAGCGCTACCCGCGAGGAGCGTCGCGACCACGAGACCGACGACCACGCCGACGAGGACGACGGCGACGTCGCCGGTCGACCGGAGCGCGGCGGGCACTCGCCCCACGAGAACGTCGCGGGTGATACCGCCGCCCAGCGCCGTGAGGACGCCGAGCGTGGCGACACCGAACGGATCGAGGCCGGCGTCTGCACCCTTGAGTGCGCCTGCGACGGCGAACGCGAGGAGGCCGACGAGGTTCATCGCTGCGACCGCATCGGCGGGCGAGACTGCGGCCGCGGCCACGCTCACGCCGTCGGAATCGTCGCCTCGGTCGACTCCTCGAAGGAGAACGTCACCGACCGACCGGGAGCCAAGTCGAACGCCTCGTCGCCGCGGCCCTGGTTCACGTCACACTCGACGAAGCCGTGACTGCCGACCGTCACCAGCGGGTCGTGTTTCGACACGTCGGCGAACGTGTCGACGACGGGCACCTCGCGGCGACCCACGGCTGTCTCGACGACGACTGTCTCGCCGCTGTGGCCCGCGAGGAACTCGCCGGGAACGTTCGTCACGGTGTTGCCGAAGTCGTCGACGACGAGGACCTCCCCGAACGCCTGGGCTTCCTCGACGTGTGCATCGGGGAGGCGGTAGTCGTCGTAGTCGTCGACGCGCGAGAAGGCGTCGAGCGTCTCGATGGCGTCGACACCGACCTCGTGGACGCGAGCGGCGGCGGGTGCGAACACGTCGCGCCCGTGGAACGTGCTGGAGCGAGGGTCGTCGTCGTCGACGTCGAACACGTCGACGTCGTCGCGGTCAGCACCGTTCTCGGCGGCCAGCGCACGCGCCGGAGGGAGCAGACAGCCGTTGTCCGGACCGACCAGCGCGTGGTCACCAGCGCGGACACAGACTGCTGCGCGGTCGGTCCCGACACCGGGGTCGACGACGACGAGGTGGACGCCCGACGGGAACTCCGGGAGGACGAATCGAAGCCAGAAGGCGGCCGCTCGCGGGTCTCCTTGTGGGAGGTCGTGGGCGACGTCGACCAGGTCCGTGACGCCGTGCGAGCGGAGGACACCCTTCATCGCGGCGGGGTACGGCGAGCCGAAATCGGACGAAAGCGTCAACATTCGTTCAGGCGGGGTCGGGAGTGGAGCCGTTCGCGTCGGCGTCGTCGCCGGTGGAGCAGATACCGCGGTCGGCCCCGTTCGCGTCCGAGGAAGACACCTGTCGGATGCGGTCGACGCCGTCTATCTCGTCGATGGTTTCCGCCACTTCGTCGGGGACGAGGTCGCGCCAGCCGTCACCGCGGATCATCCGCTCGCGGAGTTCGCTTCCCTCCAACACCTCTCGCCGGAACATCGGCGAAGAGCGTACCTCGACGCCCGCCTCTTCGAACAGGCGAACGACGAGCGGATTGTTGGAGTAGGCGACGTCGAACTGCGGACACATCGACTGGACGTGGCTCACCCACACGGAGTTGCGTTCGAGGTCTTCGATGGGAACCGCGTAGGTGGTGACGTCGAACTCCGAGAGTGCCTGGGTGACCATCATCACGCGTTCTCCGGCGGTGAATGGGTTGCGCCGGGTGTGGGAGTCACCGGCCGACCCGATGCCGAGGACGAGTTCGTCGACGTCCTCGGCGATCTCCTCGACCATATGGTGGTGGCCGTTGTGGTACGGCTGGAACCGACCGATGTAGAACCCCCGCATACGAGACCGTATCTCGCGGCGAGTTTAAAAGCCCGGCGAGTCCCCCTGCCGCGCGTGTTCGTTGGGTTCGGCCCCGCTCGTGAGTGTTCTCACGAGAGCGCGAGCCGTTCACGGGGGGAGAAAGTATATGAATTGAGGAACCCTGATTATCAGTAGCGACGATTCTATGAGCAACGACAGAACCGACAGCCGGGAGGACGACGAGGTCCTCGATCACGAGGACGACCCCGTCGTCGACGATCCTGGGTCTAACGGCGCGGGCGAGTCGCCACCTGGCGGCCGCTCGGTCGGAGCGGCGAACGAGCCCTCCGACGAGGACGCCGACATCGACGACCTGGGGAGCGACGTCAAGATCGACGCCGAGATCGACGAGGACGCGGAAGATGAACTCCTCGGCGGCCTCCAGATCGACTCGACCGACGACATCGAGGTCCCCGACCGGCTCGTGGATCAGGTGATCGGGCAGGAACACGCCCGCGACGTGGTGATGAAGGCGGCCAAGCAGCGCCGTCACGTGATGATGATCGGCTCGCCCGGGACGGGCAAGTCGATGCTCGCGAAGGCGATGTCTGAACTCCTCCCGAAAGAGGAGTTGCAGGACGTCCTCGTGTACCACAACCCCGACGACGGCAACAACCCCAAGGTGCGGACGGTTCCCGCCGGAAAGGGTGAGCAGATCGTCGAGGCGCACAAAGAGGAGGCACGCAAGCGCAACCAGATGCGCTCGTTCCTCATGTGGATCATCATCGCGGTGGTGCTGGGCTACTCGCTGCTCGTCGTGAGCAACGTGCTGCTCGGCATCCTCGCGGCGGGTATCATCTACCTCGCGTTCCGCTACGGCTCGCGCGGCAGCGACTCGATGATTCCGAACCTGCTGGTGAACAACGCCGACGAGAAGTCCGCCCCGTTCGAGGACGCGACGGGCGCACACGCCGGTGCGCTGCTGGGCGACGTCCGTCACGACCCGTTCCAGTCCGGTGGGATGGAGACGCCGAGCCACGACCGCGTCGAGGCCGGCGCGATCCACAAGGCGAACAAGGGCGTCCTGTTCATCGACGAGATCAACACCCTCGACATCCGCTCACAGCAGAAGCTGATGACGGCGATTCAGGAGGGCGAGTTCTCCATCACCGGCCAGTCCGAGCGCTCCTCGGGCGCGATGGTCCAGACGGAACCAGTCCCGACGGACTTCATCATGATCGCGGCGGGGAACCTCGACGCGATGGAGAACATGCACCCCGCGCTGCGCTCGCGCATCAAGGGGTACGGGTACGAGGTGTACATGGACGACACCATCGACGACACGCCCGAGATGCGCCGCAAGTACGCGCGCTTCGTGGCCCAGGAGGTCGCGAAAGACGGCCGTCTGCCCGCGTTCGACGACGAGGCCATCGAGGAGGTCATCCTCGAAGCCCGTCGTCGCGCCGGGCGGAAGGGCCACCTCACGCTCGAACTGCGGAATCTCGGTGGTCTCGTCCGCGTGTCGGGCGACATCGCCCGCTCGCAGGACGCGGCGGTCGTCACGCGTGAACACGTGCTCGAAGCGAAGGGCCGCTCGCGCTCCATCGAACAGCAACTCGCGGACGACTACATCGAGCGCCGCAAGGACTACGAACTGCAGGTCTCCGACGGCTACGAGGTCGGCCGCGTCAACGGCCTCGCCGTGATGGGCGAGGACTCCGGGATTATGCTCCCGGTGATGGCCGAAGTCACGCCCTCGCAAGGGCCCGGCCAAGTCATCGCCACCGGCCAACTGCAGGAGATGGCCGAGGAGGCCGTCCAGAACGTCTCGGCGATCATCAAGAAGTTCTCTGACGAGGACATCACCGAGAAAGACATCCACATCCAGTTCGTCCAGACGGGCGGCAGCGGCGTCGACGGGGACAGCGCGTCCATCACCGTCGCCACCGCCGTCATCTCCGCGCTGGAGAACGTGGGCGTCGACCAGAGCCTCGCGATGACCGGGTCGCTGTCGGTCCGCGGCGACGTGCTCCCGGTCGGCGGCGTCACCCACAAGATCGAGGCCGCCGCCAAGTCCGGCTGTACCCGCGTCATCATCCCGAAGGCCAACGAGCAGGACGTGATGATCGAAGACGAGTACAAGGAGATGGTCGAGATCATCCCCGTCGAGCACATCTCGGAGGTGCTCGACATCGCGCTGGAAGGCGAGGCCGAGAAGGACTCGCTCGTCGACCGCCTCAAGAGCATCACCGGCTCCGCGCTGGAGAAGACCGGCGAGGGCGCTGGTACCGGCACCGGCGGCCCGACCAGTCCCAGCCCACAGTAACGAACCCACGCCGTGACGCGCTGGACCGCGTTCGCGGCGCTTTCGACCGTCGTCCTCTTCTTACTGCTCGGACTCGCACGCCTCTCGCAGGCGCAGTTTTCATCCGCCACAGAGCCGCAGGCTCGCACCGCCGAGCGAGCGCCCGAAGCACCAGCCGCTCTCGACGGACCGTCGTATCACCCCGCCCTCGACCACGACCCCGGACTCGCGTCACCCGAGCGTAGTCCCGTCGCCGCCGCGGAGGCGGAGGCGTCGATGTCGGCAGGGGCGCTGCTCGCGAACGTTGCGCTCTCACAGGGCGTGTTCGGGGCGATGCTCGTCGCCGCCGCGGTGTGGGCGAACGTTCCCCTTGCCGCGTTCGGCGTCGGAAGAGTGACGACGACTCATCTCGCAGTCGGTGTCGGACTCGGCGTCCTCTTGTGGGTCGCGAGCGAGGCCGCCGGGCGCGTCGCTGAGCGATTCGGCGTCGCGGTGAACGAACGGATGCGCGGTGCACTCGCCCCCGACAGCGTCGGCGGGTGGGTGGTATTGCTGACGCTCGTGTTGCCGACGGTCGCAGTGTTCGAGGAACTCCTCTTCCGGGGAGTGCTGGTGGGCGCGATGGCGACCGGGTTCGGCCTCTCGCCGTGGCTGCTGGCAGTGGGGTCGTCGGTGGCGTTCGCGGTCGGGCACGGCGCACAGGGGCGCGCGGGTATCGTCGCTACCGGGGTGCTGGGGTTCGTCCTCGCGGCGGCGTTCGTCCTGACAGACAGTCTCACCGTCGTCGTCGTCGCCCACTACCTCGTGAACGCGCTGGTGTTTCTCGTCCACGAGCGTCCGTGAGGTCCCGAACGAGGCTCGCGCGTGCAGGTCGATTCCGGCGGTAGTTCTTTCTCACGTCGTCGCCGCGGTACTGGTATGAGTGACCGCCTGCAACACGCGTGGGAGATGGCCGAGGAGGCAGAAGAACACGTCGAGGTGATCTCTGTCGAGGAGGCACACGACGAGTGGACCGCCCTCCGTGACGACGACACGGACACGATATTTCTCGACGTGCGCGACGTACGCGAACGGTGGATCGAAGGTGCGATTCCCGACGACGCGCACGCACCGCGGGGGATGCTGGAGTTCTGGGCCGACCCCGAGACGACGTACTACCGCGACTACTTCCAGACCGACCAGCGGTTCGTCTGTTACTGCAACGAGGGCGGTCGCTCGGCGTTAGCGGCGAACGTGTTGCAGGAGATGGGATTCGAGGACGTCGCGCACGTCGCCGGCGGCTTCACCGCGTGGCAGGACGCGGGGTACGACCAAGCGGCCGTCGACCAACCGGACTACTCGGATCGGTAAGGACGCTCGGCGAGGCGCACGTCAGTTGGCGCGGATGCCCTCGATGTCGCGGAGTCGCTCGGCAACGTCGGGCGGCGTCGCCCCCTCGACGCCGCGCACGCGGTGGTCGGGGACGATGATCGGAAGCGGGTTCTCGCGGAGGGCGGTACGCGCCGTCTGCAGGTCGTCTTCGTCCTCGTGGTCGAGACCAGAAGTCATCCGCACGACTAGCTCCAGGTCGGCCTCGTCGCCGTAGGGGACGTTCCGGACAGACTCCAGCACCTCACGCTGGTCTGTGGGAACGGTGATGGCGACGGCGACGTCGCCGAAGTCGTCTTCAGCACCGGTGAGATACTCGTGGAGGCGGTCGAGCAGCGAGTGAACGCCGTTAGCGTCGTCGGGGAGCGTCTCGGGGAACGACACGGAGATGATCCGTCCGCTCGCCGTTCCGACCTCGATCGGTCGCCCGATGGCGTCGAACTCGCGGCCGAACACGCCCGTATCACCAAGCCCGCCGTCGGTTCTCACAGTCATACACGAACGAACGCCCCGCCGAGGTTTCAATCCCGCGAGGGGACGCCGCTCCCGCGAGCGCAGCCGCCAACGACGCAACTCTTTTGTGCGAAACAATCCACCGATGTACATAGATGAACACTCAATCGGAGGAACTCGCACCGGCGGTGCGCTCCATCCTCGACGCGGCGGCGGAGCGACCCGGCGGAGACGAGCGCCTGTCGGTGGAGGCGCAGTCGCTCCCCGACGCGTTCGCGCGTGCGGAGGCCGAGGGACGGGTCCCCGTCATCGCGGAGGTGAAGCCGACGAGTCCGACGACTCAGGGAGAACGGTCGGACGATCCCGTGGAGTTGGCCGAGGCGATGGTCGACGGCGGCGCGGCAGCGCTGTCGGTGTTGACCGAACCGGACCACTTCGACGGCTCCGTGGAGAACCTCGAACGGATCCGCGAGGCCGTCGACGTGCCCGTGTTGCGCAAAGATTTCGTCGTGCGTGAGGACCAACTCGACGCCGTCGAGGCGGACCTGGTCTTGCTCATCGCGCGGTTCGTCGGCGACGACCTGGCGGCCCTCGTCGACGCGGCCCGCGACCGAGGCTTCCAGCCACTCGTCGAGGTCCACACCGCAGACGAACTCGCGGCGGCCCTTGACGCCGGAGCCGACATCGTCGGCGTGAACAACCGTGACCTCGCGAAGTTGGAGGTGGACCTCTCGACGTTCGAGACGGTCGCACCCGAGGTTCCGGAGGACGTGACACTCATCGCGGAGTCGGGCATCTCGACGCCGGCGGACGCACGGCGGATGCGCGCGGCGGGCGCGGACGGTCTGCTCATCGGGTCGGCAATTATGGACGCGGAGGGGACCGACGAAGCCGGGACCGGCGGCGACGTGACCGCCAACACCCGGCGATTTACGTCTGCGGAGTCGGAGGGAGACGTATGAGTAGCGAGGGTGAGCGAAGCGAGGCCGCGAATCGAACGGGGAGCGAGGCGGCCGGAGACGGCGGCGGGGGCGACGGCGAGTGGGTCACCGCTGGAGACGGCAAGTTCGGTCGCTACGGCGGCCAGTACGTCCCCGAGGCACTGATGCCGGCCATCGAGGAGTTGACCGACGCCTACGAGCGGTACGTCCTCAACAACGAGGACGGCTTTATGGACGAGTTCCGCCAGCGGATTCGCGACTTCGGTGGACGGCCCACGCCGCTCCAGCGCGCGGATCGCCTGTCTGAGCGGTACGACACCGAGGTGTACCTCAAGCGTGAGGATCTGCTCCACGGCGGCGCACACAAACTCAACAACGCCCTCGGGCAGGTGCTCCTGGCGAAGTACATGGGCAAAGAGCGCATCATCGCGGAGACGGGCGCGGGCCAACACGGCACCGCGACGGCGATGGCGGCCGCACACCTCGGGATGCCGTGTGAGGTGTATATGGGGGAACGCGACATCAATCGCCAGCGTCCCAACGTCTTCCGGATGAAGATCAACGGCTCGGAAGTGACGCCCGTGACGACCGGTCGCGGGACGCTGAAGGAGGCCATCTCCGAGACGATGCGCGACTGGGCGACGAACGTCGAGGACACCCACTACGTCATCGGGTCCATCGTCGGTCCGCACCCGTTCCCGCAGATGGTGCGCGACTTCCAGGCGCTCATCTCCGAGGAGGCACGGCGGCAGATTCGCGACCAGACCGGGGGCCTCCCGGACTCGGTCGTCGCCTGCGCGGGCGGCGGGTCGAACACGATGGGGTCGTTCCACCACTTCGTCGGAGACGAAGGCGTGGACCTGCTGGCCGTCGAGGCCGGCGGATCGTCGCTCGCCGTCGACGAGGCAGAGGGCGTCGCACCCAACTCCGCGTCGCTGTCGACGGGGACGGAAGGCGTCCTCCACGGCGCACGCACCAAACTCCTACAGGACCGTGACGGTCAGATCGTCGAGAGCCACTCCGTCTCCTCGGGCTTAGACTACGCGGGCGTCGGCCCGGAACTGGCGTACCTCGTCGACGAGGACCGCGTCACGCCCGTCAACGTCGACGACGACGCGGCTATCGAGGGCTTCCACCGCCTCTCGCAGGAGGAGGGCATCATCCCCGCGCTGGAGACGGCCCACGCACTCGGCTACCTCCACGAACACCACGAGGAACTCGGCGATGTGACCGTGATCAACGTATCCGGACGCGGTGACAAAGACCTCGACACGGCCATCGAAGAGACGACGAAACGCGACATCGCGAACGCGCCGGATATGTCGATGTTCGAGGGGGGACTGTGATGACGGACGCCCCATCTTCCGAGGCCATCGCCGCCGCCTTCGCGGACGGCCCGGCGTTCGTCCCGTATCTCGCCGTCGGCGACCCCGACTACGAGTCGTCGCTGGCGTACGTGGAGGCACTCGAACGCGGCGGAGCCGACATCATCGAACTCGGCCTCCCGTTCTCCGAACCCATCGCCGAGGGACCGACCATCCAGAACGCCGTCGTCCGGGCGCTGGAAGCCGGGATGACGCCGACGCGCTTCTTCGAGTTCGTCGAGGAAGTCGACGTTGACGTACCGCTCGTCTGTATGACGTACTACAATCTGATCTACCAGTACGGCGACAGCGACGGCCCGCGCGACTTCGTGAAACAAGCCGCCGAGGTCGGTCTCTCGGGGTTCGTCGTCCCCGACCTCCCCGCAGAGGAGGCGGGACCGCTGCGAGAGGCGTGCGACGAGTTCGGACTGGACCTCGTCTCTATCGTCGCGCCAACGACGGGCGAAGACCGCCTTCAGCGACTCGTCGACGTCTCTTCGGGCTACCTGTACGTGCAGGCGCGACTGGGCGTCACCGGCGCGTCGTCGTCGGTGTCGGGACAGACGACGGAGTCGCTGACGCGGCTCGCGGACGTCGACCTGCCGAAGGCGGTCGGCTTCGGCATCTCCTCGGGCGAACAGGCGGCGACCATCGTCGAGAGCGGGGCAGACGGCATCATCGTCGGCTCCGCGCTCGTGGACATCGTCGCCGAGGGCCACGCGAACGACGACTCGACCGAGGCGGTGGCCGACCGCCTCGAAACGAAGGCACGCGAACTGAAGCAGGGTGCGGTCGACGGATACGGGCGACGGACGCCGGCACCCGAAGGTACATCCGACTGAGCCGTTCGCAAGCCATTTACCCCCGATAGATACACGTTCACACATCATGAAACTCGCCGGACTCGACGCACGACTCGATCGCATCTCCACAGACGACCGCATCCTGATGGTCCCGATGGACCACGGCATCACCCTCGGCGCGGTGAAAGGGCTGAAAGACATCGAGGGCACCATCGACGCCGTCACGCGCGGCGGCGCCGACGCCGTCCTCACGCAGAAGGGCATCGCCCCCCGCGTCCACGACCACAAGAACGGCGCGGGCTACGTCGTCCACGTCAACGCCTCCACCGCCGTCGGCCCGGAGGCGAACGACAAACGACCGACGGGGTCGGTGAAAAGCGCCATCCGCGCCGGCGCCGACGCCGTCTCGATGCACATCAACGTCGGCTCCGACTACGAACCCGAGCAGATGACGTTCCTCGCGGAACTGTGCGAGGAGGCCGGCGACTACGGGATTCCCGTCCTCGCGATGGCGTACGCCCGCGGTGCGAACCTCGAGGGCGAGGACCCCGAACACGACGCAGAATACCTCGGCCACGCCGTCCGCCTCGCCGAGGAGTGTGGCGCGGACCTCGTGAAGACGGCCTACTCGGGCGACGCCGAGAGTTTCGAACACGTCTGTGAGTCCACCAGCCTGCCGGTCATCATCGCGGGCGGGTCGCCCGTGAGCGACCTCGCGACGCTGGAGAACGTCCGCGGCGCGATGGACGCGGGCGCGGCGGGCGTCTCGATGGGGCGGACCATCTTCCAGCACGACGACCCCGAGGCGATGACGCGCGCGGTGTCGGCGGTCGTCCACGACGACGCCGACGCGGAGGACGCGCTGTCGGCGTCCGGGCTGTAATCGGCTCACGGCGCGGTCACGAGAGCTTCTTTCGGACTGTGCGCGCGAGTGACCGCCTCGGCGGTCGAAGCGGACTGTCTGCTCGCAGCAACTGCTGTTCCATCGTCGGCACGCGACCCTCGTGGGGTCGCCGTATTCGCCACGTTAAAGCGGCGTCCCCGATAGCGACCGACAATGACACGAACGCGGAGCGTCTGGGTGCGCGCCGACGACGGCGTCGGCGACTGGGACGCGCGACGACAGCGGATCACCGCCGGTCTCGAAGCCGGCGTCGACTGGGTACTCGTCGACGAACGCGACGTGGCGAAGGTGCGCGAACTCGGCGACGTGAACGTCGCGGCGTTCCGCTCGGACGCCGACGTCGACGTGATCGGTGAAGCAGAGTCCGACGGCATAGACGCGACCGCCGACGCCTACATCGTCGGGAAAGACGGCGAGGGAGACGGCACTGTGGACCTCCCCTCGGACCTGTCGGGGTCGGCCGACCTGTCGACGCTGCGGCGCGACGACAACCGTGCGCAGGGGGCGTACATCCGCATCTTCGACGAGGAGTACGAGGGCTTCGCGGAGGCGGCCGCCCGCGACGCGGAGTTCGTCGTCGTCGCCAGCGAGAACTGGCAGATCATCCCGCTGGAGAACCTCATCGCCCGCATCGGCGACGACACCACGCTCGTCGCTGGTGCGACCACGGCCGAGGAGGCGCGGACGGCGTTCGAGACGCTCGAACTCGGCGCGGAGGGCGTCCTCCTGGACACCGACGACCCCGACGAGATTCGCAAGACGGTCGAAGTGCGCGACGAGGCCGACCGCGAGACGCTCGATCTGACGACCGCGACGGTCACGGCAGTCGAGCGAACTGGCTCTGCCGACCGCGTCTGCGTCGACACCGGGTCGATGATGGACCACGACGAGGGGATGCTCGTCGGGTCGATGTCCCGAGGGCTGTTCTTCGTCCACGCGGAGACGGCCGACTCGCCGTACGTCGCCTCCCGCCCGTTCCGGGTGAACGCGGGCGCGGTCCACGCGTACGTCCGGACGCCCGACGGCGGCACGAAGTACCTCAGCGAACTCCAGTCGGGCGACCAGGTGCAGGTCGTCGACACGGAGGGCAAGACGCGCGAGGCCATCGTCGGACGCGTGAAGATAGAGAAACGACCGATGTTCCGCCTGCAGGCGGAAGTCGAGACGGAGTCGGGCGAGACTGACCGCATCGAGACGCTCATCCAGAACGCCGAGACGGTGAAAGTCGCCACCAGCGAGGGTCGCGTCGCCGTCACCGACCTCACGGAGGGCGACGAGGTGCTCGTCTACTACGAGGACGTCGCTCGCCACTTCGGTGAGGCCGTCGAAGAGTCGATCATCGAGAAGTAACGGTTCCGAGCGTCCGGGACAGATTCGGAAAACCGCCGTCCGCTCTGGAGACCGACGAAGTCGAGGGCGCGAGGCCGCCCGTTACGACTCGCGTTCGACGTACTCGAACTCTACCGAACAGTACCAACAGAAGCCAATCGAGAGGTCGACCTCACGGCCACACCGTGGACACGCCAGGCCGGTCGAGCGCACGTCTCGCCGCGCGAGGACGTAGGCGTCGAGCGCCGACAGCGCCAACACGGCGACGAGGGGGACGGCGACGCCGAGTTCGGAGCGGGTTGCTGTCGCGTTGGCGACCGCGGGGAACTCCCCCACCATCTCCGTGCCGAACAACCCGACGAACACGAGTCCAGATCCGACGAGGAGTGCGAGCCACGCGAAGCCACGGCTCCACCGCCGGAGGTAGGCGTGGCCCAGCGCGGGCACGACCGCGAGCGCGGCCGCGAGGACGGGGCGTCGTCGCATTGTTCGCCAGAGACTGCCGACCGATAAGAAGCTTCTCACGGCCCGTCCGACGCGTGTCAGCCACGTGGCGTCGTGCCGTCGGCCGTCGACTGCCGGTGACGCTCTCCCACGACTACAACAGGTCGTCCACGAGTCGCCGCAGCGTCGCGAGGTCGTACTGTCCGGGCGCGGTCGCGTCGGCGGCGTTCACGGGTGCGTAGCCGAGTCGGGAGCCGTACACCGGTGCGACGGCGCGGGTGTGGCTCCCCGCCTCGCCCATCGCCATCGTCGCTACGCGGTCGCCGCGGGCGGTCGCTCGGTGGGTCGCGGTCAGCAGCGCCAGCGCCTCCTCGGTCGTGTGCGCGGTGACGGCGAGTTTCCCCACGTCGCCTGCGGAAGCGGCGGCACCCAAGAGTGCATCGAGCGTCCGCGGGTCGGGCGTACCCGTGAAGTCGTGGACCGAGGCGACGACCGCCACGTCGTGGTCGTGGGCGCGGTTGAGCAACTCGTCGACGCCGACGTCGTTCGTCCCGGTTGGTCGCCCGCGCAGCGTCGCCAGTTCCACGTCGACGGCGGCGACGGCGTCGTACTCCACGGCTGCGGCGAGCGCATCGAGTCGACCGTACGGGGCGGTCTCGCCCCCTTCCCAGTGGGGCCGGTTCGTGACGAGGAGCGGCAACTCTCCGTCGTAGGACGCGAGCGCATCCAGCGGGTGCTCCGCCAAGTCCATCCGGAACTCGACGCAGTCGGCGTCGTCGCGGGCGTCGGGTTCTGCCGTGAGGTCGGCGGTGCTCGCACACAGCGAAAACGAGTCGAGATCGAGGGCGTCGAGATCGATCGGCATAGTCGTGCGTGCGCGACCGGGGCGGAAAAGCCCACCCGTGCCGTGCAACCTACGCCGCCTACTGGTCGTCGGAGATGACTGACGGCCGACGCTGAAGCATCGCGACGCCGAGGCCGAGGACGAACACGCCGGCGAGAACGATCGCCAGGCCGAACAGGTCGCCGTTGCGCATCTGGTCGGTTCCGAGTATGCACATCCCCACCCCGAGCGAACAGTCTGCGAGTCCCCGGAGCGTCACGTGGTCGACGGTCCGTTCACCGACCTGTCGCTCGACTCTGAGACCGGCGAGGAGTGCGAGACCACCGCCGACGCCGAACAGTAGCGTCGCGGCCGCCAGCGGCAGTTCGTCGGGGACGCCGAACAACACGAGGACGCCCGCGGCGATTCCGAGCAAGAGCACTCCCTGCAGGAGTTCGAGTCGTGCACGCATCGCTCGTCGGGTCGGGCGACGCGAACAAAAGCGGTCCGGTGAGAGTCGTTCCGGCCGTTCAGGCGACGAGGCCGTCCTCGGCTTCCAGCAGTTCGTGGTAGCGGTTGCGGATGGTGACCTCGGAGATGTCCGCGACCTCCGAGACGGCCGCCTGCGTCGTCTTCTCGTTGGTGAGGAGGGCGGCGGCGTAGACGGCCGCGGCGGCGAGACCGACCGGCGACTTGCCCGAGTGGACGCCTTTCTCTTTGGCGTTCTTCAGGAGTTGCTTCGCACGCATCTCCGACTCCTCGGAGAGTTCTAGGGAGGAGGCGAACCGCGGGACGTACTGTTCGGGGTCGGCGGGCTTGACCTCCAGTTTGAGTTCGCGGACGACGTAGCGGTACGTCCGCGCGACCTCGTCTTTCGAGACGCGCGAGACGTCTGCAATCTCGTCGAGGCTGCGCGGGACGCCAGCCATCCGGGCGGCGGCGTACACACAGGCCGTCGAGACACCCTCGATGGAGCGGCCGGGCAGGAGGTCGTCGTCGAGTGCGCGGCGGTAGATGACAGAGGCGGTTTCGCGGACGTTGTCCGGAAGACCGAGGGCGGAGGCCATCCGGTCGATCTCACCGAGCGCCTGCTTCAGGTTGCGCTCTTTGGAGTCGCGCGTGCGGAACCGCTCGTTCCACTTGCGCAGGCGGCGCATCTTCTGTCGCTGGCGAGCGCCGAGCGAACGACCGTACGCGTCTTGGTCGCGCCAGTCGATGTTGGTCGACAGGCCCTTGTCGTGCATCGTGTTCGTCGTCGGCGCACCGACGCGGGACTTCTGGTCTTTCTCGGCGGCATCGAACGCGCGCCACTCGGGGCCGCGGTCGACGGAGTCCTCTTCGACGACGAGGCCGCACTCCGCACAGACGGTCTCGCCGTGTTCTTCGTCTTGGATGACGTTGCCGCTACACTCGGGGCAGACGAGTCCCTCGTCGTCGGTCTGCTCCTGTTCGGTCTCGTCTTCCTCCTCGGTTCGGTGTTCGTGTGCGATTCGTCCGTCGCGCCCGGTCGGTCGGCGTCGGGTGTGGGTTTTGTCGCTCATCGGCAGTAGGGGCGTGCGCCCCGCGGGGAATACAAAAAACCCCCCAGGGTGACTCTGTGCCCAACCGACGGACGAGGAATATAAAAAGGAAACGATCTCAGGATCGTCGTCGCCACGCCGTCTGCGGATCGGAAACCGACAGACGAGAGCCTTATGTGTGGGTGGGTCTCACGCCTGATCAACGATGATAGATCGGGTCGTCTCGCTCGCTCCCAGTGCGACCGCCACCATAGCTGCGCTCAGCGCGGGCGACCGACTCGTCGGCGTGACACACGCCTGCCCCCGTCCGGGTAACTGGGGCGGTGGCGACGAGGACGCCCCGAGCATCGTGGGTGGGTGGCCCAATCCGGATCTGGACGCGGTGGCGGCGCTCGACCCGGAAATCGTACTCACCTGCGATGCGCTCCAGCGCGAGACGGTCGAAGGGCTTCGCGACCGAGGTGTTCGCGTCGCACACGCCGAACCGACGCGACTGGCTGACGTGTTCGAGTACGTCGAGGCCGTCGGCGCGGCGGTCGGCGTCGGCGAGAAGGGCGAACGGTTGGCCGCGCGCCTCCGCGACCGCGTCGACCGGGTTCGCGAAGCGGTCCCCGCCGACGACGCCGAGCGGCCCGTCGTGTACGCCGAGGAGTGGGGCGACCCCCCGATGGCGGCGGGCAACTGGGTGCCCGACGCAGTCGCGGCCGCCGGCGGGCAGTGCCCGTTTGTCGAGGCGGGCGAGCGGTCGTGTGCCGTCGACCGTGACACGGTCGAAGCCGCGGCTCCCGACCACGTCTTCTTGCACTGGTGTGGAGTGAATCAGGTTCCGGACGAGCGAACGCTCGCGGAACGAGGGTGGACGGTCGACGCCGCGGTCCACGTCGTCGACGACGACGTGTTCAACCAGCCGAGTCCGCGACTCGTCGACGGCATCGAACTGCTTGCATGGACACTCCACGGTGTCGACGTGGGACCACGTTCGAGCGAGTGATCGGAGAACGAAGCCGCGTTACAGGTCCAGCGAGTAGAGTCGCTTGCGAGCGTCGGTGAAGGAGAATCGCGACTCGACGACGTCGGCTTCTTCGAGGCGAGAGAGAGCGTAGCGGACGGTGCGGGACGGAAGCAGCGTCTCTTCGGCGAGTTCACTCTGACTCAACGTGTCCTCGTACTCCAGAACCTTCGCGACGAGTTTCGCGCTCGGGGGCAGGTCCCGAACGGGGGCCCACCTGTCGGCAGTCCCGTCTTCGTCGTGTACCGCGTCGGCGTCAGTAGCGCTCATCGTGTTTCTACCCTGGGGATACCGATGGTTAATACTTTCCATATAGAAGATTACTCTCGAGCATCTGATTGTCAGAGTAGTACCCCGACCCGAAGTCTCTTATCAACGACCGCCCTACCTCCGACGATGACCGACACCGTTGACGACGTCGACCTCCCGTACGAAGAGGAGGCCGCGTCGCAGCAGGAGAAGATCGAGGCTCTCCAGGAGCGCCTCGACGTTCTCGAAGGGCAAAACGAGGAAATGCGCGACAAGCTCCTGGACGCGAACGCGGAGAACAACAAGTACCAGCAGAAGCTCGAGCGACTCACGCACGAGAACAAGAAGCTCAAGCAGTCGCCGCTGTTCGTCGCCACGGTCCAGGAACTGACCGAGGACGGCGTCGTGATCAAACAGCACGGCAACAACCAAGAGGCGCTGACCGAGGTCACCGACGAGATGCGCGAGGAGTTGGAACCCGATGACCGCGTCGCCGTCAACAACTCCCTGTCCGTCGTGAAGAAACTGGACAAAGAGACGGACGTGCGCGCTCGCGTGATGCAGGTCGAGCACTCGCCGGACGTGACCTACGAGGACATCGGCGGCCTCGACGAGCAGATGAACGAGGTGCGCGAGACCGTCGAGATGCCGCTCAAGAGCCCGGAGATGTTCACCAAGGTCGGGATCCAGCCGCCGAGCGGCGTCCTCCTCCACGGGCCGCCCGGCACGGGGAAGACGATGCTCGCGAAGGCCGTCGCGAACCAGACCGACGCCAGTTTCATCAAGATGGCTGGCTCCGAATTGGTCCACAAGTTCATCGGAGAAGGCGCGAAACTCGTTCGCGACCTGTTCGAGGTCGCCCGCGAGAACGAACCCGCCGTCATCTTCATCGACGAGATCGACGCCATCGCGTCGAAGCGGACGGACTCGAAGACCTCCGGCGACGCCGAGGTCCAGCGGACGATGATGCAACTGCTCTCGGAGATGGACGGCTTCGACGAACGCGGCGAGATCCGCATCATCGCGGCGACCAACCGCTTCGACATGCTCGACCCCGCCATCCTCCGTCCCGGTCGCTTCGACCGCCTCATCGAGGTGCCGAAACCGGAGATCGAAGGTCGCGAACTCATCTTCCAGATCCACACCCGCGACATGAACGTCGCCGACGACGTCGACTTCGCGGAACTGGCCGAACTCACCGAGGGCGCCTCCGGCGCGGACGTGAAAGCCGTCTGCACCGAGGCCGGGATGTTCGCCATCCGCGAGGACCGCACCGAGATCACGATGGGCGACTTCGTGAACGCCTGGGAGAAGACCTCACAGGTCGAAGACGCCGACGCCGACGACTCGCTGGCGTTCGCGTAGTCGACCCGTCCCCCGACTCACCGCGTTCGCTCGCGTTTTCCGTGTGCTGCGTGACCCGAGCGACCGCGCTCGCGTTCGAATCCGACCGGACACTCACCCCGAGCGGCTTTTGTGGGGGGCGACGAACGTGAGGATATGACGCTGGAGGCCGCCGTCGCCGCACCGTTTCGCCACGCCGGGAGCGACCGTATGGGCGAGGGGGAGTTCGTCGTCGCCCTCTCGCTGGACCGCGACTGGTTCTCGCCGGACCAGGCGAAACGCCTCGTCGACATCGCGACCGCCCGCGGCCTCCTCGCCGAGGAGGACGGCGACCTCGTCGCGCAGTTCGACCCCTCTGACGTTCACGTCCCACCCGACTTCAGACCCGACGAGTCGGTTCTCCGGGAGCAGTCGACGTTCGAGCGAGCGGTCGACGCCATCGTCGCCGCCGGCGTGGAGAAGCGCGAGGTGGTCGCCGCCGCCAACCGACGCCAGCGTGAGGCGGGCGTGACCCTGGAGACGGCGGCCGTCCTCGTCGCTCGCGAACGGGGCATCGACGTCGAGGAAATCGCAGCCGACGTGCGTGCGGACCTGTTCGAGTCGCCCGACACCGACGCGGAATCCGACGCCGACGCGACGGAGGCACAGTGATGGTTGCAGACGAGACCACCGACGGCGTCCGCCTCGCCCAGTTGCTCGCCTCCGAACTGACCGGCGACGGCGACTACCTCGCGCACGTGAGCGTCACCGATGCCGACCCCGACGTCGAACCGACGGCCGACGGCGCACTCGCGTATCGCGTTCGCGTCGACGACAGCGAGGACAACGAGAACAGCGGGCACTCGACGCTCGCGGAGGCATTCGTCCACCCCGACCGCGTGCGCGTGGAGTTCGCCCGTGCGCCGAGCGTCGCCGTCGACGCCGCACGCGAGGCCGGCCTTCGGGTCCGACCGAAGGCCGTCACGCCGCCGCGGACGCTCGTGTTCGTCGAGGACGGCGCACAGGTGAAGCGCGTGCTGCCCGTCTTCCGTGCGGTCGTCGACGCCGACAGCGAGTAGTTGGCGAGTGGCGACTGGCCAGGGTGATTCCCGCCGTTCAGAACTCGTCGACGATCCGAGGGAGGTCGGCGGCGATGCGCTTCGGTGTGACGACGGCGTCTGCTTCGGGCGCGGGGTCGTCCTCCCCCTCGACCACCTGTACCGTATTGATGCCGAGTGCGGCCGCGCCGCGGATGTCCTCGTCGGGGTGGTCGCCGACGAACACCGTCTCCTCGGGCGCGGTGCCGAGACTCTCCAACAGCGCACAGAACGCGCGTTCGTCGGGCTTCCCGGCGGGGAGGTCACCCGAGATATGGATCGTATCGAAGTCGTCCCACCAGCCGAGGTGGTCGAGTTTCGCCGACTGCGCCCGGACGGGACCGTTCGTGAGGACGCCGACCGTGTATCGGTCACGGAGGTCGGCGACCAACTCCCGTGCGTCGGGCACCGGCACCAACGCGCCCGTGACGGCGTCGCGGTACGCCGTCGCGACCGCCGCAGGGTCGGTCGTGACGTCGTGCGGTGCGAGTAGGTCCTCGAACACCGGCACTCTGCTGTCGGCGGTTCGGTGCTTCGCGTGGGCGTCGAGGTACGCCTGTCGGTCGACGGTGTCTGTCAGTTCGGAGACGCCGCTCGCGTGGAGCGCGTCCGCCAAGAGGTCTGCCCGGGACCGCTCCGGGACGGCGAGCGTGTAGTCGAGGTCGAAGCCGACCGCCCGTATCACGATTCAGAAGACGCGACCAGCGGGTAAGTAGTCAGCGACCGAGGACGGCGACGTGGAAATCAGCCGCTGCGGGATGGTGACGGCGACTGCAGGCGCGACCGCACCGCTTTTGCGCCGGCGGCCCCCGCGTTGTGGCGTGACGCTCGACCCCGTCCACGTCGACACCATCGCGTATCTGGCCTCCGCCATCGCCGACGGGGTCGACGACACGGACCACACCGATCTCGCGGGGACGGCCTGGCGCGAGTGGCTCGACCCCCTCCACGACGACGGCCGCGTCGTGATGGAGGCGCTCGGTGACCACGAACTCCGACAAGCCTCCGTCGAGGACGCCGCCCTCGCCGACCGCCCGTTCGAGACGAGCCACGGCGTCGACTCGGGGACGCTCAACCCCACGTCGTTCAAGAACGGCCTCGTTCTCGACGTCGCGCAGGCGGCGATGGGTGCAGAGCCGACCGATCTGGACCTCCACCGCGGGCGCTCCATCGTCGTCACCGTCCACGCGAACGACGCGACCGTGTTCTTCCCCGACGTGCCCGACGGCTGGATGACGTACGACGAAGGATCCTCCGAGCGCCGCGTCCTGAAGGTGCCCCGGAGTCGGCGCTTCGCCGACGAGATGGTGCACGAACTCGCCCTCTCGCTGGCGGAGTCACACCACGCCCGCAAGCACCTCGACCACGGCGACGTGACCGACCTGCTCGTCCTCGACGGGCCGCTGTACCCCAAACGCCTGCTCAACTGGGCGACCCGCGACCGCGAACTCCGCGAGGTGGCGCACGGCGAGACGGTCCAAGAGGCCGTCGAGACGTACGTCCGACTAGTGGAGTCGTGTATCGAGCGGGGCGTCCCCATCCTCGGGTTCGTGAAGAACCCCACCTCGGGGTACATCACCCGGACGCTGGACCGGAAGGGCGTCGAAGCGCCGTGGCCCGACGACTCGGCGCTGTTCACCCGCCTGCTAGAGCGACAGGCCGACGGCGACCGCGACGACGACGCCATCACGTTCACCTCGTGGCTCCGGTCGCGCGGCGGGTCGGACGCGCCGCTGGCCAGCGACGGTGAGGCGCTCGGCGTCGACCGCGAGCGTGACCCGACAGAGTACGAGGTGACGTACATGCACGTGTACGAACCCCGCGAGGACGTGCTGTTCAAAGTGGAAGCGCCTGCGGCGTTCACGAGCGACCCGGAGACACGCGACCGCCTCACGAAACAGGTCGTCTCGGAGGTGGCCGCCGAGGCGGGGCCGCCGACGCCGGTGGCGAAAGCCGACGAACTCGCACGGATCGGCGTCGGGGAGAAGCAGGCGCTGCGCCGGAAGTTCGAGGAGCGATTCGGCGCGGAGTACCTCCGCACGTACGACGACGTGCGGTGGAGCGAAGAGTAACCGAGACCGCGGCGACCGCAGTGACCGGGTTAGTCAGCGAGGTCTGCGACGTTCTGCGTAGTCGCGGATTCGACGTCGGTGATCTGTTGGTACGCACTGACCAAGACGGCGAGGCCGAACAGACTCGCGACGCCGGTCATCGCGGCCGACACCAGATTCCCGACGGCAGGTGAGACGACGCCGAGGAGGCCGAACAGCGCGCCGACGATGCCGGAGACGACGGCAACGATCAGTCCGAGCGCGAACAGGCGGATACGATTCCCCTTCGTGAGCGACCAACTGCGCTTCATCGCCTCGACAACGCCCGCCTCCTCGACGACGACTGCGAGTTGCGTGAACACGAGGGCGACGGCGAGGAAGATGCCCGGAATCACGAGGAAGACGAAGCCGATCCCGATCGCGACGCCGGTGATCAACGAGACGAGGATGAGGACGGCCAGCGTCCGCGGGAGGCGGCGCGTGTGCTGGGCGTTCGGGACCTCGTCGAGGTCTGCGTACAGCGCTCGCATCGCGACGATGCTCACGAGCATCGTCGCCACCAGCGCGAGAACGGTGACGAGACCGGAGACGGCCAGCGGAACGTCGAGTGCCAGCGGATACGCCGTGTTCATCGCCTCCGCCGGGAGTTGATCCGCGAGCGTCGTCGCAAACAGCGAGTTGATCGCGACCTGCACGATGACCTGCAAGACGACGTACGCGGCGACGAGGCGTGCACCGCCCCGAGTTGTCAGCGAGTCGATACCGTCTGAGAGGGCCGAACCGATTCGGAGTGTCGAGGACACGACTCTCGGTTGACCGATCATTCAGTAAAGGTGTACCGGATCGAAGATGTTCGCGCGCCGCGAACACCGCCCGACTCACTCGGGGTCCGTCTTCACGACTTCGACCTCGACGGCGTCTTCGGGGACGCCGACGCGCGCGAACTGCGTTCGGACGTGGTCTTCGGCGGCCTCGATGGCCTGTTCGCGGGTGTCGAACCCACGCGGTGTGGGCGACTCGAAGGCGACCCGGATGGGTTCGCCGTCGACGACCAGTTCCGATCCGCCCGACTGCACCTGATAGAAGGCGTCGCAGACCCAGACGTAGGGGGCGTCCTCGTCGGGCGCGCCCTTGAACGAGGGTGACTGCTCGCCTCGTTCGTAAATCGTGCCGGTGAGCGTCGTACCGCCGCCGCTCCCGCGGACGAGTAACATACCAGAGAAGAGTCGATGGAACGGCATAAGCGGTCGCATCGTCTCGCTGGTCCGCGACGACGGATACGGTTTTCACCCCGCGAGCCAACACGCGTACATGACCGACGCCGGCGACTCTAGTCTCGGGGACTTCGAGGACCCCGGCCAGTTCGACGAGGCGAGTGAGGCGAGTGACGAACCCCGAACCGACGTGGCGACCGACGCCAGTGAGGTGTCCGACGCCGGCAACGAACCACCCGCTGACGCGAACGCGGACGCCGCCGACGAGTCGGCCGAGTCCGGGTTCGAGCGGTACGCGATGGACGTCGCCGACGCGGGCACCGCCGAGGGTATCGGAACGGTGTCGGTGGCGCAGGGCCTGCGCGTCGCCGAGGACAGCGACGAGACGAGTCTGAAGGCGTTCGTCACCGTCGGCAACCGCGAGGACGTCCGTATCGGCAAGTACCTTATGGTACCGTACCCCGACGGCGAGCAACTGTTCTGCCGGATCACCGCTCTCGAGTACGCGCAGGAGTTCCGCACCGACGACGCGACGGAGTTGACCGCGCGGCGACGAATGCGCACCGACCGCTCGGAGTTCACCGAGGCCGACTACAAGTACATCGCCGAACTGTCGCCTGTGGCCGTCCTGTTCTCCGATGACGGCGAACTCAAACGTCGGATGGTCGACCGCGTCCCCAAGCCTGGAGCGCTCGTCCAGCAAGCAACCGACGCCGAACAGATCAAGACGGGACTCGCCATTCCCGAAGAGGGCGTCTTCCTCGGTCACCTCTCGGTCGGCGGCGAGAAGGTCCGTACCGCCGCAGAGCCACCGACGGTCGACTACCGCCTGAAAGACGACTACGAGGACGGCGACCCCCTCGTGTTCCGTCACACCCTCGTCGCCGGCGGCACCGGGTCGGGGAAGACCCACGGCGCGAAGAACGTCCTCCGGCAGTACCTCGGGCGGACCTACACAACCGACGACGGCCGCGACGCCCGCGCCGCCGTCGTGATGTTCGACCCGCAAGACGAGTACGCGCAGATGCACGACGACAACACCGCCCTCGACGACGAGTGGGCGCGGCGACTCGACCGCGAGGGCATCGAACACGGCGGCCACGACGACACCGTCGCACTCATCCCGAAGGAGGCGGGCGTCTCGTACCCCGGTCGCGGCCACCGCGCCGACCAAGTGGAGTTCACGATTCCGTTCTCCGTCGTCGACGAGTACGATATGCCGTGGCTCGTCGCCGGCGCATCGCTCAACGAGAACCAGTACCCCGCGCTGTTGACGCTGCTGAACCGGTTCTTCCGCAACTACGACGGCGGAACCTACCAGCAGTTCCTCTCGTTCCTCGACGACCCAGCGTTGAAAGAGGAACTCGACGAGACGGGCCGCGTCCACGAGGCCACCTTCGACGCAGTGAAACGCCGGGTCCGGAGCGTCCCCTCGGGCGTGTTCGATCAAGATGCAAAGCCCATCACCGACCTCGACACGACGCTCGTGCGCCCCGGTGGGCTGACGGTCGTGCCGACGTACCACCTCTCGTCGGCGCGGGCGAAGGAGATGTTCGTCCTCGCCGTCTCGGCCATCCTCGTCGACGACAAACTCTCCAACTCGCCGCGGAGCGCCCGCATCGACGAGACGCCGCTCGTGTTGGGGATGGACGAGGCGCACAACTTCCTGTCGGGCGCAGACAACGTGCAGGCGCGGAAGGTGGTCGGAAAGTTCACCGAGGCGGCGAAGCAGGGGCGGAAGGAGCGGCTCGGCCTGTTCCTCGTGACGCAGGACCCGCAGGACATCGCCGACCCCGTGTTCAAACAGGTGAACACCCGTCTGGTCCTCAACCTCGGCGACGAGGACGCCATCTCGGCGGTGAACATCCCACCGTCGCTGGCGAACAAGGTGCCGTACATGGAGAAAGGGCAGATGGTGGTGTACTCGCCGGACAACTCCGAACCCGTCGAGGTGACGGGCCTGCCCATCTGTGTGACGCGCCACGGCGAGTAACAGCCGAACCGGAACCGGGCGAAGCGACGGTGGCCGGACACCCTCGGCGTGGATGGCTTTTTGCTTCCCCTGTGTGAGCATCAGGTATGGTGAGTCGGATCCTCGTCGGCGTCGACGAGTCGGCACAGGCGGAGGCGGCACTCTCGTTTGTCGCCGAGGAGTGGCGTGACGCCGACGTGGTGTTGCTCTCGGTCATCGACCCCGCGGAGGCAGGACGCGCCGCCGGTGCCGGCGTTCCGAGCGGGGCCGAACAGTGGTACGAACGCACGAAGTCGGATCGGGAGGCACTGTTGGCCGAGGCCGCAGACGGACTCAACGTGACCGGATCCGTCGAGACGGCGACGACGGTCGGCAAGCCCGCCGCCGCCATCGTCGAGTACGCCGCCGACAACGACATCGACCACATCGTCGTCGGCAGCCACGGACGGAAGGGTATCTCGCGGGTGGTCCTCGGGAGCGTCGCCGAGGCGGTCGTCAGGAACGCACCCGTCCCAGTGACGGTCGTTCGCTGACGACGCGAGAGAGCCAGACCGGCGACGTACCGGGTCGACTTGGACTCTCAGCGTCTCCCACCCACCGAGGTCGTGTGGCGGTGACGCACGCGTTACCTCCCACAACGGGTATGACCCCCCGATTCAGGAGTACAAAAGCGACTGTGGTGGGGGAAGTCCCGACCGGCGCTGACGCCCTCATACCGACGACGCCCATACGGACGGTCGATGGAGTACGAGGAAGTCGTCACGACGCGCCGTTCACTGCACGAGTACAGCGACGAGGAAGTCACCGAGGAGACTATCGAGGAGATCGTTCGCCAGGCGACGTTCGCCCCGTCGAGTTTCAACCTCCAGCCGTGGGAGTTCCTCGTCGTCCAGGACGACGACCGCCTCGCCACGCTCGCGGAGGTCGCAAACGGACAAGAACACATCGAGGAGGCGTCGGCGACGGTCGTCGTCCTCGGTGACCTGGACCCCTCTCGCCACGCCGAACCCGTCTTCGAGGACTGGCTGCAGAAGGGCTACATCCCGGACGAGGAGACGAAGGGCTACCTCGTCGATACGGTCGACGGGATGGCCGAGATGCCCGAGACGGAGCGTCGCGTCTGGACGAACCGCTCGACGGCACTCGCGGCCCAGCAGTTCATGACCGCCGCGTGGAACCAGGGCGTCGCGACGCTGCCGATGGAGGGCTTCGACGACGAGGCACTCGTCAAGGCGTTCGAGATCGACGACAGCGAGTACGAGCCAGTGATGCTCATCGCGGTCGGCTACCCCGCCGACGGCGCCGACGAACTCGCGGCCGAGCGCAAGTACCGCCGCCCTGTCGACGAAGTCGTCCACTACGAGACGTTCGAACCAGCGGGCGAGACCAGCCTCGACGGTGACGCGACCGGCGACGCGAGCGCACCCGCCGACGACTGACCGGGGTTTTCACCTTCGATACGCGGGCCCGAGGGTTTAGGTTCGGGTGACGGCCCCTTCGGGTATGGGAGCGCGGAGGAGCCGACGTTGGGGAGTTATCGCACTCGTTGTCACCGCCCTATTACTTGGGCCGGCCGTGGGGGCGGTCGGCGCGACGCAGGAGTCGTGTCAGGCGAACGGGAACCAGCAGGTGTGTCTCACAGATGCGAGTCTCGACGCCACGACGCTGGCGTCCGGAGCGTCGACGCAACTGTCGGTGACCGTCGAGAACGTCGGCGATGAACGGGCGACGGCGATTGTCGTTCTCAACGTCGCCAGTCCGGACAACGAGACGGATTCGTACGAGTTGCGCCGACAGTCGCTTGGACCCGGTGAGACGCTCAGCCTCACGCAGTCGGTGGACGCGAGCACGCCCGGTCCGCACGCGATGCAGGTCATCGTCTACGGCGACGGCCTCGGACACCGCTACGACGCCTCGGCGGCGATGACCGTCACTGTCGAGCGACAGGGCCTCGGCGGAAGTTTCGACACCCCCGAGTACGCGCTGGCGGCGCTGGTCGGCGCAGTCGCTGTGATGGGCGGTATCGTCTACAAGCGGCGGTAAGCGGCGAGAAGCGGCGAGAACCGACGATCGATCACTCGGCCGATTCGGCGACCTGCGGGACGGAGACGACCGGTACGCCCGTCGCCGCTCGAACGTCGCTGGCGACGTTTTTCGGAGAGAAGAACCGCCGGAGACCGGTACGGTTGGGTTCGCCGACGACGATCAGGTCGACGTCGTTGCCGTCGGCGTACAAGCTGATCTCCTCTGCGGGCGTCCCGTAGCGGAGACGTTTGTGTAACGGAACCGACGCGGCGTCTGCGGCCGCGCCGGCCGCATCGAGGACTGCTTCTGCCGCCGACTCGCGACGTTCGACGACCATGTCCCAGTGGTCAACCGAGACGTCCATCGGGATGACCGACAGGGCGTCGACCGTCGCACCGTGCGTCGCCGCCATCGAGAGCGCGACGTTGCGGACGCGGTCGTGAGTGTCATCGGCGACCGCGAGGAGCACTCGGTCGACCTCCACAGGCACGCCGATCGGTTCCTGCGTCTCTACGCCGTCGTGTCCGACGGCTCCATCGGCCGCCTCGATCTCTCCCGTCGTAGTTGCCATTACGCAATGCATCGCGTCGAAAATACATATATTTGTCCAAGTACGCGCCGAATTATGCACGTATATTTTCTATTAACGTTCTACAACCAGTGAATGTCCATTATAGAATCGACATTCGTGACAGATCGATCGCCGAGAGCCGGCGCGAACCGACAGACTGGTGTCTGCAGACTGACACCGGTGCTCACATGACTGTGTACGAACGCGCCAGGGCCGGTGACCTCCACGTCGTCGACCGCTGGGAGGACGGCGTCGGTTGGCTCGCACATCCAACCGAACAGGGGGCGCGTGCGAGTCACGCCGTCCGCGGCGACGACGGCGTCTGGCTGATCGATCCACTCGACGCGCCAGGACTGGACGACCTGCTCGACTCGTACGGGCCGGTGGCCGGTGTCGCCGTCCTCAGCAGTTACCACGCCCGCGACGCCGGTGTCCTCGCCGACCGCCACGACGTTGCCGTCCACGTGCCCCGGTGGATGGACCGTGTGGACGAGCGCGTGGCGGCGCCCGTCGAGCGGTTCGACGGGTCGTTCGGGGCGTCCGGGTTCCACGTCCAGCGCTTCGAACCGTTGGGGCTGTGGCGCGAAGCGATCGGATACCGCCCCGACGACGGAACGCTCGTCGTTCCCGACCTCCTCGGGTCGGGTCCAGGGTACACCGTCGGCGACGAACGGGTGGGCGTCGTCCTCTCACACCGGATGTTTCCGCCCCGCCGTCTCGCCCAACTCGCGCCCGACCGGATCCTGTTCGGACACGGCGAGGGCGTGTTCACGGACGCGAGCGCGGCGCTATCGGATGCGCTCGACGGGGCACGTCGTCGGTTCCCCCGTGCGCTCGTGGAGCAGTTCGGAACGAATCTCCGACTGCTCACGGCGGCGATGCGGGAGTAGCCGCGGACGGCCGCGGCCCCTCGACTGTTCAGAAGATGTTCGCCTGTCTGTACACCGAGATACCGTCGTTGGTTATCTCGTAGGGTTTCGTCTCACGAGAGTGGTTCGCGTCGCGGATCTTCTGTATCTCGACGGCGAGCCTCGTCTCTCGGAAGTCCGAGGGCCGAACGTACTGCAGGATGAACACCGCGTCGGTGAGGTACTCGACGATGCCGTGACGGGAGGCGTAGGCGTTGTCCTCGCTGGCTTCGCTGGTCAGCATCGTCGTCACGCCCGCCTCCTTCAGCGAGCGAGCGAAGTCGAACACCTCCGAGCGACGCTTGCTCGGATGGTCGTACATCATCTCCAGCAGCGACACGGAGTCGAGCACGAGGCGGTCGGCCCCGAACTCGGTGACGAGCCGAGAGATGTCGTCGCGGATGGAGTCGAGTGAGTTCGCCATCTCGATGGGGTCCATCGCGATGACGGCGAGGCGGTCCTCGTCGGCGTATCGGCGGTACTCCCACCCCTTCTCTTCGGCCGTCGAGAGGATGGCCTCCTCCGTCTCTTCGAGCGTGATGTAGACGGCGTTGCCGCCGTTCTCGAGCGTCTCGTTGAGGAACTGGAGCCCGAACGTCGTCTTACCGGTCCCGGCGCTTCCGATGACGGCCATCAGCGACCGCTCGGGGATGCCGCCGAGGATCATCTCGTCTAAGCCCTCGATACCGACGTCGATGCGGTCGATGTCGGACTCGAACTCCTCCTCGTCGAAGTCCGGGCCCGCGCCGCCGCCACCGAACCCGCCGAATGCGTCGCCCCCGAACTCTCCACCGTCGCCGTCGCCGAACTCCCCCGGCGCGTCCTGCATCGCCGCCGCGAAGTCGTCACCGAACGGGTCGTCATCGGCCCCCGTGCGAGCGCCGCCGAACGGGTCGTCCCCGGCGTCATCGGTCGTCGGAGTCGAAGCGTCTGCGGTGTCGACACCACCGTTGCCGTCGAGTCCGCCGAAGCCGCCGCCGTCGAAGTCTCCCTCGAGCACTTCGTCGTCAGCGATGTCGGCCCATTCGCCGTCGGCGTCGCTTTCCGACGGCCCGTTGGCGTCGTCTGGGGACTCGTGGACGCCACCGAACGGGTCGTCGGTGTCGGAGCCGCTGTCGTCGCGGAGCGTGTCTGACGTCTCGTCGGCAGTCTCTGCGCTGAGTCCGTCGTCGATGTCGTCGACGTCGTCGAATCCGTCCGGGTCAGCAGGCTCCACGTCTTCGAGGGGGTCCGGCCCCTCGGCGCCTTCAGCCGACTCCTCGGCGGTGGCGTCTCGTTCCGCGTCGGGGTGACCGGCTCCGTCGTCGCCCGTGTCCCCGGTGTCGTCTGCGACCGCCGCTTCCTCGTCGAATGGCCCCGCGTCCTCCTCCTCACCGTCGTCGCGTTCGGTCGCCTCACGGAGTCCGCGTTCGAACCAGTCTTCGTCGGCCTCCTCGCTCACCGACAGTCACCTCGTCTCACTCGACCGTCCCCCCCACCGCGAGCGATCCGACCAAGGAGTGAATGTCCGTCGTTCGTGGTCGCGAGTTGTCGAGTGGAGGACAGACGGTCGCTCATCGTCACATCGAAGTTCGTGCGTCAGTATGAATGTTCCCCAGAAACCGGACTGTGGTTGCACGGCGACTCGCGCGTGCCCCGTGTCGGGTGACTTTTTGCGACGGGCCAGCCAACTCGGAGTATGGATGTCGGCATCGTCGCCCAGAAGGGGAACGGTCGCGCGGCGTATCTCGCGGGTGACCTCTGCGACAGGCTTCGCGCGGCCGACGCGACGGTCGCCGTCGACGCTGCGACCGCCGAAGCGCTCGACGACGTCGAAGCGATTCCCGTCTCGGCGATGGCCGAGATGGATCTGGTCGTCTCTATCGGCGGCGACGGAACTTTCCTGTTCGCCGCCCGGGGCGCAGGCGGCGTCCCGGTGCTCGGCGTCAACCTCGGCGAGGTTGGCTTTCTCAACGCCGTCTCCCCCTCGGAGGCGGTCGACGCCGTCCTCGACGAAGTGGAGGCGTTCCGCGGTGAAGGAATGACCGTTCGGGAAGCGCCGCGACTGGCGGCCGCCTGCGGAGACTGGGAGTCGGAACCCGCGGCCAACGAAGTCGTCGTGCAGGGCGAGCGTCGCGGGCGCGGCGGCGGCGTCGGCTACGAGGTGCGCGTCGACGGGTCGCTGTACTCCAGCGGGCACGCCGACGGCGTCCTCGTGTCGACACCGACCGGATCGACGGCGTACAACCTCTCGGAGGGTGGCCCCCTCGTCCACCCCGGCGTCGACGGCCTCGTCGTCAACGAGATGTGCGCCGAAGACGGGATGCCGCCGCTGGTCGTCTCGCCGGAGTCTGAGGTGACGGTCACGCTCACTGACACCGAGGAGGCGGTCGTCATCACCGACGGACGCGGCCAACACACCGTCGACGTGCCCGCGGAGGTGACCGTCTCCGCGACCGACCCACCCGTCAGACTGGCCGGTCCCGCCGCCGACTTCTTCGAAGCGCTCGGGAAGTTGGAGTGACAGGAGGAGTCACGCCTCCCGCAGGTCGTCGAGCGCACGCGAGCGAATCGCCGCCGCAGCGACCTCGTCGGCACGTTTGACTATCTCGGCTTCGATGGTCGCCGGATCGACGGTCGTCCGCGACGTGTGCGAGAGCACGATGTGTGACAGTTCGACCGGGAGCCCTGCGGCTTCACAGACGTAGACGCCGACGTGCGGGTGGCCGAGGAGGTCGTAGTAGTCGGTGCCGCTCGACTCTCCGGGCGCGAACTCGTACAGTTTGCTCACGTCGTGGAGCAACGCGCCCGCGACGACGAGGTCGCGGTCGATACCGAGGTCCGGTCTCGCCGCCAGCAACGCGTCGGCCATCCCCGCCGCCAGCGTCGTCACCTCGTTGACGTGGTCGACGTTCGTCTCGTCGGGGAGTCCCAGTCGCTGCTGTTCGTCTGGGAGCCACGGCACCTCGCGGATGTCGTCCCACGCGGTCTCCGCGAGCGCCAGCGCGTACGCCTCGTGGACGCCTGCGCGAAGGTCGTCGTCCGCGATGTCGTCGACCAGCGGGAAGACGTCCGAGAGGTCGTCGGGAAGCGCCGCAGATGTGTCGTCGCTCACGGTGAGTCGTTCGCGGACGGTCGACAAAAAGGACCGGCAGGTCGCGGGCGGCGTTACTCTCCGAGACCCCACGCCTCGACGCGGCGCGGGCGCTCGGAGACCGCCAGCACGTCGAGCGGTTCGTCGGCCGCACGGGAGGCCAGCGCCTCCAGCGACGCCGTCGCGGACTCGGTCGTCGAGAGGTACGCGACCTCTTCGGAGACGGCCTCGCGCAGGGCGTCCACCTCGTCGCTGACGAGTAGGTCCACTTCGCCGGTGCGAATCGCCTCCTGTACGTCGTCGATCTCCTCAACGTCGTAGTACTCCGCGAAGCCGTCGCGCAGAGCAGCGAAGTCGTCGCTATCGGGTGCGGGCAGGGCGTCACCGACCGTCTCGAAGACGACCGTGCCGCCGTCGGGCAGGCCGTGGCCCGCGGCGTCGAGTGCCTTCCCGTAGGCGACGCCGAAGTCGCTCGCGGTGCCCATCACCTCGCCCGTCGACTTCATCTCGGGGCCCAGGCGCGGGTCGGAGTTCGGCAGGCGGTCGAACGGCAGGACGACCTCCTTCACCGAGAAGTGCTCGGGCACGGACTCTTCGACGCCGATGTCGGCCAACGACTCGCCGGCCATCACGCGGGCGGCGAGTTTGGCGATGGGGACGCCCGTCGCCTTCGAGACGAACGGGACGGTGCGCGAGGAGCGCGGGTTCGCCTCCAGGACGTACACCTCGCCGTCGCGCACGGCCAACTGGACGTTCATCAGGCCGACCGTGTCGAGGGCGTCGGCGATGTCCTCGGTCACCTCGCGCACGCGGGCCATCGTCTCGTCGTCGAGCGAGCGTGGCGGGATGACACACGCGGAGTCGCCCGAGTGGACGCCCGCGGCCTCGACGTGTTCCATCACGCCGCCGATGAGGACGTCCTCGCCGTCGCTCACAGCGTCGACGTCGAGTTCCACCGCGTCGGCGAGGAACTCGTCGACGAGGATGGGCTTGTCCGGCGAGACGCGGACAGCCTCCTCGATGTACTCTTTGAGTTCCTCGTCGTCGTCGACGACGCGCATCGCGCGGCCACCGAGGACGTAACTCGGGCGCACGAGCACCGGGTAGCCGAGGTCGCGCGCGAGTTCCAGCGCCTCCTCCTCGCTGGTAGCGCTCCCACCTTCCGGCTGAGCGATGCCACGCTCGTCCATCAGGCGGTTGAAGCGGTCGCGGTCCTCCGCTAGGTCCATCGCCTCGACGGACGTGCCCATAATGTCGCACTCGACGCCGCGGCGGTCGAGTTCGTCGCGCAGGGGTTCGCCGATGTCGACGGACGTCTGCCCGCCGAACTGGATCATCACGCCGTCCGCCGCCGTCGCCTCGATGACGTCGGCCACCTCCTCGGCGGTGATGGGTTCGAAGAACAGGCCGTCGGAGGTGTCGTAGTCCGTCGACACCGTCTCCGGGTTGTTGTTGACGACGTGCGCTTCGATGCCCTGTTCGCGCAGGGCACGCACGGCGTGGACCGAACAGTAGTCGAACTCGACGCCCTGTCCGATGCGGATGGGGCCGCCGCCCACGACGACGACGCTCTCGGCGTCACGGTCGACGCGGAGTTCGCCGCCCGCGGCGTCACCCTCGAACGGCCCGGAGAACCACTCGGGCTTGCGCGAGGAGTAGTAGTACGGCGTCGACGCCTGGAACTCGCCGGCGCAGGTGTCGACCTGCTTGTACGTGCGGCCGGGCACCTGCGACTCGACTTCACCGACGCCCGCGCGGGCGGCGGAGACGGGCAGTTCCTCGCCGTCCGCGTGGGGCGCCGCCACCTCGGGGGCCTCTCGCCACGCGCCGCGCGTCTCGGGGAGCCACGTCAGGCTGGAGTCCTCGAAGACGTTGCCCGCGAGCGCGCTGATCTCGGCGTTGGTGAAGCCGGCAGTCGCCGCCTCGACGAACTCGCCGTCGACGACCTCCTTGCTCGCCTCCACGATGCGCGAGAACCGCTCGACGTACCACTCGTAGATGCCGGTCGCCTCGACGACCTCCTCGACGGAGAAGTCACGCTCGAACGCCTCGAACATCGCGTACGGGCGGTCGGGGCTGGGCCGTTCGAGGTACTCCTCGGTGAGTTCCTCGTCCTCCAAGTCGCCGAAGTCGACGGCGGGGTCGTACTCGGAGGAGCGGAGCGCCTTCAGCAGGCTCTCCTCGAAGGTGCGGCCGATAGCCATTGCCTCGCCGGTCGACTTCATCGCCGTCGAGAGCGTGAAGTCGGTCTCCTCGAACTTGTCGATGGGCCAGCGCGGCACCTTCGTCACGACGTAGTCGATGGCCGGTTCGAACGCGGCCGTCGTCTCGCCGGTAATCTCGTTGGTAATCTCGTGGAGGCGCTTGCCGAGTGCGACCTTCGCGGTGACGCGGGCGATGGGGTAGCCCGTCGCCTTCGACGCCAGCGCAGACGAGCGGGAGACGCGGGGGTTCACCTCGACGACGCGGTACTCGCCGCCGGGTGTGCCGTCGTCGCGCCACGCGAACTGGATGTTACACCCGCCCTGGATACCAAGGTCGCGGATGACCTCCAGCGCCGCGTCGCGCATCTCCTGGTGGCCGTCGTCGGGGATGACCTGCGAGGGCGTGACGACGGTCGACTCGCCCGTGTGGATGCCCATCGGGTCGAGGTTCTCCATGTTGCAGATGATGACACAGGAGTTGTCGGCGTCGCGCATCACCTCGTACTCCAGTTCGACCCACCCGGAGATGGACTCGGTGACGAGCACCTCGGAGTTGCGCGAGAGGCGCAGGCCCTTGCGCACGCGAGCGACGAGTTCGTCCATCTCGTCGACGACACCGGATCCGCTCCCACCGAGCGTGTAGGTGGTGCGCGCGATGACCGGGAGGCCGCCCACTTCGTCGACAGCGTCCTCGACGCGGTCGCGAAGGCCCTCCTCGGTGAGTTCGGCGACCGCCTCGCCCTCGTCGAGCGAAATGGTCGTCGAGGCGGGCACTGGCTGGCCGAGGCCTTCCATTCGCTGGCGGAACAGGTCGCGGTCCTCGGTCGCGTAGATGGTGTCCAGCGGCGTCCCCATAATGTCGACGTCGTACTCGTCGAGGACGCCCTCCTCTGCGAGTTCGGCGGTGACGTTCAGTCCCGTCTGCCCGCCAAGGCCCGCGATGACGCCGTCCGGTTGCTCTTTCGCGATGACCTCGCTGATGGCCTCGGTGTTGATGGGTTCGATGTACACCTTGTCGGCCATCTCCGGGTCGGTCATAATCGTCGCGGGGTTGGAGTTGACGAGGACGACTCGGGCCCCCTCCTCCTGCAGCGCGCGACACGCCTGTGCGCCGGAGTAGTCGAACTCGGCCGCCTGTCCGATTTGGATCGGGCCACTGCCGATGAGGAGGATGGTGCGATCCTCCTCCCCGGTGTCCTGACTCATTACCGCAGTCGAATGCGGTCATCGTAATAAGGCCGACGAATCGTACCGATTTTCGTAACGGCTTTACGAAATTCGAAACTCGAATGCCTCGCAGGCGGTCCCGAAGGTATGTGGTCGCGGTTCGGACAGAAGCGGTGCTGTGGCGGGCGTCCGCGCGATGGGTGACGGCGTGGGGCCGACTCAGACGTACACGTCGTCGGCGTCGAGGTCGCGTTCGGCGCGGTACTGGTCGACGAACTCGCTCACGTCGAACTCCAGCATCTGCTCTTCGAAGTTCGTCATCGCCGTCGAGTCGTCGGCGTGGCTCACAGCGTGTTCCATCAACTCGATCACCAGTTCGACGATAATCTCGTGGAGACGGCGGGAGTCGAACTCCGTGATCCACAGCATCGAGTAGCCCATATCGGGGTTCTCGCTGGCGTCGACGGCGGTCACTTGCTCGGGGAATTCCTCCAAGACGATTCCCATCAGGTGTGGCGTGCCGAACTCGGGCATCTCCTCGCTGGTCGTCTCGACCGCCTCTCGGAGCGTCCCGACGAGAAACTCCGGGAGGAAGCGCTCGGGCGGGTTCACGTCGGTGACGACGCCGTGGTGCGCGCCGCACGCGCAGTCGTACTCTCGCATCCCCAGGTCGAACACCGACAGCGCACGCGTCTCGCCGCACGGCAACTCGACGTCGTCCCCGCCGCCGGGGACGCGCGGTTCGCTCATACGAGTGGATGGGAACCGACGTGGTGTAAAAGGCGCGTTCGGCGGCGGTCGGCGTCCCGCGGCACGTTCGTCGCTCGCGTCGTTACTCGAAGTCCTCGTACGTCGGCCCTTCGCTGTCCGGGTCGGGTTCGGCGTCGACGGCGGCCTCGTGGTCCGGTTCGCCGACCGCCTCCGCGTCGGCGTCGCTAGTCGTGTCGTCGTCCTCGTGGTCGTGTTCCGCTTCGTGTTCGTCGTGGGTTTCGTCGCCAGCGTCGCCGTCATCCTCGTGGTTGGTCTCGTCGCCAGCGTCGTCGTTATCCCCGTGGTCGGCCTCGTCGCCAGCGTCGTCGTTATCCCCGTGGTCGGCCTCGTCGCCGGCGAACTCGACCTCGGCTTCCACCTCGATTTCGACGCCCGGCGCGGTCAGTTCCGCCTCGAACTCGTCTGCGTTGTCGACCTCGGCTTCGAGTTCGTCGCTGTCGACCTCCACCTCCACCTCGACGTCGACGGTGATGTCGTCGTCTGACATACGTTCGAGTTCACGACGGAGCAAGTTCAGGCTTCTCGCCGTCGAGGCTGTCTGTCGGAGCCATCCACAAGCCACTTGCCACGGGGTCACCGATTCCGTGTCATGATCGCGATCATCGGCGGCGGCATCGCGGGTCTCGCCGCCGCCCGTCGCCTGCGCGAAGGCGGACGCGAGGTGGCGGTGTACGAGGCCGGTCCCGCGGACGCGCTGGGTGGACTCGCCCGCACCTACTCGACCGCGGGTGACGACATCGAACAGTTCTACCACCACCTCTCGAAGTCCGAGCAGACTATCGTCAAACTCGCCGAGGACTTGGGACTGGGCGACAGCATCGAGTGGATCGTCGGCAAGAACGCCTACTACGTCGACGGCGTTGTCCACCCGCTTGACACTCCCTGGGAGATTCTCGCGTACCCGCACATGAGCGTGTACGACAAGTTCCGCCTGGGGATGCTCACGCTCGAAATCGACGTGCGCGGCGGCGTCCCATCCTTCGACACCTACGACGACCTCGCGGACTTCGAGGACGTTCCGATCAAACAGTTCCTCCTCGATCACACCTCTCGCGGCGTCTACGACAACTTCTTCGAACCCCTCTTGGACGCGAAGTTCGGCTCTCGGAAAGACGACGTGAGCGCCGCGTGGCTCCTCGGCCGGATCAAGTTCCGCGGCGAACGCGCCCTCCTGCGCGGCGAGATACTGGGCTACCCACAGGGCGGATTCGCACCCCTCGTCGACGCTCTCGTCGAGGACGTGGGGATGGAGCACATCGAGACGAACGCCCGCGTCACCGGCGTCGAGTTCGGTGAGGACGGCGCAGCCGACACCGACGCAGTCTCCGCCATCACCGTCGAACAGGACGGCGAGACACGCACCGAGGCGGTGGACGGCGTCGTCGTCGCGACGATGCCGAACGTCCTCGAAGACCTCACCGGCTACGCCTGCGACATCGACTTCCAGGGCGCGGTGTGTGCGGTCGCGACGTTGGAGGAGTCGCTGACGGACACCTACTGGCTCAACATCGGCCACGACGCCCCGTTCGGCGCACTCATCGAGCACACCAACTTCGTGCCGCCGGAACGGTACGGCGGCGACCACCTCCTGTACATCGCCAGTTACGTCCAGTCGGAGGAGGAGTGGCTGGCGACCGCAAGCGACGACGAGGTCGAAGACCGCTGGCTCGACCACGTCGGCGAGATGTTCCCCCAGTTCGACCGCGACTCGGTGTCGCAGTTCCGCCTCGCTCGTGCGCCGCGGGCCGCCCCCATCTACGAACGCGGGTACCGCGACATGGTCGTCCCGTACGATCTGAGCGAGGAGGTGACAGAGGGAGTCTACTACGCGGGGATGGCCAGCGCCGCCCAGTACCCCGAACGCTCGCTTGACGGCGGCGTCGTCGCCGGCTACGAGTGTGCCGACCGCATCCTCGGGAACTGATCGGCGGCCACGACCCGACTGGCGGGGACCGACGCTCCCGGGCATACGCCTTTACTCGCCGCGTGCGTATCTCGGGCTATGGCAACCCACTCCGAGTCCCTCACGGCTGCGACGGCGACGGAGCTTCCTGGTGGCGTGTGGCGCGTCGACGGGAGCGCGTCGAACACGTTCCTCGTGCGCGATGGGGACGACGAGGACGCGTCCGTCTACCTCGTCGACGCGGGCGTACCGGGTGACGCGGGCGCGATTCGGGCGACCGTCTCCAACGCCGGCTACGACCTGCGCGACGTCGACGGCGTGCTCCTCACCCACTACGACTACGACCACGTCGGCGCACTCGGTCGCCTCACGGAACTCGACTGCCCGGTGTACGCCCACGAACCCGACGCCTCGTTCCTCGACGGGAGCGAAACTCCCAGCCTGTGGCCTCCCAAAGCCCTGCTCCAGCGCGTCACCGGCCGATTCCTCGACACGCCGAGTCTGCCGGTCGAACGCGTCGCCGATGGCGATTCGGTCGGGAGTTTCACGGCGTATCACACTCCCGGGCACGGTCCGGGTCACCTCGCGTGGGTGAGCGAGGAGCGTGGAATCGCGTTCGTCGGCGACCTCGTTCGCGAGGACGGCGGCGACCTGGAGGCGTCGCCGTGGTACATCAGTTACAGCGCCGACGAGGTGCGCGAGAGCGTCCGCTCGCTCGACGACCGCGCCCCCGACTTCGAGACGGTCTGTGTCGGCCACGGCGACCCCATCGCGTCGGGCGGGCGTGAGGCGCTGGCGGCGCTGGCGCGGTCGCTGTAGCGTCGCTCGCCGGGTCGGTGGCTGAGCGTCGAGAATCTGCGGGTGAGACGGATTGATTCGGCGGTTACGGGTGTAGCGGCGACGGGCGGTTACGCGACTTCGAATCCCTGTTGTGCGAGGATGTCGCGCACGCGGTCGGCGTGGTCACCTTGCACTTCGATGGCGGCGTCGTCGACGGTTCCGCCCGCACCGACGGCGCGCTTCAACTCCGAAGCGAGCGCCTTGAGGTCGGTCGCGTCGGGGTCGAACCCCTCGATGACGGTGACGGGCTTGTTGTACGTGCGTCGCTCGACGCGAACGGAGAGTGTCTGCTGTGCGCGGTCGAGGTCGGCGGTCAGGTCGTCCGGGATCCCGGCGAAGGGGTCCTCGTGGCTATCTCCCACAGAGACCTGTACGTACCGAGACGTGAAAAACTGGAGTGTCGATGTGCACGCGAGACGCGCGACGGCCGCGCGGTGTCGTGCGTGCTTACGCGAGGTCGTGGATGCGCTCGACGATCTCGTCGGCGAACTCGGAGGTGGCGAGTTTCGTCGCACCCTCGCGCTGGCGTTCGAGGTCGTAGGTGACGCGACCCTCGCTGATCTGCGCTTCGACGGCGTCGCGAACGAGGTCCGCGGCGTCGTTCCAGCCCAGGTAGTCGAGCATCTCGCGGCCCGAGAGGATCATCGCGGTCGGGTTGACCTTGTCCTCACCGGCGTACTTGGGCGCGGAGCCGTGCACTGGCTCTGCGAGCGCCTTGCCCTCGCCGAAGTTGATGCCGGGCGCGATGCCGAGGCCACCGATCTGCGCACCGGCGGCGTCGGACATGTAGTCACCGTTGAGGTTCATCGTCGCGATGACCGAGTAATCGCTCGTCCGCGTCAGGAGCTGCTGGAGCATGTTGTCGGCGATACGGTCCTTGACAACGACGGTACCTTCAGGCTGCTCGCCGTCGTGCTCGTCCCACAGTTCGTCCTCGGTGATGACGTTCTCGCCGTACTCCTCCTCGACCAGTTCGTAGCCCCAGTCGCGGAAGGCCGCCTCGGTGAACTTCATGATGTTCCCCTTGTGGACGAGGGTGACCGAGTCGCGGTCGTTGTTGATCGCGTAGTTGATCGCCTGGCGGATGAGGCGCTTGGAGCCGAACTCGGAGATGGGTTTGACGCCGATACCGACGGGGCCGTCGTGGATGGTCGAGTCGAAGCCCATCTCGTCTTCGACGAACTCGCGGACCTGCTCGACTTCGTCGGTGCCAGCCTCCCACTCGATGCCGGCGTACACGTCCTCGGTGTTCTCACGGAACGTGATCATGTCCATCTCGCCGGGGTTCTTGACCGGCGACGGGACGCCGTCGAGGTGGTAGGTGGGGCGGACGTTCGCGTACAGGTCGAGCGTCTTGCGGAGCGCGACGTTGAGCGAACGGAAGCCCGATCCGACGGGCGTCGTCAGCGGGCCCTTGATGCCGACGCGGAACTCGCGGAACGCCTCGACGGTCTCCTCGGGCAGGTTCTCGTCGTACTTCTCGCGGGCGGACTCGCCGGCGAACACGCGCATCCACGCGATAGAGCGGCCGGTCGCCTCCGCGGCGGCGTCGAGTACCTTCTGTGCGGCGGGGCCGACGTCGGTTCCGATACCGTCGCCGTGGATGATCGGGATGATGGGGTTCTCGGGGACCGAGAGTTCGCCCGTCTCCTCGTCAACAAGGGTGATGGCCTCGCCCTCCTCGGGGCGTTCGGCGATGTCGTAGCTCATAGCGTGCCTGCGGCTTCTGACGGGGATCGAAAAAGCCTGCCGTTCTCCGTTTGAGACGCCGGGATCGAACGTCAGCACGGAGACACGATCGGCCGTGGTGACCGTCGCTCGACCGACCTCCAGTTATATGCGCTTCCGTCGTGTGCGTCCCGTGTGAACTGTCTGTTCGTCGGCGCGGGCGCGGTGGCCGAGCAGTACGCCGCCGGCCTCGCGGACTCGTCGCTGTCGCTCGCGGCCGTCTGTGATCTGGATCGCGACCGCGCGGCCGCGGTCGCTGACGTAGTCGCCGGGGAAGACGACGGCGTTGCTGGCGCGACGGACGCCGACCGCCCGGCCGTCTACGCCGACCTCGACGAGATGCTCGCCGCCGAAGACGCCCCACTCGTCGTCAACCTCACCAGCCACGCCGCACACGCGCCCGTCACCGAGATGTGTCTCGACGCCGGGCGACACGTCTTCTCGGAGAAGCCGCTCGCACTCGAACCCGAGGAAGCCGCCGACCTCCTCTCACTCGCCCGCGATCGAGGCCTCGCGCTCGGGTGTGCACCCATCGCTCCCGACTGTGACGCCCAGCGCCACGCCAAGACCCTCCTCACGGACGGCCGCCTCGGGGAGGTTCGCCTCGTGTACGCGACCGCGCACGTCGGCCGCGTCACCGAGTGGCACGACCGACCCGACTCGTTCCTCGCGGTCGGCCCACTGTACGACGGCGCGGTGTACCCGCTGTCGGTCCTCGTCGACTGGTTCGGTCCCATCGAGCGCGTGCGCTCGGCGGACGCCGTCGACGCGTGGCCTGACCGCGAGCAGCGCCGCCCCGACGCGCCGGCACACGTCGAGGCGACCGTCGCGTTCGCCGAGGGACCGGTCGTCTCGCTGCGAGCGAGTCTGTACGCCGACCACCGCAGTCGGGAGTTCTACTCGGTCGAACTCCACGGCGACGACGGCACGCTCTATCTCGACGACGCGGGTGCGATGGCCGCCAACCGCGACGCCGTGCAGGTCCGCGGTGGCGACCGCGAGTCGGTGTCGGCACCGCACCCCCGCCCGCAACGCGAGCGAACCCATCTGGACGGACCCGAGACGCTCGCTCGTGCCCTCGAACGCGGCGACCGCCCGCGCGACACGGCCGAGCGTGCGGCCCACGTCGTCGCCGTCTGTGCGGCCATCGAGGCCGAGGCGACCGCTCCCGAGGGAACCGGACGCGACGTGGCCGGCCCCGACGACGCGGCCGCCGGGTCGCTGTCCCTGGGTCACGTTCCCCCGACCGTTCGACCACCAGCGTCGGGGCGAGCGGCCGACTCCGCGCTTCGGCTTCCGCCCGTCGGGTTCGGGTGTTCGCGCTACCGAGACGGCGAGTACGTCGACCGAATTGACTCCGTCGGGACGGCGCTCGACGCGGGGTACCGCCTGCTCGACTCGGCGGAACTGTACGGCAACGAGTCGCGTATCGGCGACCTCCTCGACGCACCGGGGTCGCCCGACCGCGAGTCGCTGTTCGTGCTCGGGAAGGCGTGGAACACGAACCACGGTCACCTGCGAGAGGCGTGTGTGGGGTCGCTCGCGGAGTTGGGCGTCGACGCGTTCGACTGCTACGCGCTCCACTGGCCCGACGCGTGGGCGTATCAGGGACCGCTCCGGCGCCTCGCGGAGCGCCCGGTCGACGAACAGGAGTCACTGACGTTCCCGACCGACGACGACGGCGAGCGTGCGACCGCCGATCGCTCGCTGGCGGCGACGTGGCGCGACCTCGCGGGACTCTGCGAGGAGGGGCTGACGCGCACCATCGGCATCTGCAACGTCGATCTCGGGCCGCTCCAGTCGCTGGTCGCCGAGACGGGCATCGAACCCGCGCTGGTCCAGGTGGAGCGCCACCCCTACCTCCCGCAGACCGACCTCATCGAGTGGTGCCACGAGCGTGGCATCCGCGTCGTCGCCCACTCGCCGCTGTCCGCGCCGGGACTGTTGGACGAGCAAGCGGTCCACGCGGTGGCGGAGTCGGCGGGCGTCACGCCCGCAGAGGCGGTGCTCGCGTGGGACGTCGCCGACGGCGTGGTTCCCATCCCCGCCAGCAACGACCCCGATCACGTCGTCGCGAACCTCGCGAGCGCACGGGCGGAACTGACCGACGCCGACCGTGCTCGCCTCGACGGCCTCGCGGACCCGGAGTTCGAGCGATGAGCGAGGCGGTGAGGAGGCGCACGGGTCGGACACCCCGCGCGGTGGTCGCGTGGGCCGTCGCTGGCCTCGTCGCACTCGCGACGGGCGCGGCGGTGTTGACGGCGGGCGTCGCTCCCGACACTGCCGGCGTGTGGCTGCTCCCGGCGGCCGTCGTCGTCGCGTGGGAGTGGTGGTTCCTCACGGGCAACGTCGACGCAAATCACCCGACAGACGCTCCCGACGCACGACGCGACGGCCTCGGCCTCGCGAACGGCGTGACGCTCGGCCGCGGCCTACTGTATGCAGGCGTCGCCGGATTCCTCCTGACAGGATCGCTCAACGGCGCGTGGGCGTGGGCACCGGCGCTGTTGTACGGCGCGGGCGCGGCGCTCGACGCCGTCGACGGGGCCATCGCCCGCCACGTCGGCTCGCAGACCGTCCTCGGCGAACGGCTGGATATGGGCGTCGACACGCTCGGCTTCCTCGTCGCGCCGCTCGTCGGCGTTGCGTGGGGGCGAATCCCGGTCTGGTATCTCGCGCTGTCGGCCGCACGCTACCTGTTCAAGTTCGGGCGCTGGCAACGCCAGCGCCGCGGCCTAGCGGTGTATGACCTCCCCGACAGTCGCGTGCGCCGCCCACTCGCCGGCCTCCAGATGGCGTTCATCGCCGTCGCTCTCGCGCCGGTGTTACCCGTCGCCATCGTCGAGTACCTCGCAGCGGTCGTCGTCACGCCCTCGTTGCTGGTGTTTGCTCGCGACTACCTCGCCGTCGCGGGCCACGTCGGCGGCAGTGACGGCGGCGACGAAGAGGACAACGGCGAGGACGACGAGGCAGTCGAGCGCGTAGACGCCGCTGGCGACGACTGAGCCACCCAGCGCCACTGCCCGAGCGCCGCGCCGGTTCCCGTGGATTGATGCCCGGCGCCGCCGCGGCTTCGCGTATGCGAGTTATCTGCCACGGCGGCGCGGGCGGTGTCCCCGACGAACCAGACCCGAGACAGGCGGTCCTCGACGAGGCCGCCGAGACGGGCGCGGCCGCCGCGGACGTGGTCGACGCCGTCGTCGACGCCGTCGCGGTGTTGGAGGAGTCGCCGCGCTTCAACGCGGGCTACGGCGGCGCGGTCCAGTCGGACGGTATCGTCCGCACCGACGCGGGGATGATGACCGACGACCGCGAGGCGGGCGCGGTCGCGTCGATGCCCGGCGTCGCCAACGCCGCCGCGGTTGCGCGTGTGGTGATGGAGGAGACGCCCCACGTCTTCGTCTCGGGCGTCCACGCCGTCGACCTCGCGGACGACTTCGGGGTCGATGTGGAACGCGACCTCCTCACCGACGATACGCGTGAAAAGTACGAGGACGCCGACCCGCCGGGCCACGACGCCGGCCCGAAGGCGCACCTCGACTGGTTGGAAGAGCGGTTCGCCGGGCACGACACCGTCGGCGCGGTCGCCCACGACCCGGTGACGGACGCGTTCGCCGCCTGCACCTCCACCGGCGGGCGGACGTTCGCGCTCGCGGGCCGCGTCGGCGACGTGCCACAGATCGGATCGGGCTTCTTCTGTGCGCCCGCGGGCGGCGCCAGCGCCACCGGCGCCGGCGAGGACATCGCCAAGGCGACGCTCACGCGGCGGGCCGTCCGACACTTGGAGAACGGGATGGACGCGCAGGCGGCCGCCGACCGCGCAATCAGGGAGTTCGGCGAACTCACCGGCTCCTCTGCTGGCGTCATCGTGTTGGACGAGGCGGGCGCGGGGTCGGCGTTCAACTCCGAGGGGATGCAGACGAGCGTCGCCACCTCGGAGTAGGCGGGCGACCGACGACCGACTCGTTCGACTCAGTTCGCGTCGAGTCGTTTCCACATTTCGACGACCGCCCCGGTCACGTCGCAGTCGTCGCCACCGAACTCGTGTCTGACCTCGGTAGTTCGTGCGTAGCCGTGGTGCCCGTAGAAGCTGACGGCGTTCAGTGACGCGTGCATCCCGAGCGACGCGAGGCCGTGGTCGCGTGCCTCGCGTTCGAGGTCACGGAGGAGCGCCGATCCGACGCCCTCGCCCGCGTACTCGGGGTGGACGTACACCGCTTCGATCGTGCCGACCGGGTGGGCGGGCGGGTCGGCGACGAGGTAGTCACGACGGTACGGGATCAGCGTCCCGAAGCCGACCACGTCGCCGTCCTCGTTACTTTTCCCGTCACCGTCCAGGTCCGCCTCGCGGTCGACTGCGACCGTGTCGTAGCGAAGCCCGTCATCCGCGAGGTGGTCGTAGTCTGCGGACTCGTAGTCGCCCGCCCACGCCTCGACCTGGTCGGCGTCGTACCCGCGCGGTCCGAGGCCGCGGATCGACGCCGCGTGTACCCGACAGACGGCGGCCGCGTCGTCGCCGTTCGCCTCCCTGATACGGACCACAGGCGGCGAAGGCGACGAGCCACAATGGACCTTCCGGCGGTGTGAGACGCTCCGCGATCCGGTCTCGGGGCACGACCTCGGCTCACGCCCCTCTGATCAGCGCGACGTTGCCCCGCGCGTCGCGCACGACACGCTCGGTGACGGTCCCGAAGGGGATTCGGCTCCCGTCGGCGCGTCCCGAGAGGCCGACACAGACGGTGTCGAACGCCGCGGTCGCCTCGACGACTGCCCGCCCGACGTCGTCGTCGACGACCACCTCTACGTCGTACTCGCTCGGGTCGAGTCCCGCCGCCTCGGCGGCGTCGGCGATGATCGCACGCCCCCGTTCCTCGGCACCAGCGTCGTCGTCGCCGCGGGGTGGTTGGACGTTCAACAACGTCGGAACGGTGCCGTCGACGGCCGCGAACTCGACTGCTTGGTGGGCGACGACTGCCGCGTTCGGCCCGGGGGCGACGAGTGCCACCGGCACGCCGACGGTTTCGCGTCTCCGGTCGACCAGCGAGATATCACAGTCGGCTCCCCTGACCACCGCATCGACGACGGGGCCGAAGACGTCGTCACCGTCCTCGGAGAGCGTTCCGTCCCAGCCGAGGATGACCTCGTCCGCCGCCTCTTCGTCGAGCACGTCGAGTATCGCCTCGCCGACGTCGGGGGCGACCAGCGCCCGCGTCCGGAGCGAGACGTCCATCCGCGCCGCGATGTCGTGAGCACTCTCGAGGAGTTCGCGCTGGTGGTCCGCGCGGTCGGCCTCGACGTTCAACAGCGCCGAGGGGTGGGCGACCGGCGTGACGTTGACCGCGACGAGTTCGGGCGTCCCGCGGTCTGCGTTGGCGCGTGCGCTCGCGGCCGCGAGTTCGAGCAAGCCCCGCTGTGTCATCGGGTTCGCCACCGGGACGACGACGCGGAACGGCTCGGCCGGTTTCCCGCGAATCGCCTCACGTAGGAGCCCCTCGCTCACGACCCGGCCCCGCGTGTAGGCCACGTACCAGGCGACGCCGAAGGCGACGATGCCCGACCCAATGACGACCACGACGGTCGCCATCTGTGAGACGACGACGAGCGACAGGATCACTCCCAGAATCGGAACGACTGGGTAGATGGGCCACGGGAGCGCAAACGAGGGCTCGTAGTCGTCGGGGTCCGCCCGGCGGAAGACGACGAGCGAGACGTGGACGAGCGAGTACGCGACGAGGAAACTGAAACTCGCCGCCTCCGCGAGCAGTGCGATGATCGTCTCCACCTCCAAACCGATCAGGATGAGCAGCGCCGTGATGCCGCCGGTGGCCGCGATGGCCCGGTGGGGCGTGTAGAACCGGGGGTGGTTCACGTTGAACCAGTCGGTCACGACGCCGTCTCTGCCCATCGCGTAGATGACCCGCGAGGCCGCGAGAATCGAGGAGTTCGAACTGGAGATGGCCGCGATGATGGCGGCGAAGACGATGGCGACCACGCCCGCGGGGCCGAGGTAGACGACGGCAACGTCCGAGACGGGGATAGGCGAGTCACCGAGCGACTCGAACGGAATGACGCCGGTGCTGACCAGCATCACGAGGACGTAGAGGATTGTCACCAGCACCACCGAGAGGATCATCGACAGCGGGATGATCCGACTGGGATTTTTGATCTCGCCCGCGACGGTGGCGATGATCTCGAAGCCGAGAAACGAGATGAAGACGATGCCCGTCGTGGCGACGATGCCGGCCGGGCCAAACGGGGAGAAGGGTTCGAGATTCGTGGGGTCGATGAAGAAGAGACCGACCGCGACGAACACGAGGACGATGACCGTCTCCGTGCCGATGGTCACGTTCTGGAAGGCGCTCGACTCCTCGGTCCCGTAGTAGTTGACCCCGAGGAGGAGGAGCAAGCCCAGGAGTCCCAGTCCGACGATGAACGTCCGGCCGTCGAGGAACGGGATCGGTTCGACGAGGTACTGACCGAACCCAATCATGTAGAACGCGCTCGCGAACATCAGCCCAGTCCACATCCCCCAGCCGACGACCGCGCCGAACAAGCCCCCGAGCGCGCGATTGACGTAGTGGTAACTCCCGCCGGCGATGGGCATTCCCGTCGCCAGTTCCGACAGCGACAGCGCCGCGAGTAGCGCCACGAACCCGGCGATGGCGTAGGAGATGGCGCTCGCGGGGCCGGCGGTCTCGGCGGCGATGCCCGGGAGGATGAAGATGCCCGCACCGATCATCGTCCCCCCGCCGAGCGTCATCGCCTCGACGAAGCCGAGCGTGCGTTCGAGTTCACCCCCCTCGCTGCTCATCTGCTCCGCCTCCCCCAGACGTGTGGGGTCATTCGACGTCTCTCACGACGAGCGCCGGGACGTCCAGCGCGTCGATGATCGCCGAGAGACGGTCGCCGATGACCCGTTCGCGGAGCGAGGGTTCGGTCTCGCCGAGGACGACGAGGTCGTACGCCGCAGCGAGGTCGACGATGCCCGTCTGCGCGTCGCTGTCCTCAGTGACGCGCGAGTCGATCCGGCCGCGGTCGACGCCGTACTCGACGAGGCGGTCGACGGCGCCCGCGAGGAGGAGTTCCCCCTGACTCGGGTCGGTGTCGGCCGCGACCGCGTGGAACAGCGTGACCGCCTCGTCGCCCGCCAGAAGCAACCCGGCGACGGCCCCGAGGATGCGGTCGAGGTTCACGTCGCCCCGAAGTGGGACGAGCACACGCTCGACGGTGGTCGACCGCCCTGCCGTCAGCACCGCGTCACAGTCGTACTCCTCGGCGACGCGGTCGATGCTGGCCTCGCGGTCGTGTGTGAACACCAGCACGTGGTCGGGCGTGCCGTGGTCGGCGGCGACGGCGTCCAGTCGGTCCGCGGCCTCGGGACCGTACTGGTCCCTGATGAGCGCCGGTTCGGCCTGGTCCGGCACCGGGAAGTAGCCGAGCAGTACGACCTCGACGTCGCCGAGTGCGTCGAGGACGTCCAGCGCGGGCGGCTCCGTCTCCGAGACGTCGAACGGGACGAGGATCGTCAGCCCGCTGATATGGGCCATAGATGGTCCACTATCCACGCCAGTTGAGTTGAATCCTTCGCGCAGTGTCGTGTGCGTCCGATCGCCGGGCACACACAAGGTACGGAGAACGAGTATCACGGCACCGGACTGACAGTTCTCGGCGTCAGCCGGACGCCGTCCACATCGAGCACGCGCGGCGCATCACGTCCTGCAGACGTCGAGGCGCCCGTCTCACGCCGGGGCCGCGACCGCGAACAGCAGGGCGTTGTGGACGCCCGGCCCGAGACCGACCGCGGTGATGATCGCGAGCAGCGCGTAGCCGTATCGCGGTTCGTCGCGGACGGTCGGCGCGACGGCGAGGACGACGACGGCGGCGACGGCGAGTTTCACGAGGACAAACAGCCACCCAGCGCCGAGTACCTCGGCCGTCGGTAGGTCGGCCGCGAACTCGATGATGACGCGCGAGGCGGGTGTGCGCTCGCCGAAGCCGAGCAGGTCGACGCCGACAGCGGTCGTCACGCCGTCGACGCCGTGGGCGGCGACTGCGAGCAGGCCCGCACGCCCGGCGACCGCGGCCTCGTCGCTGCCGCGGTAGAGCAAGAGACCGACGCCGACGCCGAGGAGCGCACCGCCGACCAGCCCCGCTGCGGGGAGCGCGGGCGCGAACGTTCCGTCGGTCGCGCCGACCGCGAGGACACCGCCGGCGGCCGGGACGAGTGCGACGACGCCGGCGACGCCGAGGATCGGTGCGTCGTCGCGGCCCGAGGCGAGCGCCGCGAGCCACACCGCACCGGCGACGGCGACGGTCGTGAGGTACGCGGCGGGCGTGCCGAACAGCGGATTCACGGCGGCGGGAAGCACGTCGAGGACGTACAGGACGTGTCCGGCCGCGCCGACGCACATCCACGGCACGAGCGCGAAGACGTGCGCAGAGCCGAACGGTGGGTCGCGGCGATGGAGGCAGACGGCGACGCCCGCAAGCGCCGCGACTAACGCGAGCAGATACGGGAGCGGCGGAAGCCCGAACCCGCTGGGGAGGAGTTGACCGAGAACGACAGAATCGGCGAGCGCGTGCATAGTCGTGCGGGTGTCCCGGCCGCCGAAAGCGTTGTGAAACCACCCGGTCGGTGGGCCACCCGGAGACACTCGGTACCTTTTCCGAGATGCGTGCTCAGTGGCGAGTATGACCGACAGTTCCGACGCCGACTTCAGCGACCCCGAATCGCTGTCGCTCGACACCTTCGCCGCGGCTATCGACCACACCGTCCTCGGGCCGACGACGACGCTCGCAGACGTCGAGACCCTGCTCGACGAGGCGGCCGACCACGGGATGAACGCCTGTATCCCGCCGTGTTACGTCGCGGAGGCCGCCGAGTACGCGCCCGACGTGACGCTGGCGACCGTCGTCGGCTTTCCGCACGGCCAGCACGCACCGGGCGCCAAGCGCGACGAGGCCGAGCGAGCGTGGCGGGATGGCGCAGACGAACTCGACCTCGTCATCAACGTCGGCCGACTCCTCGCCGGCGACGACGACGCGGTGCAAGCGGAGATTTCTGAGGTCGTCGCTGCGGTCCCCATCCCGGTGAAGGTGATCATCGAGACGGCGCTGTTGACCAACGACCAGAAACACCGGGCGTGTGCGGCCGCCCGCGACGCCGACGCCGCGATGGTGAAGACGTCGACCGGGTTCGCCGACGGCGGGGCGACCGTCGACGACGTGGCCCTGATGAGCGAGTACCTCCCCGTGAAAGCCAGCGGCGGTGTCGGCGGGTACGACGACGCCTGCGCGATGTTCGCCGCGGGTGCCGAGCGCATCGGCGCGTCCTCGGGCATCGAGATTCTCGGCGGCCACCCCGACGCCGACGCCTGAGCCGTCACTCCAGCACCGCGACGCCGGGCGACCCGTCGAGGTCATCGGAGGTGACCACCACTGCGCCGTCGGCGATGGCGACCCCTCGGGTTCGGATCGGGAGTCGCCAGCGCTGAACGTCGACGCGGTATGGACCGACGCCGACGCCGCCGCCGAGCGCGTACGCGTGCAACGCCCCGCCGACGCCGACGTACAGCGTGTCGCCAGCGGCCGCCGGCGGCGACGCGGGTGCCGTTCTGTCGACCGTCGCGCGCCACCGCGGGTCGCCCGTCGCGGCGTCGTACGCCGAGACGCCCTCGGACCCGACGCCGACGACGAGACGACCGGCGTGAACCAGTGCGTCCGTCACGGTCGGCGCACCCGTCGCGTGCCACTCTGTGCGTCCGGCGGACGCTCCCGTCGCCAGTTTGAGGAAGCCGCCGCCGAACGTCGCCGCGTAGACGGATTGGCGGGTCGCACTCAGCGCCCGGACGGTTCCGGGGAGTTTCCGTCGCCACAGCGGGACGCCCGACGGCCCGTCGTCGCCGTCGACGACGTGGAGTTCGTACGCCTCGCCGCCGGTCGTTCCGACGTACACGCGGTCGTCGCGTGCGGCCAGCGAGTAGACGCCGGTGAACGCGCGGAAGCGCCAGCGCGTCTCGCCGGTGCGGGGCGCCAACGAGCGGACGTGTCCGTCTGTGTCGCCGACGACGACGGCGTCACCGCTCGAAAGCGGCAACGGCGCGGTCGCGAAGTCAGCCGCCGTCTCCCGCCGCCAGCGACCCTCGCCGCTGTCGGCCTCGTATGCGAACACGGCCGCCTCGTCGCGCGCAGTAGCGTACACGACGCCGTCGGCGACGGCGACGCCGTAGGGTGCGATCGACGCTCGCCACCGCTGTTCGCCGTCGCGCAAGCGGAGCGCGTACAGGCCGTCTTCGGCGGGGACGAACACCGTCTCGTCGGCGACGACCGGGCGACCGACCGACCGCCCCGTCTCGGCGCGCCACCGCTCGCTCGGCGGTGTCCTCGGCGCGACCGCGTTCCTCGTGTAGTTGCTCGCGCGGGGGCCGTGCCCCGGGAGTGGCCAGTCGGTGTTAGACGTACGCCCCGGCGAGAACGTCGTCCCGCCGCCGAGACACCCGGACAGCCCCACGGCTGTGCCGGCCGCCAGTCCCGACAGGAAGCGTCGTCGCGAGGGCATCGACTCTGTGGGTGCGTGGTTCGGGCCGGCCTAAGCGCTTTCCCCTTTCGTGTCGGGCGGTCGTCGAGTTCGCATCAGTCGTCCACCGGGTCGAGGACGACTACCTCGTGCTGGTCGCCGCCGCGGACGGTCGCGACGAGCGACCCCGACGCGACCGCGAGGCCACCGACGGGTCCCCCAAGCGACATCGACCACCGGCGAGCGCCCACGCGGTAGCCTCCCGCACCGACGCCGCCCGACAGTGAGATGGCGTGGACGCCGTCGGTGTCACCGAGGTACAGCGTGTCGCCGGCGGCGACCGGGTCACAGCGGTCGAACCGGCCGTTCAGCCCCCACGCTCGCTTTCCGTCGTAACCCCGCGTCGTCGAGACGGTGTCGTAGCCGGCGGAGACGAGCCACGAACCCACGAGCACGGGCGCGGTGTTCGCCCGCGCCGCGGGCGCGGTCCACTGCACCGACCCGACACCCGCGTTGTCCGTGAGGTTCGTGAGCGGCCCGCCGAACAGCGCCACTGTCGGCCCGTTGCTGTGTGCAGTGACCGCCTCGACCATCCCGTCGAACCGGAGTCGCCACGCCTCCAGCGGGTCGAAGCGGTCCCCGAAGGCGTACACCTCGCCGCCGCGCGTCCCGACGAACAGGAACCGCTTCAGCGACAGCGTCTGCACCGTCCCGAACACGTCGGCCTCCCACGTCACCTCCCCCGTCGCCGGGTCGAGTTGGTAGACGTGGCCGTCCTCGCCGCCGCCGAAGACGTAGTCGCCGTCGTCAGTGAGCACGGGCGTCGCCTCGGGTGTCGCGGACGGCCCGCGCCACAGTTCCTCGCCGTCGGCGAGGCGGACCGCGGTGAGGCCCTCGCGCATCGGCACGTACGCGACGCCGTCGTGGACGGCGGGCGCACCGACCGTCGGGTGTTCGTCCGGCTCGTACGACCACCGTTCCTCGCCGGAGTCGACGTCGTAGGCGGTGATTCCCACGCCAGCGGCCGTCCGGAGGACGAGACCGTCGGCCACGACCGGTGGTCGCGGGAGGAACGTCTGGCGTCGCCACGAGACGGTCGCGCCGGTCCGAGGTGCGGCCGCGTCGGGCGCGTAGCCGGTCGCGCGAGCGTCGTGTCGGGGCCTGGGCCAGTCGGTGTCGGCGTCGTCGCCGGGACTCACACCGTCGTACGAACCGGGACCTGCACCGAGACAGCCGGCGGTCGCTGCGAGACCGACTGCACCGAGACTCCCGAGGCCGCGGAGCGTGTCACGTCTGGAGGGCATCACGTTCGCCGTCCCGGCGGTGCGTGATAGCCCTTATCCTCGACGGAGACCGCGTCGCTGGTCTCCTCGTGTCTCCCGCCACTCGGGACCGTTCCCCTTAACCTCGCGCGCGGGTACGCTCACACAAGCGAATGGCGACGTACCACATCGAGACGTACGGCTGCACGTCCAACCGGGGTGAGAGCCGGGAGATCGAGCGCCGGCTTCGGGACGGCGGCCACCGCCCCGCCGACGGGCCCGGCGAGGCGGACGTGGCCATCCTCAACACCTGCACTGTCGTCGAGAAGACGGAGCGCAATATGTTGCGCCGCGCGGAGGAACTGGCCGACGAGACGGCGGACCTCATCGTAACTGGCTGTATGGCGCTCGCGCAGGGCGAAGAGTTTGCCGAGGCCGAAGTCGACGCGCAGGTCCTCCACTGGGAGGACGTCCCGACGGCGGTGATGAACGGCGAGTGTCCCACGCCGACGGCCGACACCGAACCGATCCTCGACGGCCAAGTAGGTATCCTCCCCATCGCCCGCGGGTGTATGAGCAACTGCTCGTACTGCATCACGAAGTTCGCGACCGGCCGCATCGACTCGCCGCCAGTCGCGGAGAACGTCGAGAAGGCGCGGGCACTCGTCCACGCGGGCGCGAAAGAGATTCGCGTGACAGGGCAGGACACCGGCGTCTACGGCTGGGACGAGGGCGAGCGGAAACTGCCGGAACTCCTCGACCGCATCTGCGACATCGACGGAGAGTTCCGCGTCCGCGTCGGGATGGCGAATCCGGGCGGCATCCACGGCATCCGCGAGGAACTCGCGGACGTGTTCGCCCGCAACGAGAAACTGTACGACTTCATCCACCTCCCCGTCCAGTCGGGCAGCGACGACGTCCTGGAGGATATGCGCCGCCAGCACCGCGTCGACGGCTTCCTCGACATCGTCGAGACGTTCGATGAGCGACTAAACGAGTGGACGCTGTCGACGGACTTCATCGTCGGCTTCCCCTCCGAGACGGACCACGACCACGAGCAGTCGATGGCGCTGCTCCGGGAGGTCCGTCCCGAGAAGGTGAACGTCACCCGCTTCTCGAAGCGGCCCGGCACCGAGGCGGCAGAGATGAAGGGACTGGGCGGGCAGACGAAGAAGGACCGCTCGAAGGAGATGAGCGCCGCCAAGCGCGACATCGTCGGCGCCGCCTACGAGTCGATGGTCGGCACGACACGCCACGTCCTCGTCGTCGAGGAGGGAACCGGCGACTCCGTGAAGTGCCGCGACGGCGCGTACCGACAGGTCATCATCCAGCACGCCGACGACCACGGCGTCTCCCCCGGTGACTTTCTCGACGTGGAGATTACCGGGCAGAACACGATGTACGCGTTCGGAGAACCCGTCTGAGACGCCGACCAGATGCGGTCGGATGTGGCCAGCGTGTCTGACGACTCCTCCACAAGAGCTTTCATCGTATCCACAGAGCCTCCGTCGTGAACGACGCCCTCCGACAGATCATCCGAGACACGGTGCAGGTCGGCCTCGGCGTCCTCGTCGTCGCGTCGCTGTTGTTCGCGGCCACCGGCGTGTGGCCGCCGATGGTCGCCGTCGAGTCCGGCAGTATGGAACCGCATATGGAGCGTGGCGACCTCGTCGTCGTCGCTGACCCCACGCGTGACGGTCCCGAGACTGTCGCGGGCGTCGTAACCGCCGCGGAGGCGCCGCCCGGATCGCGAACGATCGGCGCGCCTGGCGATGTCATCGTGTTCGACTCGCCGTACAGACCGGGGTCGCCGATCATCCACCGCGCACACCTGTACGTCGAGGCCGGCGAGAACTGGTACGACGACGCCGACCCCGCACACCTCCCGGCGGGCGTCGACTCCTGCCGAGAACTGGAGGCGTGTCCCGCACCGCACGCGGGATTCGTCACGAAGGGGGACGCCAACTCCCAGTACGACCAGGTGAACGGCAACGCACCGGTCGTCCGTCCTGACAGCATCCGCGCGGAAGCACACGTTCGAATCCCGTATCTCGGCTACGTTCGACTGACGCTGACCGGCGCGTGAGACACCGCTACGATGCGCGTCCGTTGTCTTCGGATCTAGCCGAGAGATTCATACTGTCGCTCGTACAACACGATCGTATGCGCTGGTCAGGCAGTGAGCGCGGCCGAACGGACCTCGCTGGGACGCGCACCCAGCGGACGCTTCGGGACGTCCTCCACGAACTCCCGGTCGACGCCCTCGTCCCCGACGGCTGGCGCGTCGGCACCGGGGTGGTGCAGTTCGGCGACCGCCTGCCAGCGGACGCGGTGACACTCGCGCACGGCGACTATCCGTGCGACCTCTTGATCACGACGGTCGGATCGAGCGACGGCGAGACGTTGGCCGTCCACGAACGCGACCGAACCGCGGGCGACCGCCGCGTCGTCGCCGGGGTTGGTCCCGCCGAGGACGACACGGCAGCCCTCGATTCGGCGTTGCGTGCCGCGGCCCGTGCGGTAGAACGGATCGAAGCCGACACCTCGGGCGAGTCGAGGGCACTCGACCGCGACCCGTCGGCGTCGAGAACCGTCGAGGGTGTGGACACGCGAGTCAACTTCTACTGAGTCGGTTCCGGATGCGAACGCGACCGCACCACCAGATCAGGTGTTCGACATCCCGCCGTCGACGACGAGCGACTCCCCGGTGACGTACCCCGCCATCTCGCTGGCGAGGTACACCGCGGCGTCGGCTACCTCCGAAGGCTGGCCGAAGCGACCGCTCGGAATCGCCTTCGACATCCGTGCCTCCGTCTCGGTGCCGACGAGTTCCACGTCCTCTGTGGTCATCGCCGTCTCGATGAACCCCGGATGGATGGCGTTCACCCGGATGCCCGCGTCGCCGAGGGCGTCCGCCAGTGCGTAGGTGAACAGTCGAACCGCCCCCTTCGACATCGAGTAGGTGACGAGGCGGCCGTCACCGCGCAGGCCTGCGGCGCTGGACATATTGATGATGACGGGGGCTGGTCCGTCGGCCTCGCCCGCCTCCGCCCGTGCGACCATCCGTTTGGCCGCCGCCTGCGCGCCGAAGTAGACACCCTTCGCGTTGATGTTCATCAACTGGTCGAACTCGTCCTCGCTCGTCTCGAGGAAGTTCTCCGGCCGGTAGATGCCGGCGTTGTTCACCATCACGTCGACGCCGCCGAACGCCTCCGCAGCCTCGACGGCCGCTTCCAGGTCCGCCGGGTCGCGCACGTCACACTCGACGAACGTCGCCTCGGCGTCCGTCTCGGCCGCGACCAGTTCGTGCGTCGGCTCACCCCCCTCGCGTGGTTCCTCGCGCACGTCGGCGACGACCACGTCTGCTCCTTCCTCGGCGAAGCGTCGGGCGATGGCCCGTCCGTTCCCACTCGCCGCGCCCGTCACGACAGCCGTCCGTCCTGCCAGTAAATCTGACACGTCTGCGGATTTCGCGGTCGGGTGAAAAGCGTTCCGTGGCGACCGACCGACACGGATCGTCGCCGGCGTCAGTCGTCGGTGCCGTCCGTACTCTCGGATGCTGGTCGGGCGTCGGCGGCGTCGGAGTCGCCGTCGGAGTCGCCGTCGGAGTTAGCGTTGTCAACATCGGTACCGTCCTCGGGCGCGCCAGACAGCGTCACCTCTTCGGCGGCGACGCGTGCGTCCGCGGCGTCTTTCCACTCGCCGAGTTCTTTCGGGTCGACGTGGACGAACACGTCGTCGACGGCGGCGATAGCCCGGATGGACTCCACCACCTCGGTCTCGATGTCGTGGGCCTCGAACAGGGATCGCTTCCCCTCCACCTCGATGTGGAGGCTCACGTCCACCTCCGGGCCGACGTAGTGGGCGACCACGTCGTGTGCACCGCGCACTTGCGGGTGCGACAGCGCGCGGTCGAGAATCTCCTCGCGGAGTTCCTCCGGCGGGGCCGCGCCGACGAGGTACCCCACGTTGTCGCGGACGATGTCGTAGCCCGTGTAGAGGATGCCCACCGAGACGGCCGTCGCGGCCACCGCGTCGAGTGCGGGGTAGCCCGCGGCCGACCCGAGGACACCCACGAGCGCCGCCCCCGCAGTGAGCGTGTCGTTGCGGTTGTCGAGGGCGGTGGCTACGATGGCGGGAGAGTTGCGCTCGCGGCCGATAGTGTAGCAGTAGCGGTACAAGAGGAGTTTCACCACGCCCGTCGCGACGAGGACACCCACCGCGAGCGGTCCGCCGGTGAACGTCTGCGGCGGTCCCGGCGCGAGGAGTGCGGAGACACCCGAGTAGGCGACGCCGATACCGGCGACGAGGACGCCCGCGGCGACGAACAGCGAGACGAACGGTTCGATCCGTTCGTGGCCGTGCGGATGCTCGAAGTCCGGCGGTTGCGTGGTGAGGTACAGACCGGCGAGGACGACAGTGGAGTACGCGACGTCCGCGAGTGAGTTGACCGCCTCCGACCCGACCGCGAGGCTGCCGGTCACGTACCACACCGCGGCCTTCGCGACCGCGAGGACGACGTTCACCACGAGGATGACGGCACCGACGCGGCGGACGGCGGCCTTACGGCTCATACTGGCCGTGAGAACGCAGGTGCCAAAAGGTCCGTCGCCTGCGAGCCGCCGCAGTCACCGGCTTACGCCGACGCGGTCGAGTCGCGGATCTGTCGGAACGTCGGGATGAGCACCCAGAACGTCAGCGCGCCGAGGATGGCCGTCCACAGGAACACGTCGTTGAGGAAGATGCCGATGGCGTCGAAGACGTTACTCGGCTCCGGCGGCGCGGCGATAAGCTGTCGGGGGCTCTCGAACGAGGGCGTCCGGTACCAGCCCGCGAGCACCATCCACGCGAGTCCCGCACCACAGAACAGCCCGAGACCCTTGATGAACTCGTCTGCCATTACCTTACACTTCGGCGTCGTCGTCTTGAGGGTTTCCGTTCTCCGCGCTCATCCCCGCCGCCCGGAAGCGCGACCCGAGCACGTACACGCCCGCACCGAACGCGATGGACCCTAGCCCGAGCACCGAGAACAGTGCGGTGAGGAACGTCTCCGGCGGCGCCACGCCGACGGTAGCCAACACACCGACGACGAACCGCCGCGTCAGCGAGACGTTCAGCGTCGCCGCATCGAGGAGGATGAATCCGAAGACGACCGTCACCACCGCCGTCAGCGTCGCGTAGGCGGTCACGCGCTTGTACAGTGCCATCGGAACGACCACGTCGCGTGCGCGACCCTCGCCGCTGGCGACCGGACCGTCGGGGGCAGTCGGACCGTCGGTGGGGGTCGGGTCGTCCGCCTCGGTGTCGGTGGCAGCGTCCCCCGTCGACTCGTCCGCCGCCGATCCGCCGCCCGCGCTCGTCGCCGTCGAATCCGACCGGTCGGTCGGCGTCTCGCTCATACCCCAACCGAGGGGCCGGACGGTACTATGTCCTGCGGCAGCGGTCGACGCGGTGGCGAGAACGCGGTCGCTGCCGAGTGGTGGGTGCAAAACCGCAGAGAGAAACTGGTGAACGACGAGTCGCCGGCGTTACTTCGGCGGCCGCAGCCGGTAGTAGCGCCGGTTGAGGTCGTACATGTACCCTTCGCGCATCGTCTTCAGCACCGCGTAGGTGACGATGCCCGCGATGGGTGGGACGAAGAACGTCAGGTCGAACAGCAGGTCGACGTTCATCGGCATGAGATTCTTGACCGACAGCATCGACAGCGTGAACGCGAGGAACACGCCGAAGACGCCGACGGCCGCCCAGAACGGCTGTTCGACGGGACGCCGCGCCGACCCCTTGTTGATGAAGGGGACGATGGCGATAGCGCCGACGACGATGCCGTTCGCGAGCACGCCGTACGTGCGGTCGGCCATCAGCTTCTGCCCGCCGAGGATGGCCAGCTCGGGGTTGAGCGGGCCCAGCTTGAGCAGGCCGAACGACCAGTAGAGGTACCAGTCGGGCAGGATGATCGCCGGAGTCGAGTTCGGGTTCGCCGGGTCGCCGATGTGCGGCGGCAGCGTCGCCGACAGGAAGATGATCATCCCGACGAAGAAGCTCGTCAACGCGAGGTTGCGAACCGTCTCGTGGGGCCACGTCGGGAACGCGAGCACGTCACGCTCGACGTAGTCGGACTCGCGACGGAGGTCCTCGTCCTCGCGGCGCGCTCGCTCGAAGTACTCGTACGTCAGCCGGGAGAGCCCCTCGGTGCGCTCTTTCCGCTCACGCCACGTCGGGGTCTCGTCGTCCGGCGCGACGATGCCGGTTCCACCATCAGACCTGACGGTCTGATCTGCTTCCGAGCCGTCGGGCTCGGAACCGCCGTCCGTTTCCACGTCCGTGTTGGTGTTGTCTTCGGTCATTGTTGGATCAGTGCGGCTCCGCGATGCCCTGCACCCACACGATACCGATGTGGATCGCGATGAGCGTCGTCACCACGAACGGGAGCAGGAACACGTGCAGGATGTACATCCGCTGCAGCGTCGCCTGGCTCAGCGAGAACCCGCCGAACAGGAGCTGAGCGACCCACTCGCCGATGAGCGGGATCGAGAGGCTCATTTCGACGCCGATCTGGCCGGCCCAGAAGGCCAGCTGGTCCCACGGTAGGAGGTACCCGGTGTACCCGAACACCATCGTCAGCGAGATGAGCACGATGCCGAGCAGCCAGTTCAGTTCGCGCGGCTCCTTGTACGCGCCCGTGAAGTACACACGGAGCATGTGCAGGAAGACCGCGGCGGTCATCACCTGCGCCGACCAGCGGTGGATCGAACGCAGCATAAAGCCGAACTGGAGGTCGCGCATGATGAACGCGATCTGCTCGTACGCGATGGACGCCTCACCCGGTCCGGCGGCTCCGACTGCGGGAACGTAGTAGAACCCGAGTAAGGCCCCGGAGATGGCTGCGACGACGTACGCGAGGGTACTGAAGAATCCGAGCGTGTACAACGCGTACCAGTACCAGAACTTGTTGTCCAGGTCGTACTGTTCGGTGTGGGACTTCGGCATCTGGAGGTTCGACCGGTAGTACAGCGACTCCAGCAGTTCGAGGTAGTCGACGATGCGGAGGCGCTTGTCGACCCAGATGAGCGCGGTGAGGAACGTCGCCTCGACCGGCGTGAGGTCCTTGGTCTCGAGCCAGTTCTTGTGATCGTATTCGTCTTTCTTTTCCAGACTCATCGTGTCACCGCTTGTAGTAGGGGTAGACGGCGCGTTTGACCTGCTCCCACGCGTCGCCGCCCAAGGTGGTTCCATCGACGTCTTCCTCGCGGATGTAGAGGTCCTCCCACTTGCGACGCCGTTTCTTGACGATCATCACGTCCGGGAGGAACTCCTTGCGGTACAGCGCGAGAATAAACGCCAGATCGATGAATATCACCGCGAGGATGCCGCCGAGGAACATATTCCCCGTGTCCGAGAGGCCCCAGCCGTTGACGAGGCCGTAGGTGAACATAAACACGAACACGACCTCGACGATCGTCAAGAGGACGATCGCGATGGCCGCAGCGGTGCTCTCGCGGGCCGGTTCGTAGCGGTGGATGTCGCCGTAGGTGGATCCAGTACTCGACATCGGTTATCTCCCCGTCCCTGTGTGTGCGGACTCCCCGTACTTCACCAGATAGAACGTGAATATCACGCTCATAATGATGCCGAGGATGGTCGCCGCCCCGACCCAGTGTGCCTGGATCGCGACGCCCAGTTCGTGGAGTTCTTTCGGTCCGCCACCGCCGGTCGCGACAGTCGGCACTTCGCTGCCGACGGCGATAGCGCCGAGCATCCCCAGCGATTTGTGGGGGTCACAGTAGTACTTGTAGATGCCACCGGTGTCGAACGTCACCTCGAAGGAGAATCCCGACCCCTCGAGCGGTTCGTGCCCGCTCACGGAGGCGTCGGAGGGCGTCTCCTCGAAGATGACGTTGTGGCCATCGGAGGACCACTCGAACGTGACGGTCGTCCCGGTGTCGATCCACAGGTCGGTCGGCAGGAACGCGAGGCCCCCGCCGCCGCCGACGTCCACGGTCACTTCGGACTGACCGCGGGCGTCGAGATACTCGCCGCCCTCGGCGCCGTCGGTGTAGCCGCCGAAGTCGGGCTGCTGCCCGCCGCCACCGCCTTCCTGGGCTGTAGCGGTGCCGGCCGTCGCGGCCGTACCCGCCCCGAGGGCGGCCGTGGCGCCACCGGCCTGTCGCATAAAGTCCCGCCTCTTCATCGGTACTGTACGGTCGGGGTTGGTCGCGCATAAACCCACCGACCTTCGGGCCGGTGCGTACCCGATACAACGGCCCGCTATCCGTCGGTTTCGTCGCTCGTCCCTCGAACAGATTCGCCGGCTGAGCCGTCGGCTGTGACCTCACTCCCCGCAGTCGGTTCTCGCTCTTCGAGTGCGGCCGCGAGTGCCTCTTCTGCGACTTCTTCGAACGGGACGAACTCCGCCTCGCCGCCGCCCTCGACGATGCCCGCCGCACGGAGGCGGTCGCGGTACTCCTCGGCACGGAAGCGGTCGGACAACCGCGCGTTCGCGACGACCGCGAACAGGAACACGCCGATGAGGAGGAAGAAGCCCCCCGCGACCGGCGCGACGATGGTCTCGACGTTGAGGAACAGCCACGCCCCGATGAGACCAAGGCCGCCGAGCAACTGCATCGCGGCGACCGCCTGGATCATCAGGTTGCCGAACTCGCCGGTCCCCGACTGTACCTCCTCGGGCGTCGGCAGTTCGTACTCCTCGGGTGGTTCGCGCACTTCGTAAGAGTCCATCGAACACAGCGCCACCGTCGGCTTCACGTCGCGCAGGACGGTCCCCTCGCCCTCGACGCTCCCGTCCTCGTAGACGACCGCCCACCCCTCGTCGGAGTAGGCGACGACGGTGGGCGGGTCCTCACGGCGGTCCAACACGGCGAACACCTCTCGGGAGGCGATGCGGTTGCGGAGGTCTTTCTCGACGCGGTCGAGGAGGTCGCGTCCGGTGATCCACGAGTCGGGGTCGAACGCCGCCTCCCACTCGGCGGCGGTCATCTCGGCCATATCCGCCGGACCGAAGTTGTCGAAGTCGTACTTCTCTTCGACCTCGGCACGCAGCGCCTCGATCGACACGTCCTCGTCGCCCGCCGCGTCCTCGCTGGCGGCGTCCGCGTCGACGGTGGGCGACTCGTCGGCGGCGTCGGTCATTCAGTAGAAGTCGGGGCCGTAGGCGCATAAGGGCCGCGACGTTCGCCGAGCAATCGGGGCTTCCGGATCAATCGAGCGAGCGGAGTACGTCGGGGCCGACCCACAGTACGTTCCTGTTTCAGCACGCGAGGGAGTGCATACCGGGTGAACGGACGCTGGATCTCCGAAGATAGGAACCGACAGTGTGCGTTCGAGTAGGATTCTCGGAAGGTACGCCTCTCGCTGACAAAGCCCAGGTGAACGCTCGCACGCGAGTGAATAACGAACCCGGTGGCCGACGTGTGGGTGTGATATGGGACAGAAACCGACCCATCCGAACGGACAGTCGCGCCGTACCGTGATGAAAGCCATCGGCCTCGGCGCGGGCCTGTCTGCGGTCGGCGGCACCGCCGCGGCGCAGTCGGGCTATCGGGGCGTCCCTGCACAGGTCGACGAGGACGACGAGAGCGGTGGCAATGGCACGGGGACAGTACACGACGTCGAGACGATCATTCGCGGACCGCCGACCGCCGCCGGCCGTCCCGCCGACTTCTTCTACCGACCGACCGGCCTCCATATCGATCCTGGCGACGTGATCCGATTCGTGTTCACCACCCCGGACCACAACGTCGTGTCGTACCACCCGGCGTACGGGATGCGTCGCCGCGTCCCACTCGGCGTCGACGCCTTCTCCTCGCCGCTTCTGGGCTGGACGCCAGAGTCGATTCCCGGTGATATGGTGGACCCACCCGCGGAGGGCGGCGAAGGCGGCGAGGGCGAGGAGTCGGGTGGATCGGACGGTGGCCCACAACCGGACACCTGGCTCCACAGTTTCGACGTTCCTGGCGTCTACGACCTCGTGTGTTCACCGCACGAAGGATTCGGGATGGCGATGCGCGTCGTCGTCGGCGACGTGACGGACGCTCCGTTCGAGACGAGCGACCCGAACGCGCTTCCGGAACCCCGCATCGGTCCGGTCGGCCTCGCGCGGGTGACGCTCACCGACCCTGCGTTACAGCCGTCGGCCATCGTCGAGGCTGGGACCGTCGACTGGGACGACCTCGAAGCGGTACAGTCGGGCGGGTCCGGCGGTGGCGACGGGAGCGGTGGGAACGGTGGCGACGGCAGTGGTGGGAACGGTGGCGACGGGGAGGACAGCGACGGTGACGGGAGCGACGGCGGCGGCAGCGGCGACGACTGAGCGGCGGGCGCTCCCGGAGGGCTTAGGGTCTCGCCACCCCGAGAGGAGAGTGGATGCTCTCGGACGGAACGGTGGCGACGATTGCGGCGGGGATGGTGACTGCCAGCCTCCCGTTCTACCTCTACGGCGCGTGGATTATGGTCGGACGAGAACGGTCGCACGTCACCTGGGACCTCCTCGTCCGCCACCTCAAGGTGATCCTCCCGGGCCTCGTCCTCAACACCATCCCGGTCGTCTTCTGGATGGCTCCCCGCTTGCTCGACCAGTTCGGCGGCATCACCGCTCTCCACGCGTTCCTCGGCCTGCAGGCGTACGCCCTCCTCGCGTTCGGACTGACGGGCATCGTCCGCATCTTCCAGGTGAAACGCGACGCCGACCTCTACGACGTCGAAGACCCCGACACCGACCTGAACGACCTCCACGAGAATATGGCCGCGTGGCGGGGACGCCTCCGCATCGGCGTGTTCGGCTACGTGCTGTTCTGGTTCCTCGCGTACGCCGTCGGTCTGTATCGGTACTACGGGCAGTACATCGCTGCCTGACCAGACTCGAAGAACGACAACAGGGGCGACCGCCTGCCCGCGTCAGGACTGATACGGCTCTTCGTCACGGTGGGCGTCGGGATTCTCCTGTTCGGCCGCCTCCTCCTCACGAACCTCGCCGTCGGTATCGTCGCGACCCGGTTCCTGTTCCGGCATCGCGTCGTCGGGTGCGTCGGACTCCTCGTTGTCGGCTGTTTCGAGGGCTGTATCCTCCTCGACGTCGACGCCGTGTTCGTCTCCGTCTGACATCGTCGGTCGAGGATCGACCACTCAGACAGATACGCCCGGTGGCTGTTTTCGGACTCCTGTAACACGCCACTGCACTCGTGGCGCGGTCGGTCTCGGCGCGGTCGCCGCCCTCATCTGGTGGCCGCCCCTCACCACGCCTCGCCGCTCGCGAGGTCGACTGCTGCGTCGCCCTGTTCGGAGGGGCAGATGTCTGCGAGCACGCAGTCGTCGCAGTCGGGGTTCCGAGCCGTACACGTCGCGCGACCGTGGCTGATGAACAGGTGGGTGAACATTCGCCAGTCCTCTTCGGGGACAATGCCCATCAGATCCTCCTCGATGGCCTCCGGTCGCTCCTCTTCGGTCAAGCTGAGTCGCCGCGAGATGCGCTGGACGTGGGTGTCAACGACGATACCCTCGGTCACGTCGTGGGCGTGTTGGAGGACGACGTTCGCCGTCTTCCGGCCGACGCCGGGGAGGTCCGTCAGCGCGGTCATCGTGTCGGGCACCTCGCCGTCGTGCTTCTCGATGAGTTGCTCGCCGATGCCCTTCAGGTAGCCCGCTTTGTTGTTGTGGAAGGTGATGCCGTAGATGTCCTCCGCGAGTTGCTCCTCGGAGGCGTTCGCGTAGTCTTCCGGGGACTGGTACTTCTCGAACAGGTCCGCACACACCGTGTTGACTCGTTCGTCTGTACACTGCGCCGACAGGACGACCGCGACCAGCAGTTCGAGTCTCGTCGAGAAGTTCAGCGAGATGTCGGTGTCCGGGTACTGTTCGTACAGTCGGTCGAGTATCTCGACGGTCTGCGCCTCCCGCGAGTCCAACGGCGTTCCCATACCCGCCCCTCCGGCGCGGGCGGCTTGAACGGTTCGGACGGGGACGTGGTCACAGGAGGGGAACGGTTTTGGTCCGACCCGAACACCACTTCGTATGGACCTCGGCCCACTCTCGCACGAGTCGTTCCGCGCGGCGGCCGGTACCGCCGCGGCCTACGGCGCGATTCTCGCCGTGATGACGCTGCTGCTGTTCGGCGTTCCGTTCTTGTTGTTCAGTCTGTGAACACCAGCGTTTTGCCCGTCACGGTCGATTCGTCCGTATGGACCGCCAGCAGGTGCTCGCGCTGTTCCTCGTAGGACTAATGTTGTTCTCTTCGCTCGCGTACGCCGTCTCGTTCCTCTAAGCCCGCAGCCGATCAGTACAGCGGCTCTGGTTCGTCGCCTTCGACGGGTTCGACGCCGAGTGCGTCGGCAATCGTCAGGAGTTCCGGTTTCGAGAAGGTTCCCGTGTCGGCCTCGTCCAGTGAGTCAGCCACGCCGGCGGCGACTCTGATTGCTGCGCGGGTCGTTTCGTTTGTCGACCGGTGTTCGTGGGGAACGTCGAGGGCGTCGGCGATGGCCGCGAGTTCTTCCTTGGTGAACGTCGCAGTCGTCTCGCGCTTGAACCGGCCGACGCCGCCGCGGATGCCGTTGCGAATGTCGTGAACGGTGAGGGCCACATCGTGTGTCAGAGGCGGGTGCTGAAAACGTCGGCGGGGAAGCAGGCAGCGGAGCGATGCAGCACTCCTTGGGTCGTGAGGTCGCGACGGGTGAGAAATAGTCCCGGGCGGATTCGAACCGCCGTCGAAGGCTCCAAAGGCCCTCATGATTGGCCACTACACCACGGGACTCCATCTCGTCGTACTGGACCAACGTACAATAGGATTACTTTCTGGTCCGACCAGCAGACCACCCGGACGCACCGCGTCTCAGCCGCGTCGGATGTCGAATCCCCCGCAGTCGGGGCACTGTTGCCGATTGGCGTCGAAGCCGCGTTCACAGGCCGTACAGACGAAGTCGGGGTCGTCCTCGCTCGCCCCCACGAGCGATCTGAGTCGACTTCTGACACCCACTCCCATAGCGCAAAGACCCACCGCGGCCGCCCATATAACAGCGGCGGTCGTCGTCGATCAGACTCAGTCGGCGGGGTTCTCGGGTTCGGCTTCGACGAGATACTCGCAGGCGTCGGTCTCGGCGTTGAAGCAGTCGGGGCACTCGCTGGAGCGGTCGATGATCGTGTCGAGTCGCTCCGCGACGGTGTCGTCGATGACGGCCTCCAGCGAGCGTGCTTCCTCGCGGAACTCCTCGACTTCGAGGACGTTCGCGAGGAAGCGCTCGATGATGCAGTAGTTCGACAGCGCCTCGCGCGCCCGAACGATGCCGTCGTCGGTGAGCGAGACGCCCTTGTACTTCTCGTGTTCGGCGAGGCCGCGCTCCTCGAGTTTGCCGATCATCTCGTTGGCGGAGGCCGGACTCACGTCGAGTGCGTCGGCGACGGAACCGGTCGAGGCGGGGCCGTCCTCCATCTCCTGCACGAGATAGATGGCTTTGAGATACTGGTCTGCCGTGTTCATCGTTATCGTCGCTCCATAATCGCTGTCACTTCTTCGACGCCCTCGGCCTCCTCCTCGCGAATGCTCCGAAGCGTGTCGAGCACTTGCTCGCGGTCGACCGAGAACGACGAGTCGCTCCCCTCGATGGCCGTGATGAGGTCGTCGTAGAACTTGTACGCCGTCTCTTCGTTACACAGTTGATCGTAGAGGACGCCGTCGAAGTCCTCCGGCTTCGTCTTCCCGTACTGCGCCTCGACGAGCGTCTCTATCTCGTCGTAGGAGACCGAGTCGGCGTCCAACTCCGCGATGAGTTCCTCCAAGCGCTGGCGGTGTTCGGCCGACTCCGCGGCCGCATCGCGAAGCAGTCGCTCGATGTCGGGGTCGAACTCCTCGTCCATCGCGCGGTGGTGGTGCGTAGAGCGTGCCTCCACGACCTCTTCCAACACGACACCGATCTGGAGCAGACGCGCGAGTTGGTGGTCGGACGTGACCCGCTGGCCGAGGCTCACGGCCGGTCACCCCACGACGGCGGGCAGACGGGGTCGTCGGTCGATTCCGCGGTCATCGTCAGGGAATCGGTCGACGCCGACCGTAAGCCTTCCCCTCGGACGCTGTTCTCGCCGGTCGCAACGACGGTCCGACGACGGCCCGACGACGGCTCGACGCCGAACTCTCAAGCCGTCTGCGATCCAACACCCGCCGATGAGTGACGCGGGCCGCGACGACGACGACGACTCCCGCCGGCAGCGACGCGACCGGATCGCACTCGCACTCGTCGTCTACGCTGTCCTCCTCGCACAGACGCTGGTGTACCCCGGCGTCGACATCCTCGCACGGGCGTTCGGCGGACAGGGCGTCGCCGCGCCCACGCTGTTTCTCGCCGTCGAGTTCGCCGCCTTCGCCGTCTTCGCCGGCCCGTGGGGCGCACTCTCTGACCGACTCGGCGAGCGTCGTCGCCTCGTTGCCCTCGCCAGCGCGGGCGGTGCGGTCGGCTATCTCGCACTCGCTGGCGTCGCCGACGCCGGGCTTCCGTTCGCGGCCGTCCTCGTCATCCGTGCGCTCCAAGGCGGTGCGACGGTGGGCGCACTCTCGTTGGCCATCTCGGCGCTCGCGGACCGCTCCGGCGGCAACGGCCGGAATATGGGCATCGCCGGCATCGCTATCGGCCTCGGCACCGCCACCGGCGCGCCGCTCGGGGGCCAACTGTACGAGGTCGGTGCGACCGTCCCGCTGCTCGCCGCTGCTGGACTGCTCGGCGTCGCGGCCGTCGGCGCACTCACGATTCCCGACCGTCCGCCCGCGGCCGCCGGCGACGGCGCGAGGCGGCACGGTGGCCTCTCCGCACTCCTCGCGGGACTCCGCGAGCAGCGAGACCTCTCGATTCCGTACGCGTTCGCGTTCGTCGACCGCCTCACCGCCGGCTTCTTTGCACTCGTCGGGACGCTGTACTTCCGAGAGGCGTTCGGCCTCGGCCCCGGCGCGACTGGCCTCCTCCTCGCGGCCTTCTTCGCGCCGTTCGCGCTGCTACAGTACCCGTTCGGCCTCCTCTCGGATCGGATCGGTCGCGTCGTCCCCATCGCCGCTGGATCTGCCGTCTACGGCCTCGTCGTCGTCCTCGTCGGCCTCGCCCCGACGGTTCCGCTCGTCGCCGTCGCGATGGTCGGCGTCGGCGTCCTCGGGGCGCTGATGGCTCCGGCGACGCTGGCGCTCGTGGTCGACCTCGCGGGCGACAGCGACCGTGGTGCGGCCGTCGCCGGGTTCAACGCCGCCGGGAGTCTCGGCTTCCTCGCCGGATCGCTCGTCGGCGGCGCAGTCGCCGCGGAGTTCGGCTTCCTCGCGGCGTTCGTCGTCGCCGGCGGCAGCGAGTTCCTCCTCGCCATCGCGGCGCTTCCGGGACTCCTCCGACTGGGTCGCCGCGCTGGGCGGTCGGCGGTGTTCAGCGGCGGCGACTGACGGCGTCTCGACGGCGACCGACAGCGGTACTGACGGCCGCGCGACAAGACTGATACTTCACCGGGGCGTCCACTCACCCGATCAGATTCTATGTCCGACCACGACCGCGAGTACGAGATCGTCCTGTGGGGCGCGACCGGGTTCACCGGCGGCCTCGTCGCCGAGTACCTCGCCGACCGCTACGGCACGACCGACCTCGACTGGGCGCTCGCCGGCCGTGACGAACGGCGTCTCGCCGCCGTTCGCGACTCGCTGGCCGACAGCAACAGTGACGCCGACGTCGACGCCGACGCGCTGGACCTCCTGACCGGCGACGCGTTCGACCAGGACTCCTTGGACGCCATCGCCGAACAGACCGCCGTCGTCATCTCGACGGTCGGCCCCTACGCCCGATTCGGCTCCCACCTCGTCGCCGCCTGCGTCGACGCGGGCACCCACTACTGCGACCTCTCGGGTGAGGTCCACTGGATGCGCGAGATGATCGACGAGCATCACGACGCCGCCCGCGAGAACGGCACGCGCATCGTCCACGGGTGCGGGTTCGACTCCGTGCCGAGCGACGTGGGAACGCTCTTCCTGCAGTCGCACGCCGAGGAGACCGTCGGCGCGTACTGCGACGAGGTGCGCGGCTTCGTCTCGATTCGGGGTGGCTCCTTCAGCGGCGGCACCATCGCGAGTATGGTCGAGATGTACGAGATGGCCAGCGAGGACCGCGAGGTGCGACGCCTCCTCGCGGACCCGCGGGCACTCGACCCGCCGGAGAGTCGCGGCGCGCCCGCCGACCGCCCGCAACGCGGCGTGGCATACGACCGCGACGCCGACACCTGGACCGCGCCGTTCGTGATGGCTCAGATCAACGAACCCGTCGTCCGTCGCTCGAACGCCCTCCTCGGCCACCCGTGGGGACACACCTTCCGCTACGGGGAATCGCTGCGAACCGGGCAGGGTGTGAAAGCCGCGGCGACCGCCGCCGGTCTCGCGGTCGGACAAGGGTTACTCGCAGGTGCGCTCTCAGTCGGACCGGTTCGCGAACTCCTCGACCGCTACGTCCTCCCCGAGGCCGGTGAGGGGCCCGACCGCGAGACCATCGAGGGGAGTTCCTTCGAAGTGCGACTCGTGGGCACCGGTGCCTCCGACGACCACCCCTCGGGGTTCACCGTCGAGGCGCGGGTCCGCGGCGACCGCGACCCCGGCTACGGGTCGACCGCGCGGATGCTCGGTGAGTCGGCCGTCTGTCTCGCCCGCGGAGAGGTGGACTCCCCCGTGGAGGGCGGCGTGTTGACGCCGGCGTCGGGCATCGGCCTGCCGCTGATCGACCGACTGGAGGGGACTGGCGTGTCGTTCGAGGCCGAGGTCGTCGACGACTGATCGGCGCAGCGCAGTCGCTGTGGACGGGAAGAAAAGCGTGAGAACGGGAGCGGAGCCGAGGGTATCGTCGCCTCAATCGAGGCGGGCGACGATGAGGTCCTCGATGTCGTCGCGGAGTTCGTCGACCTCGACCTCCTCGAGGACGGGCACGAAGAAGCCCTCCACGAGCATATTGCGCGCGGTGCGCTCGGGGATGGATCGAGAGGTCATGTAGAACAGGTCCTCTTTGTCCACCTGGCCGACCGTCGCGGAGTGCGACGCTTCGGTGTCGTGGTTGTGGATGATGAGCTTCGGCGAGGCGTCGGCCTCGGAGTCGTCGCTCAGCATCAGGGTGTTCTCGCGCTGGTACGAGGAGGTGTCCCAGGCGTCGCGGCCGACGTCCTGCACGCCCTCGTACACCGAGCGTGCCTCGTCGTCGAGGACGCCGCGCGTGACCAGGTCGGCGGTCGTGTGTTCGCCGTTGTGCCACACGCGAGCGTTGATGTCGAGGTGCTGGTCGTTGTGGCCGAAGAACGCGCCGACGATCTTCGTCTCCGAGGAGTCGCCGTTCAACTCCGTCTCGATGTCCGAGCGGGTGAGTCGAGAGCCGATGTTGCCCTCGATCCAACTGATCGTCGAGTAGGTGTTGGCGTCGCCGCGCTTCAGCGTGAAGTTGTACACGTCCTCGTCGAGGTTCTGGAGCGTGCCGTACTGGACGTACGAGTTCTCGCCGGAGACGATCTCGACGATGTTGCTGAAGTAGCGGTCGCCCTCGACGTCGCTCTCGCCGTTCGAGATGCGCTCGAGGATCGTCGCCGAGGCGTTGTCCTCGGTGACGACGAGCGTGTGGCTGAACAGCGACCGACTGTTCATCTCGGCGCGCACCTTCACGTCCTCGGCGTCGACGCCCTTGGGGACGTAGATGACCGTGCCGGTCGTGAACAGCGCCGTCGACAGCGCGGTGAGGTAGTTCGTCTGCGGGTCGGTGACGGAGCCGAAGTGCGCTTTCACCAGTTCGGGGTGCTGGTCCAGCGCTGCCGGGAAGTCGAGCACCTCGGCACCCTCGGCGGAGACGCGTTCGGTCTCGTCGCTCTGGTCGATCGGGTCGACGAGGGTCTCGTAGTCGAGGTCTTCGAGGTTCGTCCAGCGGCGGCCGGGTGTCTCGATGACGTTCGGCATCTCCAGGTCGTCCAGCGCCGCCAGCGCGTCGAGACGCGTCTGGAGGAGCCAGTCCGGTTCGTCACGCTCGTCGGAGATCGTTCGCACGGTCTCCTCGGAGAGGTTCGCGGGTAGCTGTGTACTCATTGTGTGTGGTGAGTGTGGGGTGAGACGGGGACTCGGATTATCCGAGCGAGCCCTCCATCTCCAGTTCGACGAGCCGGTTGAGCTCGACGGCGTACTCGATGGGCAGTTCCTCCGTGATCGGCTCGATGAAGCCCGAGACGATCATCTGCTTGGCGTCGTCGTCGTCGAGGCCGCGCGACTGCAGGTAGAACACGTCCTCGTCGCCGATCTTGCCGACGGTCGCCTCGTGGGCGACGTCCACCGTCGACTCGTTGATCTCCATGTACGGCATCGTGTCGGAGGTGGACTCGTTGTCGAACATCAGCGCGTCACACTCGACGGCCGTCGAGGAGCCGTGTGCGCCGTCGGCGATGTGGACGAGACCGCGGTAGTTGGTGCGGCCGCCGTCCTTGCTGATAGACTTCGACTCGATGGTCGACTTCGTGTCCGGCGCGTTGTGGTACACCTTCGCGCCGGTGTCGATGTTCTGGCCCTCGCCAGCGAACGCGATGGTGATGTGGTTGTCTGAGGCGCCGCGGCCCTTGAGGATGGAACTGGGGTACAGCATCGTCGCCTTCGATCCCATCGATCCGGAGATCCACTCCATCCGCCCGCCCTTCTCGACGATGGCGCGCTTCGTGTTGAGGTTGTACGTGTTCTTCGACCAGTTCTGGACGGTCGAGTACTGCACGTGGGCGTCTTCGTTGACGAACACCTCGACGCCGCCGGAGTGGAGGTTGAACGCCGAGTACTTCGGCGCGGAACAGCCCTCGATGTAGTGGACTTCGGAGCCCTTCTCGGCGATAATGAGCGTGTGCTCGAACTGGCCCATCCCCTCGGAGTTCATCCGGAAGTACGCCTGCACGGGCATCTCGACGGTGACGTCCTCGGGGACGTACACGAACGACCCGCCCGACCAGACTGCGCCGTGGAGCGCAGCGAACTTGTTGTCGCTCGGGGGGACGCACGTCGTCATGAAGTGCTCGCGGACGAGTTCTTCGTGCTCCTGTACGGCCTCGTCCATGTTGCAGAAGACGACGCCTTTCTCCTCCCACCGCTCCTGCATGTTCTGGTAGACGACCTCAGACTCGTACTGCGCGCCGACGCCCGAGAGTGCGTTCTTCTCGGCCTCCGGGATACCCAGTTTGTCGAAGGTGTCTTTGATCTCTTCGGGGAGTTCCGTCCAGTCGTCGACGCCGCCGCGGACGTCGACGTCGGGGCGGATGTACGGAACGATCTCGTCGACGTCGACCTCGCTCAGGTCGGGCTGGCCCGGCCAGTCGGTCGGCATCGGCATCGCGTGGTACTGCTTGAGCGCACGCAGGCGCCGCTCCAGCATCCACTCGGGTTCGTCTTTGTCCTCGGAGATCGCACGGATCGTCTCCTCGTTGAGGCCCTTCTCGCTCCGGAACGCCTCCTTCGACTCCTTCTTGAAGTCGAAACGCTCCTCAGTGTCCGTCTGCTTCAGGTGATCCTGATCTGAACTCATGTGTGTTGTCTCGTGTTTACCGGTGTGTACGCATTAGGCTGTTCAGTAACCATAGACGGTTACGCCGTGTTGTAGACTTCCTCGCGGACCCAGTCGTACCCCTTGTCTTCGAGTTGCTCGGCGAGGCTCGCGTCGCCCGACTTTACGACCTTGCCGTCGAGCATAATGTGGACGTGGTCCGGTTCGACGTAGTCGAGGATGCGCTGGTAGTGCGTAATCTGGAGGATGCCGGTGTTCTGCTCGTCACGCAGGGCGTTGATGCCCTTCGAGACGTCCTGCAGACGGTCGATGTCGAGCCCCGAGTCGATCTCGTCGAGCACGGCGATCGACGGCTCGAGGATGGCAGCCTGCAGTACCTCGTTCTGCTTCTTCTCACCGCCGGAGAAGCCGGCGTTGAGGTAGCGCTCTGCGAACTTCTCGTCCATATCGAGCAGTTCCATCTTCTCTTTCAGGAGCTTCTGGAACTCGGCGACGCCGACGTCGCCGTCGTCGGCGGGACCCTCCATCGGGGAGGTGTCGTAGCCGGAGTCGTCTTCGTCGGCGTCCGCGTCGGCCTCCTCCTCGTCCTCGAACAGTTCTTCGCGCTCGCCGAGTTTGGCGTTGAGCGCCTGCCGGAGGAAGTTGACCATCGTCACGCCCTCGATCTCGGCGGGGTACTGGAAGCCGAGGAAGATACCCAGCGCCGCGCGCTCGTTCGGTTCCAGTTCGAGGAGTTCCCACGTGAGGTCCTCCTCGTCGATGTCGGCGTCGATGTCCGCGACGTCCTCCTCCGAGAGGATGAGCGTCACCGATCCGCCGGTGACCTCGTACGCCGGGTGGCCCGCGATGACCTTCGCAGTCGTGGACTTGCCCGAGCCGTTGGGGCCCATTAGTGCGTGAATCTCGCCTTGCTTCACTTCGAGGTCGACGCCTCGAAGGATCTCTTCGCCCGTCTCCGCGACCTGCGCCTGGAGGTTCTTGAGTTTGAGTGTCGCCATATTCGTGAATGCGCCTCTACACGCGGATGGGGTCGTTCGAGGCATCAACCTTACGCATCCGCCACAGTGTCATTATCCCTCACGAAAGAACAGTTTGCGAATCGAAAAGCGAGGTTGCTGCAGAACGTATCAACAGGTCACATAAAGCTCCCGAGACCGGTCTGCTCTTGCCCGCTTTTGACCTCTTCCCACGACATCCCAAGCGCCTCGATGATACGGGCGATGGGGCCTTTCAGCGTCTTGTCCAGCATCTTGTCCCAGTCGACGACGAACTCCTCGGGCACCTCGTCGGCGTACTCGAAACAGATCACGTCGGGGTCGCGCTTGAACTCGCCGTACAGCGGATCTGTCTGCGGGTCGAGTCCGTGTTCCGACTCCATCCGTTGCCAGAAGTCGGGATGGACCTTCTCGATGTAGAGACGCTTCGGCTTGGACCCGCGCTGGAAGTTCGTCCCGAGCAGCAGGTTCGCGTACTTCGCGCCGCGCACCTGTGCGGTGGCGGTCTCGTACGCCTCCAGTCGCTTGCCGATACCGCCGGGGATGCCCACTTCGTCTAAGTCGGCGTCGCCCGCGAGGAAGTTCTGGATCTCGTCGTGGAGGTAGTCTTTGATGTCGTCTGTCGCCTCGCCGTGGACAATCATCTCGATGACGCGCTTTTGCACCCGTTTCGTAACGGGGGCGATGTCCGAGCGTTTGTACTCGAAGCCCGTGATGTCGATATCGTCGACGTCTTTCCCCTCTTTCCAGACGATGTGGCCGGCGTACCGCTTCTTCTTGCCCGCTTGGAAGAACCGGCGGTACAGTTTCTCGAACTCGATCTGGAAGCGGTGTTCGTCGGCACCGAGTTCCTCGCGAGCGAAGTCGTCGTAGCGGCCGTTGATGTGTTCCTCGATGGCGAACGACTGCTCGATTGCCTCCTCGGTCGTGATGTCGTCGCCGAGGGCGAGCATAATCGAGTCGGTGTCGCCATACGTCACCTCGTGGTCGATCTCACGGGCCGCTTCCTCGGTGAACTCGATGACGCGCCGGCCCATCGCCGTGATGGCGGCGGCGTTGTCCTTGTCATACAGGCGGAAGCGCTCCCACCCGGAGACGCCGTACAGCGAGTTCATAATCACCTTCACCGCCGCCTGCTGTTGGTCGTACTGTTCGTAGGCGTCGGAGCCGACCTCGTGGGCGTCGCGTTCGCCCTTCAGACGGTCGCGTTCGGCCAGCAACTCGTCGATCATCTGCCGCATCATCCCGTCGGGTTCCTTGCGGAAGCGCGTCCCGTTGGGCGCGCGGTACGTCTCGCCGTCGAAGGCGTCGGGATCCTCGACGATGGTCTCGGGGCTGGCGTTGATCGTCACCATACACATCGGGTACAGCGACTTCAGGTCCAGCACCGACACCATCTCCTCGACGCCGGTGATCGGTTCGAACACCGCGCCCCCCTCGAAGTCCTCGCCGTCCTGTTGGCCCTTCGTCGGGAGGACGAACCGGCCGTAGGCGTTGTGGAGGACGTACATGTCGACCGCGTCGCCGGGCGTCGGCGCGTCCTCCAGTTGACAGCCGACGATCTTGCGCGACTCGTCCCAGAAGTCGATCACGTCCTGCTTGCGGTCGATCTCGACGCACAGTTCCACGTCGCGAACGTTGTACTCCAGCAGTCGCTCGGGATCCTGTTCCCACAGGTCGCCGATGTCGCCGGAGTAGCGTTCCTTCCCCACGTCGAGTTCGAGTTCGCCGACCGCATCGAGGCGGTACGACTCCAGTTCGGAGAACTGTGTGCGCTGGTAGGCGTACAGGAGGTCGAAGACGACGCGGCCCTTCACGTCGGGGCCGCCCCATCCGGAGCGCCACGTCTCGTTCACGCGCGAGAGGCGGTCGGGCGAGAGGTCGTACTCCGATCGGCCGTCGAGGAGTTCACAGCGGTCCATGAAGTACGGCGCGTCGAAGTCCTCGAAGTTCCACCCCGTCAACACGTCGGGGTCCGTCTCCTCGATGTACGCGATGAACGCGTCGAGCATCGCGTCCTCCTCCGCGAACGTTCGGACCTCGACACTACTGTCGTGGTCACCGATGAGGTCGTAGTCGTCGAGGACGTCTGGCGCGTCGACGCCGCCGACGGGCGCGTCGTACAGCCACGCGATGTACTCGTCGCGGTAGGAGTCGTGTGAGGTGAGACAGACGACCTGTTCCTCGCCGTCCTCGGGGAAGCCGTTGCGGTCGTCGACCTCGATGTCGAACGTGTTGACGCGGATGTCGGCCTCGACCTCGCAGGGTTCGAGATGCTCGGGCGTGACCTGGAGGCTAGCGCGGCCGCCGTCATCGTCGTCCGTCTCCAGTCGGCGCTCCTCGACGCGGAGACCGGAGGTGACGCCGTAGTCGATGAGGAAGCGGTTGGGGAACAGGATGTCCGCCTCGTACGTCCGGTCGAAGTCGTCGCGGATCTGTCCCACGTCACGGGGCGTTCGGGCGACCACCTTGGTGACGGGCATCCCACGGATGGATTTGAACCGCTCGCCGTCAGGGGCCTCCTCGCGCGTGTCGAGGATGACGTCGTACTCCTCGACGAGAGCCCGATTCTCGATGTCGGCCGTCGGCACGTAGAAGTACGGTTCGAGGCCGAGGACGCGCAGGTGTTCCGACTCGTTGTCGGCCGTGCGGCCGAACACGTGGACGACGGGGTACTCTTCGGTTCCGGCCCCCTCGACCGTGTAGTCGACGGCCGTCACCATCATTTCGACCGTCCCACTGGCGTCGGGAACGACGATGTCTTCGCGGTCGATGACGTCGCTCACCCGGCCTTGCCCCGTTCCAGCGACGAACGCCGCCTCTTCGTCCGGGCGACGGTCGTCGTTGGACCCGCCTTCCTCCGCGGTGGCGTCCCCGAAATCGCCGAGGCCCGCCTGCGAATCGCTCATTGCCGGGCCTTTGCCGTTCGCCGGTAAAAATGTCCCTTTCGTCACGGCGACGAGTCGCTGTGGGTGACGCTGGTCCGTCTACCCCTACGGTAAGCCCATCGTTCGGTCCGGTAGTCGAGGATTACACGGACAGATTCGTTCCGTTCGATCGCCGAAGAACCGCACGACGACGGCCGGTTGGCGAGTCCGGCCACCACGGAAAGGCATATACCGTGTCAAGACATACCATAGTTCGCAGATGACCCACGCATCCGATTCCCCGTTGGAGCGCTCGGGCGCGAGCCCGGACGAGGCCGTCGAGACGGTCGAGGCGTATGAGGACGACGGGCGAACGGTCCTCTACGACTCCGAAAATCCACTCGCGTGGGTAGAGGCGAGCACCGCCGTCACGCTCGCCGACCACGCCTGATCGGTCCCGCACTCACCTGACTACCGCCGGATCCGACGCGAGTCGTGTCCGGCAACCCTTTTGCTACAGTCACCGAACAGAGAGCCGTGCTCGAGGACGACGACGACGGGGACCTGTTCGGCCTCGAACGCGAGGCCAGCGAAGCCGAAAACCGTGGCCCCCGCGTCAACATCCCGACCGTCAATGACCCATCCGACTCGTTGCCCGACCCCTCGACGGTCGACCCGCATATCAGTCGGTCGTTTATGACCGCCGTCCTGTACGCCAACGTCGCCGTCCTCGGCGTCTCACTGGGCGCGATGCTCATCGGCTTCCGCGGCCAGTGGAACTGGGGCGGGTTCGCCATCGTCGTCGGCCTCCTCGCCGGCGTCCGCGTCTACCAGACGTATCGCGCCTTCGAGCAGTGGCGTGAGGAACGCGACGCCGACGAGGCGACCGAGGACGACGACACGGAGACGGACCCGGACGAAGCGTCGGATGCGGAGCGAGACGTGCAGACATATGCAGAAACAGATGGCGAGACGGAACCCGACGATCCGACCGAGTCGCAACAGAACACGCCGACAGAGGACGACTGACCGCCGCCACCGACACCGCTTTGCATCCTGCAGTACCTTCCTCGACTATGCAGACGGTTCGGGACGACGACGGCACTCGCTATCTCCTCGTCAAGCGCTCGGCAGAGTCGAGTCTGGTCCGCGACCCCGCGACCGGTGAGGAGCGCCACCTCCCGAACGACGACCTCGAAGCCGAAGGCGAGTCAGCGCTGTCGGCCGCGGCCGCCGGCCTCTCGCCCGCGCTTCGACGGGCGGTGCTCGCGTGTCGCGACGAACGGGCGCTTGGCCTCCTCGTGGAGTTCGTCGACCGCGGGCCGCTGTCGGTCCGGACGCTGTTGGACTCGTACGACCTGTGTGAATCCGACCTGCACGGTCTCCTCGCGGAGTTTCGCGCGGCGGGCCTCCTCACCGAGACGACTGTCGCCGGCGAGCGTGGCTACGAACCGACAGACGAGGCGGAGACAGCGGTCGGACGATTTCGAGCGTAAGCGAGACGGCAAGTGCGGACGACGCGGAACCGCCGAGTCGGCTCAGTCGTCGGCGTTCAGTTCCGCCTCGACCGCCGCCAGCGACGGGTCGTCGATGCGGTCGACCGTCGAGCGGTTCGACGTGGGGTTCTTCTCGACGCGGACGAGGTCGTCGGCCGCGCCCACGAGTTCGTCGTCGTGGCTGACGATGAGGATCTGACGGACACCGAAGCCGCGCATCTCCGCGACCAGGTCTGCGAGTCGCGAGACGTGTCCCGAGTCGAGGAACACCGTCGGTTCGTCGAGGATGAGCGGCGGCGTCGGTGCTGCGCCGTCGATGCCCTCTGCGAGCAGGCGGTAGATGGCACACCGTAGCGAGAGATTGAACAGTGCGCGCTCGCCACCCGACAGTTGTTCGGGGTCGAGCGGTTCGCCGTCCTTCTGGTACACCGTGAGGTGGTACTCGCCGTCGAGTTCGATGTGGGAGTAGGCGTCGTTGCCGTACACCAACTCGAACGTCTCGTTGAGCATCCGTTCGAGACTCTCGACGTTCGCGCGGCGCAGTTCCGCCCGGAGGTCGCCGTACATCGCCTCCAACTCCTCGGTCTCGCGGTGGAGCGCCTCCAACTCGTCGACACGGGCCGCGAGGTCGTCGCGACGCTCGCGCAGCGTCTCCAACTCGTCGAGTTCGTTCTCGACCGCGCCGATGCGGTTCGTGAGGTCGTCGCGGCGCTCGTGGAGGTCTGCCAGCGCGTCGGTCACCCGCTCAATGTAGTCTTCCGCGTTGTCGAGTCTGTCGCGAGCGTTCTCGACACGCTCCTCGTCGACAGCCTCGCGAAGTTCGTCGCGGCGCTCGCGCTTGCTCGCGAGGAACTCGCGGCGCTCGTCGTTGCGGTCGGCGATGTCGACCCGCTTCTCCGTCAGTCGCTCGACCGTCTCCTCGGCGTCGTCGATAGCCTCGCGCGTCGACTCGACGGCGTCGAGGCGGTCGCGTGCCGTCTGGATCCTGTCCAAGTCGGCTTCCAGTTCCTCGACCGTCTCGCGCGTCTCCGTCGCCTCCGACCGTTTCTGCTCGGCCGTCTCGCGGTGTTCTTCGGCCTCGGCCTCACGCTCGTCCGCCTCCTCGCAAAGTTCCGTGGCGCGCTCGCGCTTCTCCTCAGCCTCTGCCTGCTTCTCGTCGATGCCGTCGTCGAGGAGGTCGACGGTGTCGGCGATCTGCGAGAGCCGGTTCTCAGCCTCGACCAGCGTCTCCGCGGTGTCGAGGTCATCTTCGAGGCTCGCCTTCCGCTCGTTCGCCGTCGCGAGGTTGGCCTCCAACTCTGAGACGTGCTCGCGGTCCTCGTCGAGCGTGTCGACGTGCGGGGAGTCCTCGACTGGCTGTCCGCACTCGGGGCAGTTCCCTTCGGCCAGCAGTTCCTCGGCGTCCTCGACGCTCGACCGGGCCGCCCGGAGGTCGGCGGCTGTCTCGCGTATCTCCGTGCGCGCCTCCTCGATGTCCGACTGCACGGAGTCGCGGTACGCCGTCGCCTCGCCGACGTCCACGGGCGCGTCCTCGAACAGCGACCGTTTCTCCGCTCGTTCGTCCGTCAGCGTCTCGCGCTTGCGCTCGCGTTCGGCCAGCGTCTCGGCGGCCTCGTCTGCTTCGTTGTCGAGGCGGTCGGCACGCTCGCGGAGTTCGTTCGCTCGCTCGTCGACCTCCTCGGCTTTCTGTGCGAGGTTCTCCGACTGGTTCGTGAGCGCGTTCACCTGCGAGCGAGCGTCGCGCAGGTCGTCGCGCAGGTCGTCCTCGCGGTCGTCTAGGTCGGCACGTCGCGCGTCGAGCGTCTCCGCGTCGGCGGCCGCGACGTCGGTGTTCGAGAGTCGTTCCGCGAGCGTCGACTCCAACTCCTCGATGCGGTCGCGTTCGTCAGCGACCCGGTCGCCCAGTCGCTCTCGCTCGGCTTCGTCCTCGCGGATGGTCGCCTCCAACTCGTCGATGTCCGACTCCAGGGACGCAAGTTCCTCGCGGCGCTCCTCGTACTCGTCGAGGATCTGTTGTGCATCGTCGCGGGTGGTCTCGGCCTTCTCGCGCTGCTGCTCGTAGTTGTCCACCTTCGCGTCGAGGTCGTTCAGGTCAGACTGGAGGCCGTTGAGGCGATCGTGGAGCCCCTTCGCTTCTTTCGCTTCGACCTGCGACTCGACGTCCTCCAGCGCCCCCCGTTTCTTCGAGAGGACGTCCTCGACGCCGAGACGCGCGTCGCCGGCACGCTCGCGATACTCCTCCAGTCGCCCGAGTTGGAGGAGGTCGTCGATCATGTCCTGGCGCTCGGTCGGCGTGGCGTTGATGAGTTTGTTCACCTCGCCCTGCCGGACGTACGCGCAGTTGACGAACGCGTCCGCGTCCATCCGGAGGAGGTCGCTCACGAACGCCCGTACGTCGGTCGCGCCGTCGCGGTGCAGTTCGTCGTCGTCGGATTCGAGCGTGCAGGTTGTCGTCTGAATCTGCTCGCCGTACCGCTTCAGTTCCCGCCGGATGTGGTACGATCGGCCGTCGTGGGTGAACCACAGTTCCACCTCCGCCTCCTCGGCGCCATTCGTCACGACGTCAGCGAGCGTGCCGTCGAGCGCCTTCGACCCGTACAGTGCGAAGAAACACGCCTCCAGCAGCGACGACTTCCCGCTGCCGTTGAGGCCGTGGATAACCGTCACGCCGTCGCGCAAGCGCAGGTCGGTGTCGGCGTACGGCTTGAAGTTGCGGAGGCGGATGCGGTCGAACATCATCGCGAATCACCCAGCGTGAGTTGGCCGTCGTCGTCGCCTGTCGAGTCAGCGGTCGAGTCAGCGGTCGTGGAGTCGGCTGTCACTTCTTCAGCGGTGGACACCGTGCCGGATTCTCCAGTGCTGTCGCCCCCATCGAGTCGCTCCTCGACGCGACGTTTCACCGCTTCGCGGACGTTCGAGTTGGGGAGTTCGCCTCGAACCACGTCGTCCACCTCGTCAGCGGCTGGTGATAGGCCCATCTCCGCGATACGGTCGCGCACCGCGTCGTCCGGGTCGGCGAAACTGACCGTCACCTCGTCGTCGACGTCCACCTCCCGGCGGTCGCTGACGCGGGCGATGAGCGCCCCACGGTCGCTCGCGAACTCCTCGACTGCTGCGGGTGCGATGGGGTCGCCCTCGCCGGTCACCTCCACGATGACGACGGCGTCCGCGACGTCGTGTTCGCGCACTCGGTCACGCACGCGGTCGATTCCCTCTGCGGGACCGAGTTCGGCGTCGACGAACACGAACGGACGAGTTTCGAGCGCCCGCCGTCGGATGTCGACGGCGTCGTCGCCGGGAGCGTCCGCGCCGAACGAGACGAGGTTGTAGCCGCGCCCGTCGCGTTCGCTCGCGGAGGCACGCTCGGTCGACCCGCAGTACGTCACCCACGTGTCGAGCACCTCCGCGGTGTCGGGCGTGTGGTTGTCGCCCAGCAGCATCGCGTCGAACTCGACCGACGACTCCGAGAGGACCGTCTCGGTGTCCCAGTCGGCGTACGCAAACGGCTCGAACAGGCCGTGGCTCACCAGCGCCGCGGTGGCGGCGTCGTGCGGAGCGAACGAATAGTCGAGGTCGTCGCGACGGCTCTCGGGAACGTGGTCGAGGCCGTAGAACGCCGTCTCCCCGACTACGACTGGCTCTGAGCCCAGTCTCGTGGCGAGGCCGAGCGATCCGAACAGGTCGAGCCACTGCCCGCCGCGCGTGGACTCGTGGTTACCGACGACCGCGAGGAAGGGAATCCCCGCGTCGTCCAACTCCCGGAGCGCCGAGAGAACACCGAGGAGGTCGGGCAGGTCGGGCCGGCGGTCGTGGAACAGGTCGCCCGCGTGGACGACGGCGTCCACGTCGTCGGCGACGGCGTCCGCCACCACCTGCTCGAAGGCGTCGAGGAAGTCGCGTCGCCGTTCGGGGGAGTGATACTGACGATACCCGATGTGGGTGTCGCCCGTGTGGATAACCCGCGTCATCAGTTGTCCCGACGTTGTTCTCCCCGTGGGATATGCGTATCGTGACCGGAGTGAAAGTGGTCTGCGTCGGCGGTCGCCGTGCGATGTGCGTCACGATAGCGGTCGAGCGTCGCCAAGACTCGTCGTGCGCGGCGCACGACCGACGGCGGCATCGCCGTCTGCAGCGTTGTCGCCTGTGCCGCACGAAGCCGCTCGAATCCTCCGTCTTGTGCGACCTCGCTCGCGGCTTCGACGCTCGCGAGCGCAGTCTCGGCCTCGCTCACGAGTCGACGAATCTCGTCCCTGTCGGTCGATTCGGTAGGTACGGTTCCCAGCGCCAACGCTCGCAACGTCGCCCGCACCTCGTCGCCCGCCGCTGTTCGGTCCCGATGCACGCACAGGCTGGTGCCGGTATCGGATATGAACGCTCGCACGAGTCGCCGTCGAAGGCAAGACACACGTACCGCCACACGAACGCCGAGGTATGCGGATCGGCGTCGGTTCGGGTAATCCGGTGAAATGCGAGGCGACCGAGCGTGCGGTGGCAGGAGCAGACGGCTTCGGCGACGACGCGACCGTCGAGGCGTGTCCGGTTCCGTCGGGCGTGAGCGAACAACCGCGCGGAACCGCCGAGACACGGACAGGCGCGCGGAACCGCGCGATGGCCGTCCTCGACGCCGATAGCAGCGGCGCAGGATACGACCTCGGCGTCGGTATCGAGGGCGGCGTGGCGACGCTGGACGGCGACGACGGCAACCTCTTTCTCGTGATGTGGGCCGTCGTCAGCGACGGCGACCGCGTCGGCGTCGGGTCGGGCCCGAGTCTCGTCCTCCCGGAGTCCATCGCCGGTCGCGTCCGTGCGGGCGAGGAGTTAGGCCCGGTAATGGACGACGTTCTCGACGAGTCGGGCGTCGCGCGCAACCAAGGCGCGGCAGGCGCACTCACCGGTGGACGGGTCGACCGCACCGACGCGCTTCGGACGGCGGTGGCGGGGGCGCTGGGACCGTTCGTGACCGACCTCTACTGAAGTAGTCGACAGAAATCCCTCCGCTCGCTCTCTCGGCTCAGTCGTCAGTCGCGATTTCGCTCGCGCCCATCTCGGTTTCTTCCTCGTCTAACTCCTCCGTCTCGTCGACAGCGGCCGTCAGCGAGACGTTGTAGCCGAGCATCGAGGCGACGCCGCCGACGACGGTGACGAGGTTCTTCACTGCGTGATCCAACACCGCCGCGGCGAACGCGACCGCCGCTGGGACGCCGCCGAGACCGACGACGAGCGCCGTGAACGCCGCCTCGTACAGGCCGATCCCGCCCGGTGACAGCGGGAGCACCTTCGCGAGGTTGCCGACGGAGACGGCGAAGAAGCCGACGACGACCATCTGCGTCACGGTCATCGTCTCGGCGGCCGCGGGGAACGCCGAGAGGACGAGCAACGCCGTCACCACGTCGAGCGTCCACACGACGACGGAGACGCCGCCGACGCGGAGGAACGACCGCCGCGTGCCCGCGACGGCCTGCACGCCGCCGGCGAACTCCTCGATGACGCCAGCGACGTAGTCGACGTACGAGTCCGAGGAGAACCGCGAGACGACCGCGCGGACGTAGTTGCGGTCCGAGCGTGCAGTCGCGACGATGAACAGGAGGCTGGCGACGGCGACGACGCCGACGAAGGCGGCCACCTGCACCGCAGTCGTCACCGCGCCGGCAGAGACGCCGGGGACGTTGCCGGAGACAGCGCTGGCGACCGCACCCGTTCCGTCGGTGACCAGCAAGCCGGCCAGCACCGCTCCCGCCATCGCGGTGATGGTCAGCAGGTCGAACACGCGCTCGGCCGCCAGCGACGCGAACCCGGTCGGGTACGGGATGCCGCGCCGTGCCTTCACGACGTACGCCCGCACCGCGTCACCCGCCCGAGCCGGGAACACGAGGTTGCCTGTCTGGCTGATGAACACCGCGCCGGTGAGGAAGCCGATCCGCTCACGATAGCCGAGTTCGGAGAGGATGTCTCGGTAGCGGAGGCCCCGAAGCGGCCACGAGACGAGGTACACGAGCGTCGCGATAGCGACCGGGACCGGGTCGGCCTCGGAGAACGCCGACAGCACCGCCGAGGGGTCGAGATACACCGTCATCAGCGCCAACGCCGCCAGCGTCAGTATCGCGCCGGCGGCGACCGTCCGGGTTCGCGTGATGCGCGGCGAGACGGACAGTTGCCACCACAGGCGGACGACCTGACTCCCCATTCCGAACACGTCGCGCACGAGGTCGACCTTCGAGTCACCCTTCGGTTCCCAGTCGACGGGGAACTCCGCGACGGCCATTCCGCGCCGTTGGGCCCGGACGAGTAGTTCCGTGTCCCAGAACCAGTGGTCGTCCTCGACGGCATCGTGGAGTTCCTCGAACGCCTCCCGCGAGAGCGCCTTGAACCCACACTGGTGGTCGCGCAGGTCCGAGCGAAGGACGGTCCGCACGAGGAGGTTGAACCCGCGCGAGGGGACGCCCCGCTTCGCCGGACGGTCGGCTTGCTCGCCAGGGATCCACCGCGATCCAGTCGCCACGTCGTACCCTTCGCGGTCGACCTTCGACACGAGTTCTTCGAGGTGGCGCATATCCGTCGCGAGGTCGGTGTCGAAGTAGACGAGTGTGTCGCCGTTCGCGCGGTCGAACGCGAACTCCAGTGCACCTCCACGTCCGAGGCGACGGTCGCTGTGGAAGTGCTTCACCCGGTCGTCCTCCCGGGCGAGTCGGTCGGCAATCTCCGGCGTGCGGTCGTCGCAGCCGTCTTCGGCGACGATGACTTCGAACTCGTCGTGAGGGAGGAAGCGTTCGAGCGCCTCGATAGTCGTTCGGACGGTGCCTTCGATGGTCGCCTCCTCGTTGTATGCGGGGAGGACGACGCTGACGCGCACCGCGTCGGCGTCGTCTCTCGAAGGCTCGTCCGACTCGGTCATTGTTGAGGAGGTGGCGGATGCCGGCGTAAGTACCTTCTGTCATCGCGCCCCCGATCGACCGAGTGGAGACGAACAGTCGCTAACGACCCGTGTGGCCGCCCGAGACTCGCGCTCACGACCAGATCGTCACCTCGGCAATCTGACCTTACTCGGTGTTAGGCGGCTGTACCGACGACCCGGATCGCCGGACCCAGCGACGACCGTTGCTGCAGCGTAACCACCAGACGGCTCTGTGTTAACCCCGTGTACCAAACCCACTATGAGGGGGCTTACCGTAGAACGGTGTATGAGTGCGACGAGTACCGCCGACCAACCCGACACCGCTGACGCCGACGCCGTCGACCCGGGACACGCGCTGAACGACAAGCAGTACCTGATCCTCACGTACCTCCGGGAACACGCCGCCGAGCAGACGTACTTCAAGTCTCGCCTCATCGCCGAGGAACTGGGGCTGTCTGCGAAAGAGGTCGGTGCGAACATGGCCGCCGTCATCGACGCCGCCCGTGACATCGACGTGGAGAAGTGGGGCTACTCCTCGGGCACGACCTGGATGGTCACGCAGTAAGCCGCCCAGTCGGACGCCGGAACAGTTCACTCGAACGCGAGTTCCGCTCCGTAGGCCTTTATACGCGTCACCGTCCAGTCTCAGGCAAGACTATGCGACGAGCCAAGATCGTTTGTACGCTCGGCCCCGCCTCTGACGACCGAGCGTCGATCCGGGAGTTGGCCGATGCCGGGATGTCCGTGGCGAGATTGAACGCGAGCCACGGCGACACCGACCACCGCGGCGAGGTCATCGACCGCATCCGCGCGGTCGACGACGCGACCGACGAACCCCTCGCGGCGATGCTCGACCTCCAAGGGCCGGAGGTCCGAACCGCCGAAATCCCCGAACCGATCGAACTGGAGACGGGGTCGACGGTCGTGTTCGCCGAGTACGACACCGCCACCCCCGAACACATCGGTGTCACGCACGCCATCGACGCCACGGAGGTCGGTGACCGCGTCCTCCTCGACGACGGCCGCATCGAGGCTACCGTGACCGCCGTCAGCGACGACGGCGTCGAGGCACGCATCGACTCTGGCGGCGAACTCGGCTCCCGAAAGGGCGTCAACGTTCCCGGCGTCGACCTCGGCTTGCCCACCATCACCGAACGCGACGAGCGAGAACTCGACCTCGTGGTCGACCACGACGTGGACTTCGTCGCGGCTTCGTTCATCGGCGACGCCAGCGACGTGTACGCCGTCTCCGACGCACTCGAAGAGCGCGGCGCGAGCGACATCCCCGTCGTCGCAAAGATCGAACGTGCGGACGCAGTCGAGAACCTCGACGGCATCATCGACGCCTCCTACGGCGTGATGGTCGCGCGCGGTGACCTCGGCGTCGAGTGCCCGCTGGAGGACGTTCCGATGATCCAAAAGCGCATCATCCGCACCTGCGTCGAGCGGGGGACGCCCGTCATCACGGCGACGGAGATGCTCGACTCGATGGTCCACTCGCGGCGACCGACCCGCGCAGAGGCGTCCGACGTGGCCAACGCCGTCCTCGACGGCACTGACGCGGTGATGCTGTCGGGCGAGACGGCCATCGGTGACCACCCCGCGCGCGTCGTCGAGACGATGGACCGCATCGTCCGGCAGGTGGAGACGAGCGACGAGTACGCCGAGACGCGCGAGGAGCGTGTCCCGCTGGCAGATACGGAGTCTCGAACGGAGCCGTTGGCGCGGTCGGCGCGGTTCCTCGCCCGCGACACTGACGCCGCGGCGGTCGTCGCCGCCTCCGAGTCCGGCTACACTGCCCGAAAGACCGCCAAGTTCCGCCCCGGCGCCCCCATCGTCACGACGACGCCGAGCGACCGCGTGCGTCGCCAACTCGCGCTCTCGTGGGGCGTCCGCCCGATGACAGCGGACTACCACAACAGCGTCGAGGAAGTGATGGACTCGGCGGTGTCGGCGGCGCTCGACGCCGGCGTCGCCGAGTCGGGCGACACACTGGTCGTCCTCTCGGGGATGATGACGGAGTTGGAGGGAACGAACACGACGAACACGCTGAAACTCCACGTCGCCGCCGAGACCATCGCCACGGGCCGCCACGTCGTCGGTGGGCGCGTCTCCGGTCCGCTCTACCGCGTGCCCGACGGCGACCTGAGCGACGTGCCCGAGGGCGGCATCGTCTACCTGCCTGCCGGGTTCGACGCAGAGTTCGGCGGCGACACGACCAAACTCGGGGGCATCATCGACGCCCGCGCCGGGATGACCGGCTACCCCGCGCTCGTGGCGCGTGAGGTCGGCATCCCGATGGTATCGGGTGCACCGTTGCCCGACGACGTCGCAGACGAGACGGTCGTCAGCGTCGACGCCGAACGCGGCGTCGTCTACGAGGGCGACGTGATCGGACACGCGAGGCGCCGCTGACGGGAGTCCACGGCGCTGGTCGACCGCTGCCCCCGACACGCCTTTACCGTCACACGACTAGCCTGTAGTATGGCAGACGATTCCCGCGTCGACGCCGACGCGGCGACCCCGGACGACGACGACCAGTGGCGCTTTGGCCTCGACGAGGTCGGTCCCGAAGCGGAGGCGGCGAACCAGCCAGCGCCCATCGAACCGGAGTCCATCAGTGCCGAGAACGCCCTGTTCGTCGTCACGGGTGTCCTCGGGACGCTCTTGCTCGTGTTCTCGGTGACCCTTTAACCACCGCACACCTCAGATCCGTCTATGTTCCTCCAGTCGGGCCTGCTGGCCCCCGAGACCCTCCCGTTGTTGCTGGTCGCCGCCGGACTGGTCATCTCCATCGCGGAGGCGTTGGCTCCGGGTGCCCACTTCGTCGTCATCGGGGTCGCCCTCCTCGCCGCCGGCCTCGTCGGCCTGTTGCTCGGTCCGATCGCGGGGCCGTTCGTCCTGGGCCTCCTCGTCCTCGTGTTCGGTGCGCTCGCCTTCTACGGCTACCGCGAACTCGATCTGTACGGCGGGAAAGGACAGGCACAGACTTCGGATTCGAAGTCGCTCCAAGGCGAGATCGGCCGCGTGACGGAGACGGTGACGCCTACCGGCGGCGAGGTGAAACTCGACTCCGGCGGCTTCAATCCGTACTACTCGGCCCGGTCTGTCGACGGCGAGATTCCCGAAGGCACCGAGGTGATGGTCGTCGACCCCGGCGGCGGCAACGTCGTCACTGTCGAGTCGCTCGATGGCGGTGTCGACGACATCGACCGCGAACTCGCACGGGAGCGAAAGCGGCGCGAGGTGGAGGCCGACGACGACTCCGAGTCGACGACCGAACGCGACGTGGAAACCGAACGCGAGTAGTCACAGAGTGGGGGCTTCGACGACGACCACTCGGCCCGACCCCGCCGCCGTCTCGGGAACGCACGAATGACAGCGGGCGAACCCTTAAGCCTCGTCGGGCGAACGCCTAGCTATGGTCCTCGTACCACTCCAGTTCGCCGGACTCGGTGCCGCAGCGGTCGGACTGCTCTTCCTCGCCGTCGCGATTATCGCCGTGTATCAGGCGATCGTCATCGTCGACGCGTACGACAAGAAGGCACTGACCGTGTTCGGAGAGTACCGAAAACTCCTCCAACCTGGCATCAACATCGTCCCGCCGTTCGTCTCTCGGACGTACACGTTCGATATGCGGACGCAGACGCTCGACGTGCCCCGGCAGGAGGCAATCACGCGCGACAACTCGCCCGTCACCGCCGACGCTGTCGTCTACATCAAGGTGATGGACGCGAAGAAGGCGTTCCTCGAAGTCGAGGACTACAAAGTGGCCGTCTCGAACCTCGCGCAGACGACCCTGCGTGCGGTGCTGGGCGACATGGAACTGGACGACACGCTGAACAAGCGTCAAGAGATCAACGCCCGCATCCGCCGGGAACTCGACGAACCCACCGACGAGTGGGGTATCCGTGTCGAGTCCGTCGAGGTGCGCGAGGTCAACCCCTCGAAAGACGTCCAGCAGGCGATGGAGCAACAGACCTCCGCCGAGCGCCGTCGCCGTGCGATGATCCTCGAAGCGCAGGGTGAACGTCGCTCTGCCATCGAAGAGGCCGAGGGTGAGAAGCAGTCGAACATCATCCGCGCGCAGGGTGAAAAGCAGAGCCAGATCCTCGAAGCACAGGGTGACGCCATCTCGACCGTCCTCCGTGCGAAGTCGGCCGAGTCCATGGGCGAGCGTGCGATCATCGACAAGGGGATGGAGACGCTCGAACGCATCGGGCAGGGTGACTCCTCCACGTTCATCCTCCCGCAGGAACTCACCAGCCTCGTCGGCCGCTACGGCAAGCAACTGACTGGCTCCGACATCCAGGAGTCGCAGGGACTCGACTCGCTCGAGTTCGACGCCGAGACGCGCGAGATGCTCGGCCTCGACGACATCGAGGACATCTTGGGACAGATCGACGAGGCCGCCGAGATGGACACCGAGGCGCTCGAACAGGAGGCCGCAGCGGTGAAAGAGGGCAACATCGACGGCGACATCGCCCCCGCCGACGAAGTGATCGCAGAGGCCGACGCCGAGGACAAGTCCGACATCAAATCCGCCGACGAGGTCGTCTCCGAGTCCAACAACGGCTCGGAGTCCTCGGACGGCGACGCCGCCGAAGCGGAACCAGAAGCCGAGACAGAGTAGTCGCGGCCGACTATCCGGGCTGATACTCCGACTGGCGTTCGATTGTCGACCGCGCGTCGGTCGACCCGTTCTCCGCGTGCTGTTTTCCGTTGCCCGTTCTCACCTGTCGACGGATTCGTCCACGGACGGCGACAGCGTTGTTGCACGGTTGCGTCGTGACACCAACGACACCCTTTTGCCACGTTCGTCGCTACTGTGGGCTGTGACACGCGAGGTAGACCCGGACAAGCGGGCGACGCTCCGGCGGTTCGCGGCGCTGGGTGCCGCCACGCCGCTCGCGGCGAGCGGTCGTGCCTCCGCCACGGCCGACGACTCCGACGCCCGCGACGCCATCCGCGGCTACCTCGCGACGACGCCCGGCGCGCACTTCTCGAAACTCCGCGACGACCTCTCGCTTGCGACCGGCGAGACACAACACCACCTCAAGCGACTGGAGTCGGTGGGCGAAATCGTCTCCCAGAAGGATGGCGACTACCGCCGCTACTTCCCCGCGGGGCGCTTCTCGGCGTTCGAACGGCGTGCGCTCGGCTACCTCCGACGGGACACGCCGCGCGGGATGATACTGGGCCTACTTCGCGACCCCGACGCCTCGGGCGCAGACCTCGCTCGTTCGCTCGACGTCTCGCGGGCGACCGTCTCGAACTACGCGACGGCGCTCGCGGACGCGGGGCTGGTCGATACGGAAGGCGGCTACTCGCTGGAACGGCCGACGGAGTTACTCACGCTGCTCGTCCGCTACGCCGACTCGTTCGGCCCCGACGCCGTCGCCTTCGCGGACGACGCGGCGACGTTCATCAGTTACGACGGCTGAGTCGCGGCCGTCGACGCGTGACTCTATGACTGCGCTACCTACGACTCCGACAGCGACGCGAGTACGTCGTCGGTCGTCGAAAGCGTCGCGAACTCGCCGTTCAGGTGAGCGAGGGCGGTGCGGTGGACCGTCTCGGGGTCGAACCGCTCCCCGTCGGGACCGATCCGCGCGTGCGTCGCCGTCGCGTCGGTGACGACCGTCGGCCGGAAGCCGAGGTTCTCCGCCATCCGCGTCGTCGTCGAGATACAGTGGTCGGTCGTGAGGCCGGCGACGACGAGTCGCTCGTGGTCGCCCTCACGGAGTCGCTCCGCTAGGTCGGTGCCGACGAACGCGGAGTTCACCCGTTTCACGAGTTCAGGTTCCCCCTCGCGCGGGACGAACGCCTCCTTGAACGCGAAGCCTGGTCCGTCGCCACGAAGCGGTGAGTCGGGTTCCGTCGAGTCGTGCCGGACGTGGATCACTTGACTCTCACGTTCGCGCCACGCGTCGAGGAGGCGAGCGGCGTTCGCCTCCGCGTCGGGGTTGTTGCGCTCGCCGTACGCGGAGTCGTCGAACCCCGTCTGGAGGTCGACGAGGAGGAGGACCGGGAGGCCCGTATCGCCCATCAGTCGGCACCCAGCGGCGCGTTCGGCGCGTCCAGCGCCGTCACTTCAGGCGTCACGGTCAGCGGACACTCCTCGGGGAACTGTGACTCGTCGCGCGAGAAGAGGTACTGCCGCCACTCCCGGTCGTCTTCGACGCCCCAGTCGCCCAGGTCTGCGTGCGGGCAGACACCGTCGTACTCCGAGAGGCGACCTTGAATCACTTCTCGGGCGCGAGCGCCCGCTTCGGTGTCGTGGGTGAGGCCGTCGAACACGTCGCGCGGCTGGAAGGTGATCTCGAGGCTGACGGGACAGTAGCGACTCTTGCGCGCCTCGTAGAACGGGGCCCGACACGTCGGGAACATCGCCGTCCCGCCGAAAGAGAACTCCCAGTAGGGGTCGTCGGGGTCGGTCGGGATGTCCGCCGGCCACGGTTCGGGGTCGTTGACGTGGAGGAACTGGAGGACGTGCCACAGCGTCTCGTGCCAGTCGGCCTCACAGAAGGCGTCGACGCCGTCTGCGGGCGGCGCGAAGAAGACGACGAGCGGCGCGAACTCGGCGTGGTCTCGGTACGTGTCGAGGTACTCCAGCAGCGTGTCGCGAAACGCGAACAGTGCGTCCGGGTCGGTGAACGATGGGACGGTCGTGTACAGGAGGTCGCCGCGTTCGACGGCGTTCGTCCCGAAGTGACAGGGGAACGGCGTGTCGTTTCGCTCGCCGGTGAGCGCTCCGGTGAACGTCTCGAAGTGTCGGGAGACCCAGTCGGGGGCGTCGCTCGCGCGGGCGCGGTCGGCCATCGTCGACTGGTCACACAGCGCCTGAAAGTTGTCCTCGTTCATAGGTGCGTTCGGGTCCGACCGCTCGCGGCGGCCGGTCGTTGGTATCGGACGATAGGGTCGGGCGAGTAAGGTTCTTTCGTGGCGCTGGCCCCCGATGTCGACGGTGAACACCGCCGTCTGACGACAGGTATTTCCACCGCGACGGTCTTATATATGCGTCGGCGGTCATCGCGCCGCCACATCACCATCACACCCCACGGAGGGGACATCACATGGACGATTCAGCCAAATACCTCATTCACGCACAGATAACGGCCGACGGCGTCGTCGAACGCAGCGACGTGGTCGGAGCCGTCTTCGGACAGACGGAGGGCCTCCTCGGTGACGAGTTGGATCTGCGCGACCTCCAACAGTCGTCGAAGATCGGTCGTATCGACGTCAGCATCGACAGCCAGAACGGACAGAGTTTCGGAGAGATAACCATCTCCTCGGGGCTGGACAAGGTGGAGACGTCCATCCTCGCGGCGAGTCTCGAAGCCATCAACAGGGTCGGTCCCTGTGAGGCCCGCGTCGAGGTCAGCGACATCGAGGATATGCGCTCGGCCCAGCGACGGGAAGTTGTCGAACGAGCGAAGGAACTGCTCGCCACCTCCTTCGACGACTCGGTGATGGACTCCACGGAGATTCTCTCGGAGGTCCGTGAGGCTAACCGCGTCGAACGGATCAGCGAGTACAAAGGCTATCCCGCAGGGCCACGAGTCCACGACTCCGACGCCATCGTGGTCGTCGAGGGGCGGGCGGACGTCCTCACACTGCTCAAGTACGGCATCAAGAACGGCGTCGCCGTCGAGGGGACGAGCGTCCCCGACGCGGTGGCCGACCTCACCGCCGAGCGCACCGTCACGGCGTTCCTCGATGGCGACCGCGGCGGGGAGTTGATCCTCAAGGAACTCGCGCAGGTCGCCGACGTGGATTACGTCGCGTTCGCGCCCGAGGGGGAGTCGGTCGAAGACCTCAGCCGACACGAGTTGATGGCCGCGCTTCGCGAGAAGGTGCCGTTCGAATCGGTCGACCTCGACGGGGACGACGACCAAGAGGAGGTGGCCGACGCCGACTCCGGGGGCGATCCGGCCCCGACCGCGCCGACGAACGGCGAGGATGCCGGCGGGGCCTCGGCGGTCGCTGCGACCGACGGAAGCACCGAACCCGCGCCCGAGACTGTGTCCGGAGACGTGACTGCGACGACCGAGTCGCCCGCAGAGCCAGTCTCACCCGAGACACCCGGCGAGGCCGACGACGAGACGGAGTCGACCGAGGTGAGCGACGTGCCCGCAGACGACGCAAGCGAACAGTCTGCGGAGGAGTCGGCCGATGAACCGACCACGCTCCGCGACCACGTCGCCTCGGTCATCGGCGAGCGGTCGAACCACGCGCGCCTCCTCGATTCGGAGTACCGCGTGATCAGCGAAGTGCCCGCAGCTGACGTGTTCGACGCCATCTCTGGCGAAGAGGGATCGCCGGTCGCACTCGTGCTCGACGGCGAACTCTCCCAACGTGTCCTCGACGTGGCCGCCCAACGTGGCATCGCACAGGTCGTCGCCGAGTCCGAGGGCGAGTACGTCAAACGCCCCGCGAGCGTCCGCGTCGTCACGGCCGACCGGATGCTGTCGGCGTAAGCCGACGGCGACGCCACTCGTTTCTTACTCCTCGTCGTCCGCGTCGACCAATAATGACTCGCCGGTCATCGCCGCCGGTCGTTCGACACCGAGCAGCGATAGCATCGTCGGCGCGATGTCGACGAGCGACCCGCCCTCGCGCACCCGCTTGCCGCCGTCGTCGCCGGCGGGCGTCACCGAAATGAACGGCACCGGTGCGAACGTGTGGGCCGTGTGGGGGTCCTCGGGCGTCCCCATGTCGTCGGCGTTGCCGTGGTCGGCGGTGACGAACAGGTGGCCGCCCGCCTCGCGGACCGCGGCTTCGAGGCGACCGAGTTCGCTGTCGACCGCTTCGACGGCGGCGACGGCGGCGTCGAAGTCGCCCGTGTGGCCGACCATATCGGGGTTCGCGTAGTTGAGGACGAGGACGTCGGGGTCTTCGCTGCCGACGAGGTCGATAGCCGTGTCCGTCAACTCCTCGGCGCTCATCGCGGGTGTCTCGTCGTACGTCGGCACGTCCGGGCTCTCGATGATACGGCGCATCTCGCCGTCGAACTCCACCTCGCGGCCGCCGTTGAGGAAGTAGGTGACGTGGGCGTACTTCTCGGATTCGGCCATCCGGAGTTGCGTGAGTCCCGCTTCGGAGATGACTTCTCCCAGCGTCTGTTCCGGTTGCTTCGGCGGGAACGCCGCCGGGAGGCCGAACTCTGCGTCGTACTCGGTCATCGTCACGAGTTCGACCTCGGGCGGACTCGTCTCGATGCCCGCCGTCTCCCACGCTTCGGCGTCGATGTCGGCGAGCATCCGTGTGAGTTGCCGTGCGCGGTCGGCGCGGAAGTTGAAGAACACGACGCCGTCGCCGTCCTCGATGCCGGGTTCGCCGTCGACGACGGTCGGTTCGACGAACTCGTCTGTGTCGCCGCGGTCGTAACTCGCCTCGACGGCGTCGACGGCCGATGGCGCAGTGTGGTCAGCCTCGCGATTCACGACAGCGTCGAACGCTCGCTTCGTGCGCTCCCAGTTCTGATCGCGGTCCATCGCGTAGTAGCGCCCGCAGACGGTCGCAGCGTCGCCTGTCCCGCAGTCGGCGGCGTGCGCCTCCAACTTCGCGAGGAACTCACGGCCCGACTTCGGCGCGGTGTCGCGCCCGTCGGTGAACGCGTGGGTGACGGCCTCGAGGCCTCGGTCGGCCGCCGCGTCGATGAGGGCGTGGAGGTGTGCTTGGTCGGAGTGGACGCCGCCGTCGCTGACGAGGCCGAGGAAGTGGACGCGCCCGTCGTTCGCGTCGGCGTGGTCGAACGCGCGTTCGATGGCGGTACCGTCGACGAACTCGCCAGCCTCGATGGCGTCGTTGATCCGAGTGTACTCCTGATACACCGTCCTGCCCGCGCCGATGTTCATGTGACCGACCTCGGAGTTGCCCATCTGGTCGTCCGGCAGGCCGACGTCACGGCCCCAGGCGGTGAGCGTGCCGAACGCACCCGCCTCGCGGAGGCGGTCGAAGTTCGGCGTGTCTGCGGCTTTCACCGCGTCGCGTCGGTCGTGGTCACCGAGGCCCCAGCCGTCGAGGATGACGAGCGCCGCTTGCATTGCTTGACGACTCGTTCGCCGGGTGTGCTGTTGATTGCGTCGGTTGCCGCGACAGGTCGGCCGGGTGCTCTGTCCCGAAGGCAGATATACCCGGAGAGTCAATCCGTCGCACGCGAATGATCCTCGTCCTCCCGGTCGACCTCGACGACGACCTCGGCCGCAAGACCGGCGTCCGCACGCCGGTCATCGGTCGCGACGCTGTCGAGGACGCCGCCGTGAAACTCGCCACCGCCGACCCGGAGGACTCCGACGTGAACGTACTGTTCCAAGCCATCAACGCCTACGAGGACCTCCGCGCCGACGACACCGTCGACGAGGAGGTGGAGGTCGCCGCAGTCACCGGCGTCAACGAGGGCGACGTGAAGGCGAACCGCGCGGTCGGCGAAGAGGTCGACACCGTCCTCGCGGCGCTGTCGACCGGCGAGGAGGTGCGCGCCATCGTCATCACCGACGGCGCACAGGACGAGTCGGTGTTGCCGGTCATCCGCTCTCGGGTCCCACTCGACGGCGTTCGTCGGGTCGTCGTTCGGCAGGCACAGGACTTGGAGTCCATCTACTACACGATGAAACAGGTGTTGTCGGACCCCGAGACCCGCGGCACCATCCTGATCCCGTTGGGCGTCCTCCTCCTCGTGTATCCGTTCTCCGTCATCGCGGGGATGATGAATCTCCCCGGTGCGGTCGTCATCGGGACTATCTCCACGCTGTTGGGCCTGTACTCGCTGTTCCGCGGCCTCGGACTGGAGGAGACGGTCGACGGCGTCGCCGCACGCGTCAGGAGCAGTCTGTACGCTGGTCGCGCGACGGTCATCACGTACGTCGTCGCGTTCACCCTGTTGATCGTCGGCGGCGTACAGGGGGTCGAGACGCTGGACGCCACCCGAAGCGCCGCCGGCGCGGGGTCGATCACGCTGTCGCAGTCGGCCGCGGTGTTCGTCCACGCGGCGGTGCAGTGGGTCGCCGCCGCCGGCATCACCTCCTCGCTCGGCCAGGTGACCGACGAGTACCTCGCCGAGCGATTCCGCTGGCGCTACCTGAACGCGCCGTTCTACGTCGTTGCCATCGCGGTCGTGTTGTACGGCCTGTCGGGATACTTCCTCCCGCGGGTTCCGGCGGCCGCGTTGGCTCCGCTGTCGCTGACGGAACTGGCGGCGCTGTTGACCGCCGGGACGCTGCTGGGCGTCCTCTCGACGCTGACGTTCGCCGTCGCGGAGTCGCGCTTCTCCGGCGGGAACGACGGTGAGGCGGGCGTCGTGTGAGTCGTGTCGCCCTGCGGTAAGGCAGTCACAGACTACCCGATGCCCTAACGTGTTCGCCCCGCCCGGACGGATACACGCCTTTTTTGAGGACCGATTCGGAAGTGGTGGCTATGTCTGCGGCATCGAACTCGTACGATATCGTCGTCGTCGGTGCGGGGACGGCGGGCGCGTTCGCGGCGGCGACGGCCGCCAGCGAAGGCCTCGACGCCGTCATCCTCGAGCGAAAGCCCGAGGAGGAGGCGGGCCACATCGCCTGCGGCGACGCGATCAAAGGGAAGTCTACCTTCCCGGACGTCATCGACCTCGACTACCTCCGGGAGGAGTCGTTCACGAACCAGAACATCCGCCGCGCCATCTTCGAGAACCCGAAGACTGGCGAGGAACTCGACGTGCCCTTCGGACAGGCCGGCGCGGTGTTGGACCGCAAGCGCTACGGCGAGGTTCTGCTGGAGGAGACGGAGCGCTCGGGCGCAGCCATTCACTATGACACCGTCGTCCAAGACGTCGTGCAAGACGACGACGGCCGCGTCACCGGTGTTCGCGCCAAGCGGAAGGGCGACGTCGTCACCTACGAAGCGGAACTCACCGTCGACGCGGCGGGCGCACTCTCTATCCTGCAGGACAAAGCCGACCTGCGTGACGCCTCCTTCGACACGAACGTGTCGTACTCGCAGTTCTGTTCGGCGTACCGCGAGGTCGTCGAGGTGCCCGAACCCGTCGACTACGACGACGCCATCGTGTTCAAGCCGACCGAGGAACTCGGCTACCTCTGGTACTTCCCGCGCACCGACACCGAGATCAACGCGGGCCTCGGCTTCCAGATGACCGAACCACCGATGAAACTCGTCGAAGTCCTCAAGCGGGACATGCAGCAGCGTCCCGAGTTCGACGGCGCGACCGTCAAGGACAAACTCGGTGCGGCCCTCCCGACGCGCCGCCCGTACGACTCGGCGGTCGCAGACGGCTTCGTCGCCGTCGGCGACGCGGCAGGCCACGTCAACCCCACTACCGGCGGCGGCATCCCCGGTGCGGCGAAGTCCGCTCACTGGGCGATCAAACGCGCCATCGACGCGGTCGTCGAGGGCGACGTGACCGAAGAGCGCCTGTGGGCGTACAACAACGACGTGATGACCGACTTCGGCAAGCGCTTCGCCGCGATGGACGTGTACAACATCTGGGGGACCGCACACGAAGTCGACGATTTGACCGACATCATCACGGCCCTGCCCGGTCAGCAGTTGGTCAACGCGATGACGAAAGGTGAGACGTCGATGAGTCTCCGCTTGAAGCTGAAGACGCTGGTCGACACCTACGGCCACTGGGACACCCTCATCGAACTGTACAAGGTGCGCCGCATCGCCAACGACCTGAAAGACCACTACGAGACGTACCCCTCGCGTCCAGGTGGGTTCGAGACGTGGCTCGAGACGCGTGACTCGATAATGGACGACCTGTACGCCGTCTCTGGCGCGGACCCGAAGTACTGACTCGTCGATTGCGGCTTCGTCCGCGGCCGCTTTGTGACGATTCCCCGGACTCTGCATCGCCGGACGCGAACGGGGCACACGATCCGACAACTCCGTACCGTATGGGTTTTAAGCGCCGACCCTGAATCCAGTGGTAAGAGGAGATTCCGCTATGGAGATGCCACGCCGGATGAACACGTACTGTCCGCACTGCAACGCTCACCACGAACACGAGGTCGAGAAGGTCCGCCGCGGCCGCGAGACCGGGATGAAATGGACCGACCGCCAGCAGGCCCGCGGCACGTCCGTCATCGGGAACTCGGGTAAGTTCTCGAAGGTGCCCGGTGGCGACAAGCCGACGAAGAAGACCCACCTCAAGTACCGCTGTGGCGACTGCGGCAAGGCCCACATGCGAGAGGGATGGCGCGCCGGTCGGCTCACCTTCCAGGAGTAAGTATGGCAGGGAGCTTCTTCCGCGTCAAGTGCTCGGACTGTGAGAACGAACAGGTCGTCTTCTCGAAGGCGTCCACCGAGGTCAACTGCGCCGTCTGCGGGACGACGCTCGCCCGCCCGACGGGCGGCGACGCCGAGTTCACCGGCGACGTGGTCGAGACCGTCGAAGCGCGATAACGGACCGCTCCGTTTCTCCGCGTTTTCCCCATCGAGCAGCGACGGCGCTCTTCTGGGCCCGACGACGCTGCCCGATCCAGCGCCCACCGATTGACAAACGGTATTAGCCTCGGTCCGCAATCCACGCGTATGAAATTCACCGGCTGGCCCGAGAAGGGCGAACTCGTCGTGGGCGAAGTCGACGAGATAGCGGACTTCGGCGTCTTCGTGGACTTAGACGAGTACGAGGACAAGCGCGGACTGACGCACGTCTCGGAGGTCGCCTCCGGGTGGATCAAGAACATCCGCGACCACGTCAACGTCGGCGACCGCGTCGTCGCGAAGGTCCTCGACGTCGACGAGTCGAGCCAGCAGATCGACCTGTCGATCAAAGACGTCAACGACCACCAGCGCTCGGACAAGATTCAGGAGTGGAAAAACGAGCGGAAGGCGGACAACTGGATGGGCATCGCGTTCGGCGAGGACGTCGACGACGAGACGTACACCGAAGTCGCTCAAGCCCTGTACGCCGAGTTCGGCTCGATGTACGACGGCTTCGAGGAGGCGGCCATCCACGGCGCGGAGGGCCTGGAGGACACCGACCTCACCGACGACCAGATCGAAGCCATCGTCGAGGCCGCCCGCGAGAACGTCTCCGTCCCGTACGTGAACGTCACCGGCTACGTCGACCTGCAGTCGGCCGGCCACGACGGCGTCGACGACGTACGTGCGGCGCTCGAGGCCGCCGAAGGCAACGGCGACGTGCCCGACGAGATCGAACTCGACGTGTCGTACGTCGGCGCGCCCGAGTACCGCATCCGCGTGCGCGCGCCCGACTACAAGACCGCCGAGAGCCAACTGGAGGCGTCGGCCGACCGCGCTCGCGAGGCCATCGAGGCCGCCGGCGGCACCGGGTCGTTCCACCGCGAGCGCGAGACCGACGACGAGTAACCCGCGTGAAATCCGACATCCGCGTGTGCGGCGACTGGGAGGCGGCCCACGAGCGACCCATCTACACGCTGGGTGACGCCTGCCCGGAGTGCGGGGCAGCGGCGGTCAACTCCGCGCCCGCGCCGTTCAACCCCGAAGACCCGTACGGCGAGTACCGCCGTCGGGCGCGGATGCGGAGTCGAGATGGCGACGCCGCTGCCGACGACGCTGCTGGCGACGACACGACGGCTGAGTAGCGACCAGCGCGCGTTCTCTGGTCACCGCTCGCCCAGCCGTAGGCATCACCGAAGCCGACGCGACTTTACCTCCCCCCGCACACCCTCACAGGTATGGACGATATCGACATCGAGGTCGTGGCCGACCCCGACCTCACAGACCCCGTCTTCATTGAGGGCCTCCCCGGCGTCGGCCACGTCGGGAAACTCGTCGCCGAACACCTCGTCGAGGAGTTCGACGGCGACCTAGTCAGGCGCGTGTACACCACCGACTTCCCGCCGCAGGTGACCGTCGACGAAGACGGCGTCGCCGAACTCACCCACGCGGAGTTCCACCACGTCGACGCCGACGGCCAGGACTTGCTCGTGCTCACCGGCGACCACCAGGCCGCCAGCAACGAGGGGCACTACACGCTCACGACCGCATTCCTCGACATCGCCGAGGAGTTCGGCTGTGAGCGTGCGTACGCGCTCGGTGGCGTCCCCACGGGCGAACTGATCGAAGACGACGAGTACGACGTCCTCGGCGCGATGTCCGACGGCGCAGACCGCGAAGCGCTCGAAGGCGCGGGCGTCGAGTTCCGCGAGAACGAACCCGCCGGCGGCATCGTCGGCGTCTCCGGCCTCGTCCTCGGTCTCGGTGCGCGCCGCGGCCTGCCCGCGGCGTGTCTGATGGGCGAGACCTCCGGCTACCTCGTCGACCCCAAGAGCGCACAGGCCGTCCTCGTGGTCTTACAGAACCTGCTCGACATCGAAGTGGACTTCTCGGACCTGGAAGACCGCGCCGAGGAGATGGAGGAAGTCGTCGGGAAGATACAGGAGATGCAAGGCGGCGGTGGCGGCGGGATGCCCAGCGAGGACGAACTCCGCTACATCGGGTAGTCGAGTCCCGCCTCGACGCCGACCCGTCCCCAGGCGGCCGCGGCCCCGCGGTCCCGGCAGCCCCGTCGGATGCCACAACGCCTTTTCGCGGGACGCCCCTCCACTCGCACGATGTCACACCAGCAGTCGCCGGAGTCCGTCCCGGCAGCCAACGGAATGCCGATGCTCGGCCTCGGCACGTGGGAGAACACCGACCCGGAAGCGTGCCGCAACGCGGTCGCCACGGCACTCGAGATGGGGTATCGCCACGTCGACACCGCACAGATCTACGGCAACGAGGCAGAGGTCGGCGACGGCATCGCCCGCGCCGACGTCGACCGTGAGGACATCTTCCTCGCGACGAAGGTGTGGATCGACAACCTCGCGCCCGAAGACGTTCGCGCGACGACCGAGGAGAGTCTCGACCGACTCGGTGTCGACTCGGTCGACCTCATGTACGTCCACTGGCCGGCCCGCGAGTACGACGCCGAGGAGACGCTGGCGGCGTTCAACGAGTTGTACGAGGACGGCCTGATCGACCGGATCGGTATCTCGAACTTCGAACCCGAGCAGGTCGCCGAGGCCGTCGAGGTCAGCGACGCGCCCATCTTCGCGAATCAGGTGGAGATCCATCCCCTCCTCCAACAGGACGAACTGCGCGAGGCGTGCGCCGACCACGACGTGGAACTGGTCGCGTACTCTCCGCTCGCGCGCGGACAGGTGTTCGACGTGCCGGAACTGACCGAGATTGCGGAGAAACACGACGCCAGCGAGGCGCAGGTGAGTCTCGCGTGGCTTCGTGAGAAGGGCATCACGACGATTCCGAAGGCGACGAGCGAGGCGCACATCCGCGACAACTGGGAGTCGCTCGGACTCACGCTCGACGACGAGGATATCGAGGCTATTGACGCGATTGACCGCGAGGACCGCCGCGTCGACCCCGGCTTCGCGCCCTGGAACTGAGCGGGCCCGCCCGTCACTCACACCAATCGGTCGACATTCGAGCAGTCGAGCGAAACCTTCAATTTCGGGCCACCGGATCCCACGGTCGATGGAGCGACGTTCCACGGGGCTCGCGGACGCCGTCCGGATCGACATCGCTCGGCTCCACGCCACGTGGATGGAGTTGGCGTTTCCGAGACAACTCGACCCGGGCCGGGTCGTCGGGAAGTGGAAACCCGAGACTACCCTCCAGAAGACGACGTACTACCTGTGGGCGCTGATCGGTGCGCCGCTCGTCGCGGTCGGCTACCCACTGTTACTGTGCGGGTTCGCCGCCCGAATGTACGCAAGCAGCGTCGACTCCGCGGTCGCCCGGTTGGGCGTGATCGGTGTCGTCCTCGTCTCGACGCTCGCGTGGGGGCTGTTGACCGTCGCGGCCGCGCTCCGCGACTTCTCGTATACGGGGTTGATAGCCGTCGGCGCGGCCGGCGGCGTCGCCACGCTCGCGGCCGCGGTCGCCGTGGGTGCCTCGCGCGCCGGCGGTCGGGGAACGAGCGTGCTGATCGCGTATCCCGCCGCAGTCACAGCGTTTCTGTTGCCGCCGGTCGTCGCGGCGCTGTACTCGCCGATGCTCGCGGACGTGGTCTTTCCCAACACGACGTCGCTCGCGGTGTGGCTGTTGGACGGCCCACTCGCGGTCGGCGGACTCAACGAGATCATTCGCGCGCGCTTCGACCTGCAGGGAACCGCCTACGTGATTATGTGGATCGGCATCTCCGTGCCGCTCGGGTGGCTGTTCGGTATTCTCGTCGCGCTGGCGGACGTGGTGCGACCGAAGCGGGAGACGCCGTCTGGGGCGCGATTCTGAGCGTCACCTGGAACACTCCCGACACACAGTTCTCCTGATCGGGCAACCGCAGACGGCGCCGTGCGTCAGCCGTGCCGTTCCTCGGCGCTGGCGCCGCCGTCGGTCGTCGTCTCGGATCCAGCCGTTCCGGATCCCGCGTTCGCCGTTTCTTGCTCGTCGATGACGTCGTCGAGCGTCTCGTCAGAGACGCTAGCGGCGACGCGGACGCCGACCAACGCGAGTGCAATGCCGCCGACGATGAAGACGGCGAGTCGCTCCGTCGGCGAGAAGGCGTAGCCGAACACCGTCAGGGAGTCCCACCCGGCCTCGCGTTCGAGGAAGTAGCCCGCGAACCCACGGAGCAACAGGCCGACCGCGAGGACGCCGAACGGGAGGTTCAGATACGGCGTCCGCACGCCCTCGTCGCGGATGAGTTCGTCGAGCAGTCGGCCGAACGAGGCCGTCAGCGCCGCCAGCGCCAGCCACGGCACCGCGGCGTACGAGAAGCGCATCGCCGCGACGAACTCTGCACCGTCGACGGGTGACGCCGAGAGGACACCGAGGAACGCGCCGACGACGGACAGCCCCAGCGCCGCGACGTACGTCACGACCGACACCTGCCCGGAGTACAGCGCCTCGCGAGCACGCTCGGGCATCGACTCGACGAACTCGTCGACCCCGAGACCGTAGTACAACAGCGCCGCCCCCAGGAGGCTGGCGACGCCAGCCAGGGCGATAGCTGTCGAGAAGTACACCAGCAACACCGGGAGGATGAGCAAGCCGATGCCGATGGGGACGAGCACCGTCTCGCGGAGTTCCTCGTCTGCGAGGAACTGCTTGAGCAGGTAGTAGGTGGATTCGAGGTCGCGCGCCTGCCGGACGACGACGCGGTCGACGGCGTCGACCGGGAGGCGAGATTCGATCATTGGGACGGCACGCTCGTCGGCCGCCGAGTCGATGACGACGATGGCGGAGTCGAACTGCCGTGTCTCTAGCACGTCGTCGAGTTGGCGCGCGAGCGAGCGGTCGGCACGAACCGCCGAGTCGCCGACGCCCGAGACGACGGCGACGACGGTCTCTTCACCCTCGTCGGAGAGGTCACGGGCGACGCGCAACGACTCCAGTAACGAGTTGACGCCGGCGTCCTCCGGGTCTGCGAGGCCGAGATCGGTCACGAGCGAGCGAACCGCCTCCCACCCAACTACGGGGGTGTCGACGCCAGCCTTCCGGCCGACGTCGTTCGAGCGGTCCACACAGAGGACCAGCGTCGTCACGTTCGGCCGGAGGACCCCCCGCGTGAAAAAGGCCACCATGCCGCAGGGAGCGTTCGTTCGCCTCGACCGACCGAGCGACCGGAACGGCGACTACCGCCGAAAGCGCACGTCGATGCCTTCGGGCGCGCCGTCGCCGCCGAAGGCACTCGCGACGCCCGAACCGAACGCGTACGCCGTCGCCGCCGCCCCGGTGCGCAGTCTCGTCATCAATCCTCGCTGGGGAGTGAACTCCTCGACGACCGCCTCGGTGCCGGTCAGTTCCTCGACCCGGTCGAGGACCGCCTCGCGGTCGCCGAGGCCGTCGACGAGGCCGCGGTCGTACGCCTCGGTGCCGAGGAAGACGCGGGCTTCGGTCTCTCTGACGGCCACCTCGTCCATCTCGCGGCCTTCGGCCACCTGTGCGACGAACTGGTCGTAGTAGTCGTCGACGATACCCTGCAGGTACGCGCGTTCGTCAGGCGTCACCTCCTTCAGCGGGAGGCCGGCGTCTTTGTACTCGCCGGCGGTGAACTGCTCGTAGGAGACGCCGAGACGGTCGGCGAGTTCGTGGACGTTCGGGCGCGACCCAATAACGCCGATAGAGCCGACGACGCTCCCCTCGCGGGCCCACAGTTCGTCACAGCCGACGGCGATGGCGTAGCCGCCGCTGGCACAGGTGTCGGTGGCGTAGCCGACGGTCGGCCCGTCGAACCGCTCGGCCGCGAGACGGATGTCCTCGCTGGGAACGATCTGGCCGCCCGGCGTGTTGAGTTTCACGAGCAACGCCTCGGCGTTGGGGTCCTCGTCGGCGCGTTCGATCTGGTCGACCACCTGGTCTGCTCCGGGCGTCGTCGGCGACGTGGGGAGGCCGCCGCTCCCGCCGTCGCGGGTGATCGGTCCCTCGACGGCAACCTCTGCGACGGTGTAGTCAGCGAAGCGCGACCGGAGGAGGTTGCCCGCGAGTTTCAGCGCGAGGGCGACGACACCGAGCGTCAACAGGACGCCGAGGAGTTCCGCGAGGTCGCCGGGGAACGCGACGAACACGAAGTAGCCGACCACGGCCGCGACCGCCGCCGCGACGAGGAGGCTGCCAACTGTGAGGACGGTTTCGCCTGTCGAATCTGTCATACGCGGCTTTGGGACGGCCGCGGAATAAGCGTCGGGTGCCGACGGGACGCGCGTAGGGTCGGAGTAAATGGATCACTGGGACGTGCCACTAACTGGGACGTCGGGGCGTCGGACGGAGTTGGGACTACTGGGTGTGAGAAAACGGAGTAGTTCGCGGCCGAAATCCGGTCAGACGACCGGAGAGAGTACTGCTGCGGCGTTTAGAGAAGCCCCGTCTTCTGGAGCTTCATCAGGTCTTCGGTGTCGAGGGTTTCGCCTTCCTTGAACTTCTGGTAGATCTCTTCGGCTTCCTCGCGCTCCTCCTCCATCTTGGCCTCGCGCTCCTCTTTCTTCTCTTCCTCTTCTTCCTTGTCCAGTTCGCGCAGGCGCTTCTGGACGCGGACGAAGTCTTCGTGGTGCTGGTCGGCGAGCTCCTGGGCCTCCACGAACAGTTCGTGCATCGCGTCGGCCTCGTCACGGATCTCGTCGGCCTCGCGGTAGGCCTCGATCATCTCGTTGTGGTGCTCCTGAGCCTCGTCGGCGAGTTCCGTCACCTTCTGGTGGTGAGTGGACGCCTCCGAGCGGACTTCCTCGGCCTCCTCGATGAGCTCTTCGAGCTCACCGCTCTGGTCGACCTTGCCCTTCTTCTCAGCGAGCTTCTCGCGCTTGCTCTCGATCTTCTCGATGAGCTCACGCTCTTCCTCGGTGCCGAGCACCTCGGTCTGCTGTTTGAACTCGAGGTCCTCAATCTCCTCTTTGAGTTCCTCGATTGACTTACCCGAGCCGAGTTCGAGGTCCTGTTTCATCTGCTCGACTTCGTCGAACAGTTCGTTGGCCTCGGCGTTCAGCTCGTTGCGCGACTCCTTGTGCTCCTGGACCTGCTCGTTGAGCTCGTCCCGCTTCTCGCGGTGCTGTTGCGCCTCGTCGACCTTCTCGCGTGTCTTCGCGTTCAGGTCGTCGCGCTTGGATGCGCGCTCGGACGCCATCTGGTTGAGCTCGTTACGTCGGTCACGGAGCTGTCCTGCCTTCTTGATCAGCTGCCCCTTCGAGTCTTCCTCCAGTTCCTCCTCGGAGAGGGAGACGTTTCGGGATTCATCTAGCTGGTCAAGACCGTATTCTTCGAGAACTTCCTCTTTCGTTACCATTGTTCGTTACCTCGACACCATACTGCTTCGGACGGAGCGGACGCTCCTCGGTGGCGTGCGTCCGTGTGTGGATGAGAACACCGTGTCATTCAGCGATCGATGCCACCACGCCCGAAGGCGTTCTGGTACTTGCACATATACGGTTTCCGTATATAACTCCTTCGCTGTTTAGACGCGAAAACGCGTGGTACGGGGCCTCATACCCTTGGAAACGTGTGATCCGATCTCACACACCGGGCGAGGTTGCGACTTCGGAGGTTCGAGTCGCGACATCCCCGACCGCACGAGTCACACGCGACGGTAGTCCCCGAGACGCGTCCCGTCGAGGAGGTACGCCTCCGCCGACGCGAACCCGTCGGGGAGAAACGGCGCGAGGAAGCCCTGTCCGTCGACGTTCACCCACGTCCCGCCCGAGCGGTCGTTGAACGCCGGGAACACGATCAGTTCGGGGTCGCGCCAGTCGACGCCCGCGAGGTCGACCGCGTCCGCGAACGCCGCGCGGTCGAGCGCCCCTCTGAGCCACGCCTTCTCCGCGCGGCCGCCGCCGACGGCGTCCTCCAGTCGGACCGCCGGGTGTTCGTGACCCATACAGATCACGTCCGCGCCGAGCACCTCGGGCGCGGGCCAGGTGTGCCCGTGGACGATTCCCACGTCGCCGACGCGTGCGCCGCCGGGTGGCGTCACAGTTAGCCGGTCGCCGAACTCGTCGGCGAGGCCGGGGTCGTGGTTGCCGACTGCGAGCGTCACCGGGACGCCGACGGCCGACAAGAGCGCGTCAAGTTCAGCCGTCTCGGCGTCGCCCGCGCCGCCGATCCGGTGGCCTAAGTCGCCGAGGACGACGAGACGGTCGGCGTCGGTTCGAACGAGCAGATCGAGGACGCGGTCACGTCGTTCGTCGCCCGCGCTGTCGAGTTCGACGCCGCGTTCGTACCGCAGTCCCGCTTCGATACCCGCGTGGTAGTCGGCGAGCAACAGCGCGGTCTCCCCACCCAGGTCGGCAGTCGCGGCCGGTTCGTCGGGGATCGGTTCGACGAGTGGCCGCGCGTGTCGGTCGCCGCGTCTGCCACCGCCGGCGGGCATCAGATGGCCTTGAGCGTCCCGTCGGTCGGCTCGAAGCACATCCCACTCATCAACGCGCCGTCGATGGCCTCCTCCACGTCGTCCTCTGCGGCACCGTAGCGGTCGACCGCCGCCGCGACGACCGCGTCGTGGTCGGCACCGTCGCCGTCGTCGAGTTCGGCCATCAGGTCGACGACCGCGTCCTCGAGGTCGACGTCGGCGGCGTCGGCCGTCTCCTCGGCCGCGTCGTCCGCCGGCGTCGTGTCGGTCGCCGGTTCGGTGGCGGCGGCCGCCGGTTCGGGTTCGGTGTCGGGGTCGTCGCTTACGTCGCGGTCTTCCTCGGGTGCGACCTCCTCGGGGTCGGGCGTCTCGATGCCCGCCTCACCGGGGTCGGGAACTTCGCTCCCGGTGGCGAACTCCACGCCGTGTTCCTCCTCGACCTCGCGGCGCTCCTCGTCGGAGAGGGCGTCCTCGAAGTCTTCGGGGTCTGCGTCCGGGTCGACCGCGGGCGCGTCGTCTGCGTCGTCACTCGACTCCGTGTCCTCGAAGTCGCCGAGGCCGTCGTCGGTGTCCTCGAAGTCACCCAGTCCGCCGAGGTCGTCGCCGTCGGACTCGACCGGCTCTGGTTCTGCTCCCGCGCTGGGGTCGACCTCCGCGGCCGCGGCGTCGTCGGTGTCAGAGCCGACGGCTTCAGCCGGTTCGCTCGCCGTGTCTGCGGCAGTCGTCGCGTCGGATTCGGTGGGCGTCTCGGTGAGCGAGTCGGTGGACGCCGCGGCGTCGGTCGCTTCGGACGCGGCAGTCGACGTGGACTCCGCGCTCGTGGCGGAGTCGCTCGTCTCGGCCGCCGTGTCGTCGGTCCCGGTCGCAGTCGCGGATTCGACCGGCTCAGGCTCTGCCCCCGCGCCGGGGTCGGCCTCTGCGACGTCCGCCGTCGAGGGTTCGTCGCCGACTGCCTCCGCGGGTTCGGCAGCGGATTCAGTCTCCGTCGCGGCGTCGGAGTCCGCCGTCATCGAGTCGGTCGAGGCGGCGGCGTCGGTGTCGGCCGCCGCGGGTTCCGCGTCGGCCTGCGCTGTCGTGTCGACCGCGTCCACCGCGTCGACAGAGACGCTCGCACCTGCGACGTCGTACGGTACGTCCGGGAGCGGGCCCAGCGCCGCTTCGCCGCGGTCGCCGGGGTCGGCGGTCAGGTCGCGCACCTGGTCGCGCTCGTCAGCGACGACCTCTAGCGCGTCGACGGCGAGTGTCCGCACCGCTTCCAGATACCGTGTTCCGGTGTCGTAGTGATCGATAGCGAGCGGGATTCCCGACGCCAGCGCCGTCGGCACGCCCGCGTTCTCCAGTCGTTCGCGAAGTGCATCGCCACGCTCCTCCGCCTCCAGCGCCGCCGCGAACACCGCGATGCGCCGGAGCGTCGCCTCCGCTGCGGAGACGGTCCAGCGGTCGCGCGTGTCGGCGTCGACGGTGGCGAAACTCTCCGGGCGGACCGACGTGTACACCAAGTCGGAATCTTCCGGTTGGAAGGTACGCGCCTTCCCGGTGAGCGCGACGAACGCGGGCGGCGACGTGCGGTCGAGGAACGCCATCTCGTCGGGCTGGTACTGCCCGGCGTAGGTGACGAACGCGCCTGTCGGGTCGACGACGCGTCCGCGGAGCGTCTGCTCGTTGACCGTCTCCACTTCGGTCAGCACGCCGACGGTGAACAGGCGGTTGACGCGCAGGCCGGTCGGCGTCACGACGTAGTTGGGGGCGCGCTCCTCGTCGCTCTCGGAGTAGTCGAAGTCGGCGTCGTCGAACTCCGCGGCGAAGATGCGGTGGGCCACCTCGCGGGTGCCCGGCCCGCCGTCGCCGCCGTCGCTGGAACTCACGCGCCCACCTCCGTGAGCACGGCACGCGCACGCGCTGCGGGGTCGTCCGCCGACAGGTCGAACTCGCTGGCGTCGAGGTTCGCACCGTACTCGTCGACCGAGAGGTGTCCGCGCACGCGGAACTCCCGTCCGACCAGTTGCTCGGCGATGTCGTCGGCGACCACCTCACGACTCATCGCGTCGCGGGCGGCCTCCAGCGCATCGTCCAGCGTGCCGCCGTACACCTCCTCGGTGAGGTCCCGGTCAAGGATGGCCGTCACCGTTGCGGTGCCGTCGTCGAGGATGGCCTTCACCCGCAGGTCGTCTTCGGGGTCGACCTGCCCGTGACTGCGGCACTGCCCGTTCTGCACGAGGCGGCCACAGTCGGGACATCGCTCGATGAGCCCCGACCCGTCGCGCACCTCGATGACGTTGCCGAGCACCTCCACGTCGTACATCCCGCCGGAGGAGACGGCCTCGTCGATGGTGACGCGGGGTGCGTCGTCGCTCACCTCGACGCTCGCGGGCGACACCTCGGTGAACTCCGTGAGGTTGACCGACGGGACGCCGCGGAACTCCCGAACGTACACGTCTTCCATTCGGAGTTCCGCGCCCTCCGTCACCTCGGGGCGGGCCTGCCAGTCGGTAAAGGGGAGGCGTCCGGACTCGTCACCGAGGACGCCCGAGTGGATGGTCGTCTCGCCGTCGCGCCCGTCGATGGTGCGCTGTTCGAGTTCGAGCACCTTCGCCTCGACTGTGCGCCCGCGGTCGCCCGCCTCTAACTCGACGAGGTCGCGGTCGCCGCCTACCTCGTAGGGCACGTCGAGCGCCTCGGATTCGAGTGCCACCGACGACGACTCGCCGATGTTGAGTTCGGGTTCGCCCTCCCACTCACGGACGCCCGCGTTGCCGATAGTGACGGTGTCGCCGGGTTCGAAGCCGAAGTCTTGCCACGCGGTGTAGGAGACCACACCCGTCTCGTCGGCGAGTTCGCCCTCGCGGATGACGGTGTCGTCGCCCTGGTAGCGGATGGAGCGCTTGCCGACCGTCAGCACGCGCGCGGTGACGGTGACGTTGCCCGAGTCGGCCGTGATGTCGCCGATGTCGACGGTCGTCGGGGAGGCGTCACCGCCGCCCCCGCCGCCGTACTTCCGACGGACTGACTGTTTGGCCTCGTCGATGGGGACGCTGTACTCCAGCAGGTTCTCCAAGTCGCGTTTGACCTCCTCTTTGTCTTCGCCGAGAGCGGAGGCGAGCTCCTCGGCGTGTGCGTCGATGTCCATGTGTTCCGGTGAATGATACCTCCCGACCCCTGTTAAACTCACCGTGCGTGAGTGGTTTGGCGAGTGGCTCGCTGGGTCAACGAACGCGAGCGAACCGACGCCGAACGCGGTCGTGCGCGAATGACGCCCACGCGGAGAGGGTTCCTTGGTTGTGGTGTCGTGTATGTCGTATGGACCTCACTCGACGGTCGACGCTCGCCGGACTCGGTGTCGTCGGCCTCGGCACGCTCGCGGGCTGTCTCGGCGGGGCAGGCGGCACCGGGAGCGGCGACTCCGGCGGCGATTCGGGTGGCGGCGGCACGCCTATCGACGCCCACCCGGCGGCGGCCGGACTCGCCGACCAACCGACGCTCGGGGCGGCCGACGCGGGCGCGACTATCGTCGCCTTCGAAGACCCGTCTTGCCCCACCTGCCGCAACTTCGAGCAGAACGCCGGGGCGCGACTGAAATCCGGCCCGGTCGCGGACGGCGACCTCCGCTTCGTCTCTCGGGTGTACCCGATCATCTACCCGTGGGGCAAGCCCGCGGTCCAGGCGCTCGAGGCTACGTACGCCCGCGACGCCGACGCCTACTGGGACCTGTTCGACCACTACTTCGAGTCGCAGGGCCAGTTCGACACCGACAACGTCCTCGACCGAACGGAGTCGTACCTGGCTGCGAACACCGACCTCGACGCCGCGGGCGTCGTCGCCGACGCAGAGGCGAAGGCGTACGACGACGCGGTGCAGGCGGACCTCGACGCGGGCGAGGCCGCGGGTGCGAGTCGGACGCCGACGTTGTACCTGTACCGCGACGGCGCGTACGTCACGGTCGCCTCGGGCAACGTGAGCTACGAGACTATCACCTCCGCGCTCCAACTGTGACCCGAGTGATCGACAGATGAGCAACACGAACCGACTCACACGCGTCCGGCGGCGGTACGGCCTGCCGCGGCTCCCCTCCTCGCGCGGCGACCTCCGCCTCGTCGCGCGGACGGTCAGACTCGTCCTCGGCGTGCCCGCCTACGCAGTCGGCGCGGTCGTCGTCGCGGTGGTGGCGCTGTCGGGGTTCGTCCTCTCGCAGAACGTCACGCTCGTTCGCGACTTAGTGATCGGTGGGTCGCTCCCGCTTGATGCGCGGGCGACCATCCTCGTCGAGCAGTACCCGTTCGTCGGCACCTCTTTCGAACCGCTCGCGGGGTTCATGCTCGTCCTGATCGCCGTCCTCACCGGCGCGAACGTCGCCGTCGCCGCGTACCATCTTCGCGAGAACGGCATTCTCGGCGGCGGCGACAGAGACCAAGCCAGCGCGAGCAACGCCGCGGGCGGCGCGGGCGGTGCGGGGAGCGTCCTCGGCGTGTTCCTCGGCGCACTCGGCGCTGGGTGTGCCGCCTGCGGGTCGGCCGTCCTCGTCGGTGTCCTCTCGCTGGTCGGTGGCTCGGGACTCGTCCTCCTGCTCCCGTTCGAGGGGCTGGAGTTCACCTTGATCGCGTTGGTTCCGCTGGGCCTGTCGCTGTTCTGGCTGGCCGACGGGATGCGTGGCGCGGAGATTCGTGGCTGTCCGGTCGACATCTGAAAACGGGGCGGCTGTGGCGTCCGCTCGCGTGATCGAGGTCAGTCGTAGGTGATCCGCACTAACGCGAGCAATGCGACCGTCTCCAGTACGTGCAGCGTCACCATCGCGCGCCACGCGACCGGCGGCACGGCCGAGGAGAACCACGCCGACAGCGTCGGGTCGACGACGTAGTAGTACAGCGCGACAGCGTTCTCCCCGAACAGCAACAGCGCGAACGTGCTCAGTCCGAACGCGTGTGAGGAGCGCATCTGGAGGGCGTTTCGACCCCACACCACGAGCAGCGCCGCCAGGAGAACGAGATTCGCGCCCGCGGCGATGCGGGCGATCTCCCCCCACGGCAGCGACACGGGCTACCTCCCTCCCGGCGGAGCGGTGTGGGTCGGGTGTGTCAGCGGGAGCGCGAGTGTCGACGGCAGTGCGACCGCGTCCCGTCGGGCGGGGAGGGGCGGGTCGAGCAGACGGCGAGTCGACACGAATACTACTCGACGATGAACTGGCTGGCTATCTCCTGCACCTCGCTCATCGTCCGAGGCTCGTCGACGGCCATCGGGAATGGCGACTCGACGTTCAACTCGTTGAGTAACGCAGCGTGGCGCGCCTCGACGCCGTGGATGCCGACCGCCGCGCCGAAGACGGCGTCGTTGGTGACGGTACCCGCCTGCCCCGCGTACGCGGAGACGCCGGTGTTCTCCAGCGCCCGCGCGACGCCGAGGAACTCAGAGGGGTTCGTGTAGCCGAAGTCGTACTCGGCCTCCTCGACTGGCGTGCCGCCCAACTGTTCCACCGTGTCCGAGATGGCGCTGACGTGGGCCGCCTCGTGTTCTCCCGCGAGTCGCAGGTGGTCGGGGACGTTCATCCGCAGTTCCTCGCCGTAGTCGGAGAGGACGCTCGCGTCCATCAGTTCGTCGTCGGAGTACGTCTCCAGTCCCTCGCGGTAGAAGGCGTTCTCCAAGTGTTCCAGCGTCAGCGCGTAGTTCAGCACGTCCACGTCGCTCACGTCGTTGTCGGCCTTCCGGTCGGCCATCGGTTCGTCTTCCCCGTCGAGCGGCGCGGGCGAGGACACCTCGCTGGTGATGAACTGTCCGGCGATTTCGAGAATCTCGTCGACCGACTTCGCCTCCTCGACGGCGTTGGGGTACGGCACCTCGCCGTTGATCAGGTTGAGGAACGAGGCGTGGCGTGCCTCGACGCTCTGGATGCCGGCGGCCGCGCCAAGCACCGCGTTCTGTTTGATCGCGGCGGCCGCACCGGTGTAGGCGGCGACGCCGGTGTTCTCCAGCGCCCCGGCGGTCGCGAGGAACTCCGAGGGAGTGGAGTAGCCGAAGTCGTACTCCGCCTCCTCGACGGGCGTGCCGCCGAGGTCCTCGATGGTCGCGGCGATGGCGTCGACGTGAGCCGCCTCGTGGTCGCCGACGACCGCGAGGTACTCCGGCACTTGCATCCGCAGCGTCTCGCTGAACGACGACAGCGAGTCTGCCATCATCAGTTCGTCGTCGGAGTACATCTCCAGCCCTTCGCGGTAGAAGGCGTTCTCCAGGTGCTCCAGCGTCAGTGCGTAGTTCAGCACGTCGACGTCCGGATTCGGCGGCGCCATCTCCGTCTCCTCTGTCTCCGTCTCGGTATCCATCGGCGCCTCCGTCTCCATCGGCGTGTCCATCTCGTCTTCCGGGGTCGGCGTCGATCCGCCACCGGAGTTGCCGGCACAGCCAGCGAGGCCGAGTGCGCCGGCGGCCGCGAGCGCCCCGGAGAACTTCCGGCGAGAGAGTCGGTTGGCGAGCGAGTCGGTCGCGTTCGAGCCGCGTCGTGGGTCCGTCATTGCTACACCTCGACCGACCACCTATCAGCATAAGTACCATTTCCGAACTCCGACGTGAGTGGGGCCTGCCTCCGGGCGAACTCTCTCCAAAATTCGTCCAAACAGTCACCACGAGGCGTCGGGCCGGCCCAGTGTGGGGGCGGTGCGATCACTCGTCACGGCGTGCTTTATGATCTCAGCGAGCGTCTACTAGGTGAGTATCCCCGTCCACCGGCGGGTCGCTCGGAGCCTTCACATGTCACAATCCACTCCCAAGACGACGGCCGAACCCAGCGTCGAGTCCACTTCCCGAACCTCCCGAACGAGTCGCGTCCTCGGCGGCATCGTCGTCGTCCTCGGCCTCGTCCTCCTCGCCGACACCACCGGCCTCGTCGCCGTCGACGGGTTCGAGTTGTTCCTCGCGGGCGCACTCGTCGTCTACGGCGCGTACCGCCTCGTCAGCGAGCGTGCCCGCCACCTGTTCTGGCCGGGCGCGTTCGTGCTCGTGGGGAGCGGGTGGCTCCTCGTCGAACTCGGCGTCGTGACCGCCGGGCAGGCGACCGGCTTCTGGCCGCTCCTGCTCGTGCTGTTCGGCGCGTCGCTCCTCCGCGGTCGCGGTCGCCGCTCGGCGTTCGGCTCTGACGCCATCGTCGTCGCCACCGGTGTCGGTGGCGGCGCGAACGGCGTCACCGCCGTCTTCGACGACGCCCGTCTCGACCTCCGCGGCCTCGAGTTACCCGACCGTGCGACGGTCGAACCCGTCGCCATCTTCGGTGACGCTGAGGTGGTCGTCCCCGACGACCGCGTCGTCCTCATCCGGTCGACGTCGGTGTTCGGGACCGTCCGCGACATGCGGCGCTCGCACCCCACGGGTGAACCCGACCTCGTCATCGACGGGACGGCCATCTTCGGCGACGTGCGGATCACCGACTGACCGCGCCGGAACCGATTACTCCGAGTTCTGTAACTGCGTTTGCCACTCCTGTACCTTCGCCATCAACTCGACCGGCGGCGTCTCGTTGACGTCCGTCCCGCGCAGTGCTTCGAGGACCGTCTCGGTGGCTGGGTCGAGCGCCTGTTCTGGCTCGGCGCTCACGGTTGCCGCCCCGTTGCCGTCGTGTGTGGCCGAGTCGGCACGTTCCGTGTCGTCGCCGGCCGTGAACTGCCCTGCCGAGAGGTCGAAGACGGCCTGTCTCGTCTCGCCGTCCTCGCCCATACTATCCGACCCACGCGCCTCGATGGCTTTCTCCTCGCGCAGTCGGTCGAGCACTTCGTCGGCACGCGAGACGACCGGTCCGGGGACGCCCGCGAGGTCGGCGACGTGGACGCCGTAACTCCGGTCGGTCGGCCCCTCGCGCACCCGGCGGAGGAACGTCACGTCGCCGTCGCGCTCTTCTGCTGCGACGTGGACGTTCGCCACTCGTGGGAGGTGGTCCGCGAGCGCCGTCAGTTCGTGGTAGTGAGTGGCGAACAGCGTCTTCGCGCGAACTTCGTTGTGGAGATACTCGGTGGCCGCCCACGCGATGGAGATGCCGTCGTAGGTGGCCGTCCCGCGACCCACCTCGTCGAGGATGACGAGTGACTCCTCGGTCGCCGAGTGGAGGATGTTGGACAACTCCTGCATCTCGACCATAAACGTCGAGCGACCCTGCGCGAGTTCGTCGAGTGCGCCGACGCGGGTGTAGACGCCGTCGACGATGGGGAGCGTCGCCGACTCGGCGGGCACGAAACTCCCCGTCTGCGCGAGCAGACTGACGAGGGCACACTGCCGCATGTACGTCGACTTCCCGCTCATGTTCGGCCCCGTCACGATGAGGAAGCCACGCTCGCGGTCCATCCGCAGGTCGTTGGGAACGAAGTCGGTCGTCTGCTCGACCACCGGGTGACGGCCTTCCTCGATGATCAACTCGTCGCCGTCAGTGAACTCCGGGCGCGTCCAGTCGTTCGTCGCTGCGTGGTGTGCGAGGCCCGCGAGGACGTCCACCTCCGCGAGCGCCCGTCCCACGTCCTGCAGGAGTTCGGCGTCCTCGGCCACGCGGTCGCGAACGTCCTCGAACAGCCGACGTTCCAGATCTTCGCGGCGCTCTTCGAGACGGAGGATCGCTCGCTCGCGCTCTTCGAGTTCGTCGGTGACGAACCGCTTGGAGTTCTTCAGCGTCTTGATCTCGCGGTAGTGCTCGGGGACCTGGTCGGCCACCGACTTCCCGACTTGGATGTAGTAGCCGTCGGTCTTGTTGCGATCGACGGTGACGTGCGAGAGCCCGTACTCACGCTTCTCGCGGTCGGCGAGCGTGTCCAGCCACTCGACGGCCTCCTCGTACTCCGTCACCAGTTCGTCGAGGTCGTCGTCGTAGCCGCGGGCGATGACACCCCCGTCGGCGACGGTGCCTGGCGGGTCGTCCGCCAGCGCCGCCGACAGGTCGTCGTGGAGGTCACGGGCGGCCGCCTGGTCCGGCCGTGCGAGGACGTCCGGCAGCGGCGACTCGGCAAGCGGCGTCCCCTCGATGGCGGCGGCGAGTTCCGGCAACCGCTCCAGCGCGGTTCGTACCGCGACCAGGTCGCGCGGGTCCGCAGAGCCACTCGTCGCGCGCGCGGCGAGGCGTTCGAGGTCCGCCGTCCCGTCGAGCGTGTCCAGCAGGCGGTCGCGCGCGAGGGCAGCGCTCGCCAGCGCTTCGACCGACGCGCCCCGTCGCTCCAACTCCGCGCGGTCACGGTGCGGGCGGGTGAGCCACTCGCGCAAGAGACGCGTCCCCGCGGCCGTCTCGGTGTGGTCGACGGTGTCCAGCAGGGTGCCCGTGCGCTCGCCCTGCATCGTCTCGACGAGTTCGAGGTTGCGCTGGGTCGTCGCGTCCAGCGCCACCCGACCGTCGGGGTCGAGGCCGCCGAGCCGCGTCATCGACGCGAGCACGCCCGCACCCGTCTCGTCGACGTAGTGGAGCACCGCGCCCGCGGCGGCGACCGCGGGGTCGGCGTCGAGGCCGACCGCCGCGAGTGCCTGCTTCCCGAAGTGGTCGCCGAGGCGGTGGCGGGCGCGACCCGGCGCGAACGCCGACGACTCGTGGAGGGTGAGGCGAGCCTCGGTCGACTCTCGGAGGTTCGCGAGGCGGGCGTCGTCGTCGCGCACGCCCGGCCCAGGGAGGAGTTCGACCGGCGCGAAGCGGTGCAGTTCCGCACGGACCGCGTCGGCGTCGGCGACGCTGGCGGCGTGGAACCGCCCCGTCGTCACCTCCGCGAACGCGACGCCCCACGGGTCGCTCGCGCTGGCGTCGTACTCGACGGCCGCGAGGTAGCGCGCGGCCGCGCCGTCGGGGTCGACGACGGTGCCCGGCGAGACCACTCGCTCTATCTGTCGGGCGTGACCGTCGTCAGTCTCGTACTGCTCTGCGACGGCGACGCGGTAACCACGCTCGACGAGCGCTTTCAGGTACGGCGTCAGTTCAGAGAGTGGGACGCCGGCCATCGGATACGAAGAGCCGTGACTCGACTTCTGTGACACCTTGAGGTCGAGTTCGTCTGCGACCAGTTCGGCGTCGTCGGCGAAAAACTCGTAGAAGTCGCCGCACTGCATCGCGAGCACGTCCGCGTCCGTCGACTCCTTCAGCGAGAGGAACTCGCCCACGATGCCGCCGACGTCGTTCGACATACTCGCTCGTCGGTCGGTGGCCGGGTAAAACGTGACGGGTCTGCGTCGTCAGGCGTCTGTGGGGACTCCCGCGGGCACTCCCGAGCGCGGCCGCTCACGGTGATACGTAGCCGCCGCCGCCCTGGGACAGAAGGCCCCTACCCAATGCCCACGAGGTCGACGGCGACGCAAGATACTGGATAGGTGTGACCGCTTCACCGTTTCGCCTTCTTGCGCAGAGACGGCGTATAGCGGTCAACTCGTTGCCACTATCACGTCAACGGGATACCGAGCGCGGAGAACCCCCCGTAGCCGAGCCACGATAGCAGTTCCAGCACCAGCGACGCGGTGAGCCACCCGGTCAGTGCGATGCCGGCGGCGGTGAACCACCCGCCGCGGTAGCGAGCCTTGATGACGCCGAGGTACACGAGGTACGTGAGCGCCGTTCCAACGAGCGGGAGCCAGCCGAACAGCACAGAGGCGACGACCCACGCGAGCGCACCGAACAGCGCCGTCCACACGGCGTGGTCGTACCCGCGGACGTCCGAGAGGAAGCGTGCACCCACGTAGATACCGAACCCGCCGACGAGTGCGCTCACGACGAACACGACGACGGAGTCGACGACCGCGACCATACCCCCGTTCGGCCGCGCCGCACAGAAAACATATCGGCTCGCCAGTTACTGGTCGGTGCTGCCGCCGTCGCCGTTGGGGCCGGCACGGTCCAACTTCGTCGTACACCACGGACAGAAGTCGAGGTCCGGGTCGAGTTCCTTCCCGCAGGCGGGACACGACGGCGCGTCGGCCTCGTCGCTGAGTTGGTCTGGAGCGACGTCGCCGACGACGCCTCGCTCGGCGTCGTCGCTCGCGCGGTCGGTCGCGCGGTCGGTCGCACCCGCCTCGGCAGTCATCGTCGCCGCGCGGGTAGCCCGCGCGTCACGCTGGGTCTCGCGTGCGAGCAGGTAGGCGTCGACGGCGCTGGCGACGACGACGAACACCGGCGGTAACGCGTCGACGGGGTTCGCGATGGTGCCGCCGGTGTTGATGGCTTCGACGACCTCCGGCGGGACGAGCAACACGATAGCCGCGAACGTGGCTGCGAACCACCCGAATCCGCGGAGCCAGCGCCGCAGGTACGCGTGGCCCAGTCCCGTGACCACCAGCGCGAGCAGCGCGGCCAGCCACGGGCGCTTCGGACCCGATGGGCGGAGGACGCGGGGGAGATTCATACCCGGAAATCGGTGTCGCACCCCTGAAAAACCCGCCGGTGACGACGCGGCGTCGCGCGGCCCCACGCCGCGCGGTCGTGCGCTCGGATCGACCGCGAGCGACGGAGACTAAGCGGCGGCGGTCCACGGAGGGGACGTGAGCACTGACGACGACGCCGACACCGCCGCCGACACCGACGCGAACAGCGAGGAGACGGTCACCGTGTACTCGGATTTCGTCTGTCCGTTCTGCTATCTTGGGCGGGCATCACTCCGCCAGTACCGCGCCGACCGCGAACAGCGCGACCTTCCGGACGTCGACGCCGAGTGGCAGTTCTTCGACCTCCGCGGGCACAAGCGCGGGCCAGACGGTGAGGTTCAAGACGACGTGGACGACGGCAAAGACGAGGACTACTACGACCAAGTGCGCGAGAACGTCGTTCGCCTGCGCGAGGAGTACGACGCCGAGGCGATGTTGGAGTTCGACGACGTCGCCGACTCCGACTCGTGGGACGCCCAACAGGTCGCGCTGTACGTGAAGGGTGCCTACGACGTCGAGACGTTCCGCGCGTTCTACGACGCCGTCCTCGACGCCTACTGGGAGGAGGGCCGCGACATCGGCGACCGCGAGGTCATCGTCGCCCTCGCCGAGTCCGTCGGCGTCGACGCGGAGGAAGTCCACGACGCCATCGACGACGAGACGCTTGCCGCTGAACTGGAGTCGCAGTTCGAGGAGGCCAAGAAGCGCGGCGTCACCGGCGTCCCGACGTTCGTCTCCGACGGCCACGCGGCCCGCGGTGCGGTGCCGCCCGAACACCTCCAGCGACTCCTCGAAGGCGTCTGAGGCGCGCGAGTCCACAACCCGAGTTGTCCCGAAGGGCCGACGACCGCGTGGCGCGTCGCCCTGAGTGCAAATGTACTTGTGTTCGCTCGCCCGAGGATCAACCGTGACTGACGACGGGACGGGCGACGGCGCGGATCTGGGCGTCCTCCGCCACAAGGGCGAGGCGACTCGCTATCGAATCCTCGTCGAGATCGCAGAACGGCAACCGGCCGTGAGCCAACGCGAAATCGCCGAGGCCATCGGCATCACCGCGCAGGCCGTCTCCGAACACCTCGGCGACCTCGCGGACGGCGGCTACGTCGACCGCGAAGGACGCGGACGCTATCGCGTCACCAAGGAGGGTGTCGACTGGCTCATCTCCCGGACCGACGAACTCCGCGAGTACCTCGACCACGTCGCCGGCGACGTCCTCGGCGATGTCGAGGTGGAGACAGCGCTCGCCGACGGCACCATCGCCGAGGGCGACCGGGTCGCCCTCTCGATGCGGGAGGGCGTCCTCCACGCGACCGTCGTCGACACGGATGCGGACGACGCCCTCGACACGGACGACGGTGGCGCGACCGCAGTGGCCGTCACCGACGCAGACGACGGTGACGACGTCGGCGTCGCGGAGTTCCAGGGCGTCGTCGACTACGACTTAGGCACCGTGACCGCCGTCGTCGTCCCCTCCGTGCGCGAGGGGGGAAGCGGGGCCATCGACCACGACACACTGGCGTCGCTCGCGGGCGACGTGGATCTGGTCGTGGCCACGGGCACCGAGGCACTCGCAGCGGTGCGGCGAATCGACCGAGAACCGGACGTCCGATTCGGCACGGTCGACGCCGTCAGCGAAGCGGCGATGCGTGGCCTCGACGTCCTCCTCGTCGCCGTCGCGGGCGACCTCTCCGCGCACACTGACGGCCTCCGCGAGACGGCCGTCTCCTACGAGGTGGTCGACGCGAGTCCCGACGGGTCGAGCGACGCGATGTAGTTGTTTTCACATTTGATACTCGGAGACGAACGTTGAAGAGCGGCGAGTGTGATCTGCGGGTATGACCACCGAGACGGCCGATCGTGTCAGACTCGGCTTGGCGACCGCGGCGGTGTTCGCTGTGACCGCGTTCGCGGCGCTCATCCTCGCGAGCATCGCCATCTGAGCCTACTCCGTCGGCGCGACCACTTCCACTTTCACGGTCTCGGGAGCCTCACAGTAGAGGGCGTAGTACCCTCCGGCGTACGGGTGTCGATCCTCGTATAATAGCGACGCGTCGGTACGGTCGCGGACCGCGGCCGTCAGCCGGTCCACCTGCTCGCGCGAGGCGGCGTGGAAGGCGAGGTGGTTGAGCCCAGGGGCGTCACGGTCGAACTCCCGCCCTTCGGACGTCGCACGCTTCAGTACCACGTACGTCGGTCCGTGCTCCCACGAACGGCCGCCGTCCCAGCGGTTCTTTCGCTCGTATCCGAGTTCGCCGAGCAGCCAGTCCCAGAACGGCACGGCGGCGTCGAGGTCGGCCGTCGTCAGTTCGAGGTGGTGGAGCCGTCCGGCTCGGTCCGGGTCGGCGTGGTCGAAGTCGCCCGTCACGGCCGGCTTACTGACTCGGCAGTTCCTCACCCTGCGGTACGCCCTGTGCGACGAGCGTCTCGCCGGTGACGTAGGAGGCGGCGTCGCTGGCGAGGAACCGCGCCACGTCGGCTATCTCTTCGCTCGTCCCGATGCGGCGGTCCACGTCGTCGCGGTCGATGCCCTCCGCGGAGACGCCCATCTGCTGTTCGACGCCCGGCGTCGCGACGAACCCCGGCGCGATGCAGTTGACGCGTACATCCTTGCCGGCCCACTCCAACGCGAGTGTCTCGGTGAGGTTGATGACGCCCGCCTTCGCCGCGCCGTAGTGACTCATATACTGAGCGGCGCGTTGGCCGGCGACGCTCGCGAGGTTGACGACGACGCCGCCGCCCGCGAGGTGTTCGCCGGCGGCCTGCGTGCAGTGGTAGGTTCCGTGGAGGTTGATGTCGACGACCCGCTCCCAGCCGTTCTCGGAGATGTCGTCGAAGCCAGCCATGAACGACGCGCCCGCGTTGTTCACGAGGACGTCGACGCCGCCGAACTCCTCGACGGTCGCCTCGAACAGGGCGTCGACGGCGTCGCGGTCGGTCACGTCGCACTCGACGGCGAGACAGCGACCGTGGTCGTCGCTCCCCTCGGCGGCGTCGTTGATGGCCTCGGCGACAGGGTCGACGTTCTCCTGTTCGCGCGAGCAGACCACCACGTCCGCGCCGTCGGCGGCGAACTCCTCGGCGATAGCGCGACCGATCCCACTCGAAGAGCCGGTGATCACGGCCGTCTGTCCGGACAGCGAGAATCGGTCGGCGAGGTCGCTCACGCCGACCACCCCGCGAGTGTAGCGGTCGCAGCAGTCGCGGCGGCAGTCGTACCTCGGAAACGAGTCGGTGACGTGAGTCGCGTTCGGTCTGTCATCGACAGAGACTGACGGCTCGGGTAACATCAATCACGGGGGCGAACGACCGCGGGACGGCGGTGGTGGCCGACGCTCCCCGCGTCAGCGACGTCGACGGCGGGCGACAGCCGTCGCTCGCTCAGCGCCCGAACACCTGATCCGCGATGATGTTCTTCTGAATCTCGGAGGTACCCTCGTAGATTTTCGTGATCCGCGCGTCGCGATAGAACCGCTCTGCGGGGTGGTCGGTGACGAACCCGGCGCCGCCGTGGACCTGGATCCCCTCGTCGGCGACCTCGACGGCGTGTTCGGAGGCGAACAGTTTCGCCATCGACGCGAACTTCGCGGCACGCTGGTCGTCACCACCCTCGTCGACGACGGTGGCCGCGCGGTACGTCAGCGACCGGGCCGCCTCCACGTCGGTCGCCATCTCCGCGACTTTGTGCGAGACGGCCTGGTACTCGCTGATCGGTTTGCCGCCTTGTTCACGCTCCTCGGCGTACTCGCGGGCGGCGTCGAGTGCGCCCTGTGCCGCGCCGACCGCCTGCGCGGCGACGGAGGTGCGCCCCTCCGCGAAAAAGGCCATCAACTGGTAGAAGCCCTGGTCGACTCCACCGATGACGTGGTCCTCGGGCACGCGCACGTCGTCGAGTTTGATCTCCGCGAGATCCGACGCCCGGATGCCGAGTTTGTTGTCGATCTTCGTCGGCGAGAAGCCCTCGCGGTCCGTCTCGATGAGGAACGCGGTGATCCCACGGTGGCGTTCGCCGGGGGAGGTCTTCGCCATCACGACCGCCACGTCCGCGATAGTGCCGTTCGTGATCCACATCTTGTCGCCGTTGAGCACCCACTCGCCGGTCTCCTCGTCTTGCTCGGCGCGTGTCTCGATCCCCGCCACATCCGACCCGTGTGCGGGCTCAGAGATACACGAACACGTCGCGGCGTCGCCGGCGGCGACCGGCGGGAGCCACTCCTCTTTCATCCACTCGTCGCCGAACTGCTCGATCATCGACGTGCCGAACCCACGGGATCCGATGGCGCTCCCGATGCCGGGGTCCGCGCGCCACAGTTCCTCCGTGACGACCGCCGCCGTCAGCAGGTCCATCCCCGCGCCGCCGTACTCCTCGGGGATGGTCGGCGCGACCAGGTCGTATCGGGCGGCCTGTTCGACGAGGTCGTGGGGATAGCGGTGGTGTTCGTCGTGTTCGCGTGCGACCGGGCGAATCTCGTTCTCGCCGAACTCCCGCACCACGTCTCGGATCGCCTCCTGTTCGTCGGTCAGTTGAAAGGACATACCCAGTGCGTGTGAGTGACACACTATAGACGTACCGCCGGATCGCAGTCACCGAGACCGATCCCGAACTACTCCGTAAGGAAGTCTCGGGCGCTCTCGCGGTACGCCGCGGTGCGGTCGTGAGTCACCCAATGGTACGCCTCCTCCAGCGGCCGCACTGTCACGTCGCCAGCGACGGCGTCGGCGAGTCGGTCGGCGTTCGCGACTGGCTGAAGCACGTCGTCTGCGCCCCACAGACACAGCGTCTCGGCGGTGATCGCGTCGTAGTCGATGCTCGTCGTGTCGTTCGTGTTCGTCGCGACCGCGGCCCGTGCGAGCGCCGTCCGCCCGCCCTCGCGTTTCCACGGCGCCTTCATCCCCGCGACGAACGCGGGGTCCGCCTCTCCGTACGCGCCCTCCGCGAACAGGAAGTCGAGTTGTTCCTCGAACTCCGCGTCGTCCCACCCCTCGACGACGCCTGGCACGCCGAGGGAGTTGACGTACTCGACGGGCCAGGAGTCGAAGCACGCGGCGTTCGAGAGCACGAGTTTCCGGACCATCGCGGGTCGGGCCGCCGCGTAGCGGAGGGCGACGCCGCCGCCGATGTCGTGGGCGACGAGGTCGACCTTGTCGACCCCGCGGTCGGCGATCAGATCCGCGAGCACCGCCGTTTGCGCGCGCACCGAGCGGTCGAAGTCGTCCGTCCGCTGGGAGTTGCCGTAGCCGGGGAGGTCTGGCGCGACGACGTGGCGGTCCTCGGCTATCGCCGGCGCGATACCCCGCCAGAGGAACGACCACGTCGGGATGCCGTGGAGGAACACGACCGGCGGGCCGTCGTTGTCCGCTCCCGCTTCGTAGTACGCTACCGTGAGGTCGCGGCCGTCGACGGTCACAGTGGTCTCCACTTGCGCGTCACTCCACGTCTCGTGATCCGCGTCGAGCGTGATGCCGGGGTCGGCCATACCGTCCGGTTACGGCGTGGCTCCAAAAATCGAGGGGCGCTCGGCCCGTAACGGGGATTACTCGCCGTAGCGCGTCACGCTCGCCAGTTCCGACTCGTCGACGTCGTCGAAGGCGTCGCGGGCGATGACGCGCCGGTGGACCTCGTCGGCGCCGTCGATGATGCGGAACTGCCGGACGGCCTCGTAGAAGTCCGCGATGGGGAGGTCCTTCCCGATGCCGTTGCCGCCGCACAGTTGGAGGCACTCGTCGACGATGTCTTGGACGGCGTTGGCGGCGAACGTCTTGCTCATCGACACCTGCACGCGGGCCTCCTCGCCCGCGTCGATGCGGTCGGCGGCGTCGCGCACCATCGTCCGCACGGCGTGCAGATCCGTCTCGCAGTCGGCGATACGGTGGCGCACGGCCTGCTTGTCGGCGATGGGGCCGCCGAACGACTGGCGCTCGCTGGTGTAGGCTTTCGCCACGCTGAGCGCCCGTTCGGCCATCCCCGCGAAGCGCATACAGTGAGTGAGGCGGGCGGGGCCGAGGCGCTGTTGGGCGTGGGCGAACCCGCGATTCAGGTCGCCGAGGAGGTTCTCCTCTGGCACGCGAACGCCGTCGTACTTGATCTCGGCGTGGCCCACGCCAGTCACCTTCCCGCCGACGTGAGGGATGTCACGGACGATTTCGACGCCCGGCGTGTCCGCGGGGACGAGGAACAACGACGTCCCCTCGTAGGGGTGAGCGTCGGTGTCGGTTCGGGCCATCACGATGAGGACGTCGGCCTCGGTCCCGCCAGTCGTCCACCACTTGTGGCCGTCGATGACCCACTCGTCGCCGTCCTTCTCGGCGGTTGATTCGATCATCTTCGGGTCGGAGCCGCCACCCTGCATCGGTTCGGTCATCGAGAAGCCCGAAGATATCTCGCCGGCGACGAGGGGGCGGAGCCAGCGCTCCTTCTGGTCGGCCGTCCCGAGCATCTCCAGCGTGTGCATGTTCCCCTCGTCGGGCGCGTCGACGCGGCAGGCGGCCGCACCCAACAGCGAGCGTCCCGCCTGCTCGAACATCGGGAGGACGTCGCGAAAGTCCATCCCCATCCCACCCCACTCCTCGGCTATCTGCGGGCAGAACACGTCGTACTCGCGGGCCGACTCGCGGAGGGAAGCCAGTTGCGCGTCGCTCACGGGGCCGTCGCCGAGCACCTCCCGTTCGACGGGGACGACCTCCTCGTCGACGAACTCCCTCGTCCGTTCGGCGAGCGCTCGCGCCGCCTCGCTGTCGTCGTATTCCATACCCGTGCCTTCGACGGGCGGGACAAAACAGTACCCCCGGCGCTTTTCGTCGGGGGTGTGCAAGCGGCTGGCATGACCGACCACGACGACGCCGGCGGCGACGAGTCGACCGACGAGACGGCCGACGGAGAAGCCTATATCGACCGCCTCGTCAACCCCGACCGCCTCCAAGAGTACCTCGCCGCCGAACTCGGCCCCGCCGACGACTTCGACGTGCGCCGACACCCGGAGGGGCACTCCAACGAGACGCTGTTCGTCACCTACGGCGGCCGCGAACTAGTCGTCCGTCGGCCGCCACCGGGTGAGACCGCAGAGACGGCCCACGACGTGTTACGCGAGTATCGCGTGATGGACGCGCTTCAGGGGACGCCGGTCCCACTTCCCGAGACGGTCCTCGCGTGCGACGACCACGACGTGTTGGGCGCGGACTTCTACGTGATGGGCCGCGTCGACGGCGACGTCCTCCGCTCGGCTGAGCCGGAGCGGTTCGCCGTCCCGGACCACCGCCAGCAGGTCGGCGAGGAACTGGTCGACACGCTCGCGGCGATTCACGGCGTCGACTACGAGGGGGTCGGCCTCGCAGAGTTCGGCCGGCCAGAAGGCTTCACGGAGCGACAGGTCGGTCGCTGGGCCAAGCAGTTCCAGTGGGCGTTCGAGGTGACCAGCGAGGAGCGCACGGTCCCCGAAATCGCCGAGGTGACCGAGTGGCTCCAAGAGCACGTCCCCGCAGACCACGACCAAACGCTCGTCCACGGCGACTACAAACTCGACAACGTGCAGTTCGCGCCGGGGACGCCGCCGGAACTCGTCGCCGTCTTCGACTGGGAGTTGGCGGCGCTGGGCGACCCGCTCACCGACCTGGGCTGGATGCTGTCGTTCTGGCGCGACCCCGGCGACCCCGAACCCGCGACGCCGGAACTCACCTCGCAGTTTATGGAACAGGAGGGGTACCCGAGTCGCCGCGAGTTGGTCGACCGCTACGAGGCGGCGACCGGGCGGACCTACGACGAGCAAGACGACCGTTTCTACCGGACGCTCGCGGTGTACAAACTCGCGGCGCTCGGCGAGATGTTCTACCGGCGGTATCTGGAGGGCAACAGCGACGACCCGCTGTACCCGACGATGGAGACGCGCGTCCCGGCGTTGGCACAGCGCTGCCTCCGGATCATCGACGGCGAGGAACCGCTGTAACGAGGGACGACCGCCCGTGTTCCCTGCTGACACGTGTCGGCACGCGAACTAAGTTCTCCGCGAACGTATCACGGCGTATGACTCTCAGATCGAAGTTCACGTCGACGCTGAAGTACGCCGCGCTGGGTGCGGGGCTGACAGTCGCTGCGACCCGAGCGCTCCGCACGAAAGCCGGTGAACTCGAACCGCCGCTGGAGGGCGTGCAGGGCACGTTCCGCTGGCGCGGGATGGATATCGCGTACACGGAGGCCGGCGACGAGGACGCACAGACGCTCGTCCTCCTCCACGGCATCAACGCCGCTGGCTCTGCCGGTGAGTGGCGCGAGGTGTTCGCCGGCCTCTCGAAACAGTACCACGTCGTCGCGCCCGACCTCCCCGGATTCGGGCGCTCCGACCGTCCGCCGCTTCGCTACTCGGCGGCGCTGTACGAAGACTTCGTGCGCGACTTCCTCGGGGAGTTGGAGTCGCCACACGTCGTCGCCTCGTCGCTGACGAGTGCGTACGTCGTCGGCGTCGCCAGCGACCTCGACCTTGGAGAACTGACGCTCGTGTGCCCGACCGCCGTCGCCGGACCGGAACCACCGAAGACGGCGCTGCGAGAACTCGTCCGCGCACCCGTCGTCGGCGACGCCGTCTTCGGCCTGCTCACCTCGAAGCCGTCCATCGACTACTTCAACGCCGACCACGGCTACTGGGACCCCGCGAAAGCCGGCGAAGACTGGCCCGACTACGAGTGGCGGACGACCCACCAAGCGGGCGCACGCTTCGCACCCGCGTCGTTCATTTCGGGGTACTTGAACAGCGACGTGGACCTCGGGAGCGCACTCGCGGCCCTCGACGTGCCGACGACTATCGTGTGGGGCCGCGAGGCGGACCTCCCGGCGCTGTCGGAGGGCCGTGACCTCGCGGACGCCGCCGGGTGTGAGTTGGTCGTCTTCGACGACGCGATGCTGTTGCCCCACGTCGAGTTCGGCGAGCAGTTCGTCGCCGTCATCGGCGGTGACCGCCCGACCGGGTCTGTGACTGTCGAACAAGAAGAGAGCGAGTAACCTCGCCGCCAGGGAGTCGACGCCGCTCGCGGTCTGAATATATACTTCGCGCACGGTAACGCGCTCCAGAAGTTCCGAGGCCCCCGAGTTGATACCGGCGGGCCGCGTGGCTAGCGTGAATGGCGATCCGGTCCCAACTCGACGCCAGGATCCTCTCGCTGGCCATCGCGCGGATGGTCAGCGCGCTGGCGAACTCGTTTCTCGTGGTCGTCCTCCCGCTGTACATCGGCAGTCAGGCGGTGACGATGCCGTCGGTCACCGGGTCCACCGTCGGCGTGTTCGGGGTTGGGATCGACGTCACCGTCGAGTTGCTCATCGCAATTGTCCTCTCGCTGTTCGGCTTCCTCAACAGTTTCAGTCAGCCGTTCACCGGGTCGCTCTCGGACCGAACGGGCCGGCGGAAGGTGTTCCTCCTGATCGGTCTCGCACTCGTCGCCACGGGGAGTGCGGGCTATCTGGTGTTCACCGACTACTACCTCGTACTCGCGATGCGGGGCCTCCAAGGGATCGGTGCGGCGTTCTCAATCCCGATCACGGTCGCGCTGGTGAACGAACTCTCGGTCGACGGCGAACGAGGCGGCAACTTCGGGTTGTTCAACACCTTCCGACTGATCGGCTTCGGGGTCGGACCGCTGATCGCTGGCGTCGTCATCGCGGGCGGGCCGTACGTCGTCGCGGGCGTCGACGTGACGGGCTTCGACGCGTCGTTTCTCGTCGCCGTCGTCGGCGCGGCGATCAGTTTCGCGCTGATCACGGTGCTCATCAGCGATCCGGAGCGCAGCGAGGAGTCGGCGAGCAAGGACATCTCGATCCGGGTCGTCGGCGAGGACGGCGGCCTCGATCCGGTGTTCGCGCTGGGACTGGCGACCATCGTGATGGCGCTGTCTATCGCCATCTACGCGCCGCTGGCGAACGTGATCAACGCCCGCCTCGACCAGGGGAGTTTCCTCTACTCGGTGCAGTTCGGCGCGACGGTCCTCGCGAACGTGTTCTTCCAACTGCCGATCGGACGGCTGAGCGATCGGTACGGCCGCCGACCGTTTCTCCTCGGTGGTTTCGTCCTCCTCGTTCCGGCGACGCTCGCGCAGGGGTTCATCACCGACTCGTACCTGATGGTCGTCGCACGGTTCGTCCAGGGCGTCGCGGTGGCCGCAGTGTTCGCGCCGTCGCTGGCGCTCGCGGGCGACCTCGCGAAGGAGGGTGCCTCTGGATCGACGCTCTCGCTGTTGACGATGGGTTTCGGCCTCGGCGTCGCCGTCGGGACGCTGCTGTCGGGCTTCCTCGTCGCGTTCGGCTTCGCGGTCCCGTTCGTGGCCGCGGCCGTCGGCGGCGTCGTCGGACTCGGCTTAGTCGTCACGCAGGTGTCGGAACCGAACACGGGTTCCGCGTCGCCAACGCCGTCGGACGACTGAGCGCCATCCGGAGGTTCCGGCGTCGCGACTGAGAGCGACCGGGTTACGCCGGGCGGAACACGACCAGTCGCTTTCCTGTCGCCGAGTTCTCTTCTACGTCCGGCACGAGCGACGTTCCAATCTCGATTTCGTCGGCCGACAGGTCGCGAACGATCCCCGTCAGTCGAACCGGGCCGAAGTCGACGACCGCCGTGACGTACGGCGGGTCGACACCGAACCCCGACGGCGCGACGTGAATCTCGGAGAACGTCGCCACCGACCCAGTGTCGGGGAGCGACTGCTGGTCGAGGTCGCGGCCGCCACACTCGGGGCAGACACGCCGCGGCGGCAGCGACCCGTGGCCGTTCTCGCACTCAAAGTAGTAGCCGCCCTCGGCGAGTGAGTCGGCCCACTCGTCGTACCCCGTGTCCGCCGGGAGGTCGGGGTCGGCGTCGCTCATTCTGCCACCTCCAACACGTGGACGACCGCACTCGCGACCGTCCCGCCCGCGTTGTGGGTGAGGCCGATCTGTGCGTCGGACACCGCGTCGCTGTTGGGGTGGTCGCCGCGGAGGAGTCGCGTCATCTCGGCAATCTGAGAGCCGCCGGTCGCGCCGACCGGGTGGCCCTTCGCCTTCAGACCTCCCGAGAGGTTCACCGGGAGGTCGCCGTCGCGCGTGGTGTCGCCGCGGCGGGCCGCGCCGATACCCTCACCGGGGTCGAAGAAGCCCAGCGACTCCAGCGCCAACACCTCCGCGATGGTGAAGCAGTCGTGGACCTCCGCTACCTCCACGTCGTCGCTCGTGATGCCGGCGTCGGCGTACGCCTCCTCTGCGGCGTCGGTCGCGGCGGGCGTGCGGGCCATATCGGCGCGGTCCTGCAACGCCGCGCGGTCGCCGCCCTGTCCGGTCCCGGTGATGGAGACGGACGCGTCGAGGTCGTGCTTCTCGGCGTACTCCTCGGAGACGAGGACGAGGGCGCTCGCGCCGTCGGTGATGGGGCACGCGTCGAACAGGTGCAGCGGCGACGCCACCTCGGGAGAGTCGAGCGCCTGTTCGACCGTGATCTCACGCTGGTACTGCGCGTAGTCGTTGGGCACGGCGTTGGCGTGGTTCTTCACCGCGATGTGGGCCAGATCCTCGCGGTCGCCGCCGTACTCGTCGAAGTACGCCCGTGCCATCAGCGCGTACGCACCCGGGAAGGTGACGCCCGCGCGAACCTCGAACAGTTCGTCGGCCGCGACCGCTAGGGACTCGGTCACCTCGCCTGTCGAGAGGTTCGTCATCCGCTCCATCCCGCCGGCGAGCATCACGTCGTTCTCGCCCGATCGGATGGCCCGAACTGCCTCCCGAACCGCGACACCTGCAGACGCGCACGCCTCCTCGTAGCGCGTGCCCGAACACCGCAGGCCGGCCGCCTCCGTCATCACCGGCGCTTGGTGGCCCTGTCGCTCCGCGAGTGCACCCATAAAGTTCCCGTAGTTGAGGTGCTCGACCTCGTCGCCCGACACGCCCGCGTCGTCTATCGCCGCGAGCGCCGCCTCCGCGAACAGGTCTCTGCCCGTCCGTCCGTCGTGTGCACCGAACGGCGTGAGGCCGACACCCGCGACCCGTACGTCAGTCATACAGCGACGATGCTCGCTCGTCGGAGAAATGCCTGCCGGAGTTTTCCGCTGTCAGCGCTCCACGACCGGATATTTACTCGAATACGTGTTAGCGGCGTCGGCGTCGCGGGCGACGACGCCGTCGCTGGTGAGCGTGAAAACGGTGAGAAGCCCGGCCGATCCGGGGTCGCCGGTGATTACCGGACGAGCAGGTCCTCGCCTTTCTCCACGACGATGCGGAACGGCGGGGACATCTTGTTGTACGCGCGGCGGAACGCCTCCTTCACGGCGTCGGCCTGGTCGACGTCGACGTAGGCCGTGAACACGGTAGCGCCGGCGTTCATCCGTGCGGCGGTGCCGACGGGCTTGCCGAACGCCTGGCGCATCCCGTCGGAGACACGGTCTGCACCCGCACCGGTCGCCTGCTTGTTCTCGCGCAGGATCTGGTGGGGGAACTTCCGCAGGACCATCTTGTAGTTACCCTCGCCGAGTTCACGGATGAGGTGACGGTTGGCCGACAGACGCGCCGACTCCAGCGAGCCGTGACGGATCTGGACGTCCTCTTCCGTGACCAGCGAGATGTGGACGGGGTAGTCGTCGGGACCCGTGGTGAGGTCGCCCATGTTGTGCTGTGCGATCTTCGATCCCGGAATACCGGTGACGTAGTCCCGTCGCGTGTACGACGGCTTGTCGATCTTCCGGTACATGGAGGCCGGTTTGTCAGACATGGTTACTTGTCCGAGTCGACGGCGGTGGCGTGGTTAAAGCCTACGTTTCGCCGTCCCGGCGTGTGTCGGCACCCACGCCCGGCGCATCGAGGGTCACGTCCCGTCGTCGTCGGCCATCTCTGTGTCTGTCGTCGACGATCGCTCCCCGTCGACCGGGTCGCTCGGCGGGTCGGCAGCGACGTGTTCGAGACCCTCCTGAGCCAACAGGTCACGAGCGCGGTCGGTCACCGACGGCGCGAGCAACACGCCGCGAACGGTCGTCCCGTCGGGCTCCTCGCGTTCGATCGCAGCGACGTAGCGGGCGAGTTGCCCCACCGCGTCGGGGCCGACGCGCCTGCGCTTCAGTTCGACGACGACCGGGCGACCCTCGTCGTCGCGGCCAAACACGTCGATTGGGCCGGCCTCCGACTCGCGTTCGGTCGCCAACGGCTCGAACCCCGGTTCGACGACCGCGGGGTCCGCGAGGACCCGGTCTTTCAGGTCGGCCTCGCTGCCGACCACCGCGACGTCGCGCCCGCCGGTGACACCGTAGGCGGCGAACTGTTCGACCTCGGAGAAGCGCACGTCGAGCGTCTCCGCGGGCGAGGTGCGCACGCTTCGGATCCGGAGACGCCCGTCGCGGACGGCCGCGCGGTGTTCACACCCCGGTGGCTGCCAGTTCACCGGCGTCCGTCCCTCGTCGGTGTGGACGAGCGCCGATCCGTCCGGCTTCAACACCACCAGTCGCGCGCCGGGGCTGAGCGACGAGGCCGCCCGACCGTCGTACTCGACCGTACAGGTGCCGAACACGGTGACGAGGTCGCCTCGCTCGAACGCCGCCTCCAGTTCCCACAGCGCCTCGCGGTGTGCGGGTCGATGGAGCGTCGTCGCGGTCACGGGTGTCGCCTCCGGTGCCGAGTCACAGCAGAAGGGTCGGTGGCGACGCGAATAAGCGCCGCGGCGACGCGGTGGCGTGTAGGGAGCCATCGCTGGCGCTCGCGAGCGACCGCCCGCCGGAATCGACGGGGCAGCGGCTCGTCGGTGTGAAAAACGGTGAAAACTGCGGTTCGGTCTGCGACCGTGTCGTCGGAACCTTACAGGCGCTGCAGGTTCTTCGCGCGGGGGCCTTTCTCGGCCTCCTCGATGTCGAACTCGACCTCCTGACCCTCTTCGAGGTCGGGGCCGCCAACGTCCTCCATGTGGAAGAAGACGTCCTCGTCCGCGTCGTCAGTCTCGATGAAACCGTAGCCGCCAGTGTCGTTGAAGAAGTCGACCTTCCCTTTCGCCATACACCCACCGAGCGGAGGACGACGGATAACCCTTCCGAGTCGGGACTCTGCGTGTGAACGATCCACGCAACGCCGAAGGAACAGCCACGCTGGCCCGTGAATCCGCCGATCTTGCGGGATCAGTTGCCTGCCACAGGTCACTCAACGACGACGTGTTCTTCTTGGACGACACGTTCGGCAGCGTCCATATCGGCGAATTCGGCGGCATCGGCCGTCACCTCGCGCCCCAACTCCGACTCGAACGCCTCGGACATCGTCTCGCCGTCGGGAAAGTGCAGTTCCGCGATGGCGTCGTACGACGCCGACGCCGGGTCTGCGGGGAACGATACGGTGTACCGCTCAAGTCCCGGCAGGTCGGCCGCGAGCGGCGCGTGTTCGGACAGGTAGTACGTCTTGAACTCCTCGAACGAGGTGCCTTCCGCACGCCGAAGCGTGATCGCGAGTTTCGTCATCGGAGTCGGATGCTTCCCCGACTGGCGTGATAAGCGTTCGTGCGATCCATCCCGAATCCGTCGATCTCGCTCCTGTTTGGACGGTGCAGTAGTACGTTCGTACTGTCCCGAGACGCCTCGAACGCGGTGACTACTCCAGTGGCCCGGGCGTCGCGTCGTGGCTCGACAGTCACTGAACGTCGGTATGCACTGTATACTAATCAGACACTTTGCTGTACGACTGGTAACTTGAACCTCAGTTCGCTACGCGGCTCCCCCGAGTCACAGGCACACAACGGCGAGACGGCACCACAGGACGAGGCGGGCACGCTGACCATCAGTATGGAAGTCGAGTTGGGGTGGGGCGTCCACGACCAGGGGACGTACGCGCACCTGTCGCGCGACGGCGTCGCCGAGCGACAGTATCTCGACACACTCCTCGCGAAAGCCGACCAGTGCGGCGTGCCCATCACGTTCGACATCGTCGGCCATCTCCTCCTCGAGGAGTGTGACGGCTTCCACCCGGGGCCGTACGCCGATGGCTGGTTCGACGCCGACCCCGGGACCGACTTCTCACGTCACCCCTTGTTCTACGCGCCCGACGCCGCGGAGGCTATTCTCGACACCGAGGTGGGCCACGAACTGTGCACGCACACGTTCTCACACGTCCTGTGCGGGCAGGTTCCCCGACCGGTCGTCGACGAGGAACTCGCCACGTCGCTCGCGCTTCACGAGGAGTTGGGCGTCACCGTCCGCTCGATCGTCCCGCCGCGCCACTCGCGCCCACCGAACGACCTCCTCGCGGACCACGGCATCAACGTCGCACGCTACGCGATTCCGACGAGCGGACACGGTCGACTCCGCCGCTTCCGTGAACTCACCGTCGGGCCACATCCGCTGTGGCATCCCCGCGTCGTCGACGACGTCGTCGAGACGTACTGTACGACGTATCCGTCGCTGACGGCGTCGTCGCTCCCGTCGGGACAGTCGGCGACGCCACGGCTGTTCCGTCCGCTTCCCCTCGAAATCAGGAAGAAGATTCACCTCAACTACCTCCAGCGAAGCACCGAGCGTGCGATTCGCACCGGCGTTCCGCTCCACCTCTGGTGTCACCTCTACGACCTCAGTAACGAACACCAGTGGGACGTGCTCTCGGAGTACTTCGAGTACCTCGCGACGGTTCCCGAGGAAGACCTCCAGATTCGGACGATGGAGTCGCTCGCGACCGAACCACTCCAGGCCCTCACGAACGGATGAAGGTGTGTCTCCTCGTCGACGGGGACACGATCAGTGAGTGGCAGGCGAACGCCCTCAGACACCTCCTCGACAACACCAATTCGGAGGTGACAGCGCTCGTGTACGACGAACACGAGCGTTCGCGGACGTACGCCGAGACGCTGAAGCGGGCACTCAAACTCCGAGAGTGGGCGCCCATCGCCGTCCTCAACAGGACCGTCGCCGGACCGATTCCGCACCACGACCCGGTGCCGCTGTCGAATCTCATCGAGATGGACGCGGTCGAACACCATCACGTCGACCCGAAGATCATCGACGGGTGGAAACAAGAGATACCGGAGGACGTGGCTGCTGCTGTCGGTGCGAGCGCGGACATCGGGATCCGGTTCGGCTTCGGCTTCATCGTCGGACCGATACTCTCGGCGTTCGAGCACGGCGTCCTCAGCTATCATCACGGCGACCTCCGCGAGTATCGCGGCCAGCCGATGGGGTTCTGGGAGTTCGTCAACGGTGAGGACACCGCGGGCGTCACCGTCCAACAGATCACCGAACATCTCGACGCCGGACGCATCGCAGCGCTCAAGCAGGTCGACATCTCCGGCGAACACACCTGGGAAGGCGTCAAGCGACGGCTGCTCGACGAGTCTGCGGATATGCTGACGACGGCCGTCCGGGCCGCGGCGGCCGGGACGATCCGTGAACCGGAGTCGCTCGGGCCGCTGTACAGCCATCCCACTGGCCGCCCCGTCGCGACGTTCGCCGCCCGCAACGCGGTCGGGCACGTCAAGGAAGCGATCAAGACGTGACGTGAGCGAGCCGAGCGCGTCGCTCCACTCGTCGGTTTGAAATCACAGAAGTGCCGCCTCCCGGATTTGAACTTCCGAAAGACTCGCTGGCGCTCGTCTTTCGACTTCCCACTCGCTTCGCTCGCGGGAACGGGGACAGCTCGATCTTCAGTCGAGTACGAGCGCTCTCCGAATGGGAACCGTGTAGAAGTGGGATGCCGCCTCCCGGATTTGAACCGGGGACAGCTCGATCTTCAGTCGAGTGCTCTCCCAGTCTGAGCTAAGGCGGCGCACTTCGATGAACCCCGGCTGTATGAAAAAGCGTTTCGAATCGCCGCGCCCGCTGGCGGTCAGCGAACGTCGCGCTGCTCTCTGTACGTGATCGTCACGTTGTCGGATTCGACGGTGGTGACGATGGTGATCCAGCCGTCGTTCTGTTGGACCTGGTACGCCTCGGCGTACGAGAGGTCGACGCGACTCGTCTCCGTCACCGACCCGCCGGCCTCGACGGTGCCCACGTCGCGTTTGCCCTCCCATATCTGGGCGCTGGAGTCGGTGGAGTTGCCCGCGTAGATGCGGGTGAAGACGGTGACGCCCGTCGCCGTCTCGTTACGGTTGTTGTCGAGGCTGACAGTCACGTCGCGGCAGGTCTGCCCACACTGCTCGATAGACTGGATGGCGAACGTGTACGGCGGGATCGACTGCGTGTCGCCGCTGTCACTATCGCCGGAATCGCCGCTCGATCCGCCACCATCACCACCGCTCGACTCGGCTGACCCGCCGGACTCGTCGACACCGTACACGGTCCCTGTCGACCGAGGCGTCTCAGTCACCGGGTTGGAGTCGCCGCCACCGATGTCGCCGAAGGGACCGATCCCCTGGACGAACGCCGCCGCGCCGCCGACCGCGACGACGACGATCAACGCCAGTACCGCGGCAATCCGTTTCGCACTCATCGACATCCCCCTCGCTGAACAGACTCGTGCATCGGACGGACGGACAGTGTAGTGGGACGCGTAAAAGGTGATGTGGCCGTTTACCGCCGTAAACCCCAGTTAACTCGGATTCGTTGGTCGCATCGGCTATGATGACGAATCGTCGAACGACGGTACGAGTGCGATGTTGCTGAACGCGGCCGCCTCGTGACGCACTCCGACGACTTCGCCGTACTCCTCGTCTTCGAAGAAGTCGGTCGCGTCGGTGGCTGACGGAAACTCGATAACGACCGTCCAGTTGCCGTCCCACTCGCCCTCCAAAACTTCCGCCTCGTCGGCCCCGACGAGGAGACTCCCCCCGTGCGCTTCGATACGGTCGATTGTCGTCGGGAGATACTCCTCCTGATACGCCTCCCGGTCGTCGACCTGTACCTGCGCGATGACGTACACTGTCTCGTCCATATCGGGTCGTGTTTTGTGGGCGACAACATAACTGTGCGTACGGGCCGACGGCAACCGCTCGTCGTTCCACTCCTCGCGATGGCAACGTCAGAAGTGGGCTCGGGCGGATTTGAACTACGGTCGTTCCGCTCGCGTCACACCCTGCTTCAGAATCCGCCTCACAGAACACCTCGCGCCTCGCATCGCTCGGTCACTCGGATGGGCTCGGGCGGATTTGAACCACCGGTCTCTTCCTTGTAAGGGAAGCGTCATAACCACTAGACTACGAGCCCGCACCGTCTCGTTCCGGTCGCGGTCGAATAACGCTTCCCTTTCGATTCGTTCGGCCCGCCCACCGATGGCCTGCCCGACACGTTTTCCCACACAGACCGCGAATTGCGGACGATGGCTCCTGCTCGCTCACGTCTGCTCCTCGTCGTCGCCGTCGTCGGGATGCTCGTGCTCACTGGCTGTCTCGGGACGCTCACGAGCGCCGCCAACGACGGCGAGTACGAGCGAACCACCGTCACCGTCGTCGACGAGGGAGGGACCGAACTGGGCACGGCAGACGTGCGCGTGGCCGACACGTACGCGAAACGGTATACGGGCCTCTCTGACACCGAGTCGCTCGGGCCGAACGAGGGAATGCTGTTCGTCCACGACAGCGAAGGCGAGTACGCGTACGTGATGCGGGACATGGACTTCCCCATCGATATAGTGTTCATCGCCGCCAACGGCACCGTCACTCGCATCCACAACGCCGAACTGCCGCCGGAGGGAACGAGCGAGTCGGACTTACAGCGGTACCGTGGAACCGGGAGATACGTCCTCGAAGTGCCGTACCAGTGGACCAATCGGACTGGCGTCAGCGTCGGCGACACCGTGGAGATAGCCGGCGACTACTGACGTCTGCGACGGCCGGGCGGGAGGCGACCCGGAGACGGACGAATCCGGGGTGTTTCGATTCGAAGCGAACCGTTTAGGGGCTTGGTATCACTCTACTGGGTAATGAGTCATCCATCGGACGAGGACGACCCCTTCGAGGATATCCGTGAAAAAACGGAGAATCCGATGAAGCGGCTGTTCTCGGAGTACGGGTTTCCGAACGCCCGGTTCTTCGGTCTCGGGTTCTTCGGGAGCGTCGCGGCGCGGATTCTCGATCTGTTGCCGCCACTCCTCCTCGGTCTCGCTATCGACGCCATCTTCCGCAACGACCGACCGTTCGATCTGCCGTTAGTCCCGCAAGGGCTACTCCCGGCGGAGCCACGCGGCCAGTTCGTGTTCAGTATCGGCGTCATCGCGTTCGCCTTCTTCGGCGGGTCGGTGTTCCACTGGATCCGGAACTTCGGCTGGAACTCCTTCGCGCAGAACATCCAACACGACATCCGGACAGACACCTACGACAAGATGCAGCGGCTGAACATGGACTTCTTCGCCGAGAAACAGACCGGCGAGATGATGTCCGTGCTCTCGAACGACGTGAACCGACTGGAGCGGTTCCTCAACGACGGGATGAACTCCGCGTTCCGTCTGTCGGTGATGGTGCTCGGCATCGCGAGCATTATGTTCTGGCTGAACCCGCGATTGGCACTCATCTCGCTGCTTCCCGTACCCGTCATCGCGGTGACGACGTGGAAGTTCATCGACGTCATCCAGCCGAAGTACGCCGACGTGCGCAAGACGGTCGGCCACCTCAACTCGCGGCTGGAGAACAACCTCGGCGGCATCAAGGTCATCAAGACGTTCAACACCGAGGGCTTCGAGTCCGAGCGCGTCGACGACGTCTCTACCGACTACTACGACGCCAACTGGGACGCCATCACCACCCGGATCAAGTTCTTCCCTGCGCTTCGCGTCATCGCGGGCGTCGGCTTCGTCATCACGTTCGGCGTCGGCGGGTTCTGGGTGCTCGGGGACGCCCCGCTGTGGCTGACGGGCGGGAACGCGCTCACCGTCGGGACGTTCACGACGTTCATCCTCTACACCCAGCGGTTCATCTGGCCGATGGCGCAGTTTGGCTCCATCATCAATATGTACCAGCGCGCACGCGCCTCCAGCGCCCGCCTGTTCGGCCTGATGGACACCCCCTCGCGCATCGTCGAGGACCCCGCCGCCGAGGACCTCGTCGTCGACGACGGCGAGGTCGTCTACGACGACGTGACGTTCAGTTACGACGACGAGGAGGTCATCGTCGACGACATCACCTTCGACGTCGACGGCGGCGAGACGCTCGCGCTCGTCGGCCCCACCGGCGCAGGGAAGTCGACCGTCCTCAAACTCCTCTTGCGGATGTACGACGTCGACGACGGGAGCATCGAGATCGACGGCCAGGACATCCGCGACGTGACGATTCCGAGCCTCCGACAGTCGCTCGGCTACGTGAGTCAGGACACGTTCATGTTCTACGGGACGGTCCGCGACAACATCGCCTACGGCACCTTCGACGCGGACGACGACGAAATCGTCGAGGCGGCGAAGGCGGCGGAGGCGCACAAGTTCATTCAGAACCTGCCCGAAGGGTACGACACCGAGATCGGTGAGCGCGGCGTGAAACTCTCGGGCGGACAGCGCCAACGGCTCTCCATCGCCCGTGCGATCCTCAAGGATCCGGAGATCCTCGTCCTCGACGAGGCGACCTCCGACGTGGACACGGAGACGGAGATGCTCATCCAGCGCTCCATCGACCGCCTGACCGAAGACCGCACGACGTTCGCCATCGCCCACCGTCTGTCGACGATCAAGGACGCAGACCAGATCGTCGTGCTCGAAGACGGACGGATCGCCGAACGCGGCTCCCACGAGGACCTCCTGGGCGAGGACGGCCTCTACGCGCACCTGTGGGGCGTCCAAGCTGGTGAGATCGACGAACTCCCGCAGGAGTTCATCGACCGCGCAGCGCGGCGTGCTTCGCGCACCGAGGCGGAAGCGGAAGCAAGCGACGACTAACGCGAGGGCGAGCGCAGCGAGCCCTCAGATGACCGGCGGCGAGATCCCCGTGCCGAGCCGCCAACAAACCAGGCGAAGCCGACTTCGTCGGCTCTGCAAGCGGCGGAGCGGTCTTCGGGCCGCTCCACCCACGAACAACGCGAGGACGAGGAAGAAACGAGTCCGCGACCCACTGCGAACCTTCTTCAACGAGACCGAACCAGCGAGCCTGATGCACTGACAGCCACGGCGCGTCGGGCAGCGGGTGTGCGGCCCGACGACGCGCCGCCGAGGGTCGACTCCGCGACGCTCACGCCCCGAGCACGGCCGCCTGTTCGCCCGGGCCGAGCGGTGGCGCTGTGGCATCCGCGCCTTCTAAGTTCGTCACCGCCGACGCCACGGATGTATGCCTTCCTTCCGCACCATCGACGACCTCCCCGCCGAGCAGCGCGTACTCGTCCGTCTCGACCTCAACTCGCCGGTCGAAGACGGCGTCGTGCAGGACAACCGCCGGTTCTCTCGTCACGCAGAGACGGTCGCAGACCTCGCGAATGCGGGTCACCGCGTCGTGCTGATGGCCCACCAGGGTCGCCCCGGCCGAGACACGTTCGTCTCGCTGGAGCAACACGCCGACATCCTCGCCGACCACGCGGGCGTGGACGTGGACTTCGTCCTGGACACGTTCGGTGAGGACGCGATCTCGGCCATCCGCGCGCTGGACGCGGGTGACGTCCTCCTCCTGGAGAACACCCGGATGACCGACGACGAGTTACCCGAGAAGGACCCGGAGGAACACGCCGCCAGCGACTTCGTCGAGACGCTCGCACCGGAGTTCGACGCCTACGTGAACGACGCGTACTCGGCGGCTCACCGGAAGCACGCCTCGTTAGTCGGCTTCCCGCTTCGCCTCCCGGGGTACGCGGGGCGCGTGATGGCGACGGAGTACGAGGCGAACACTGCCATCGCCGACCGCGAGTTCGACGGAAACGTGACGATGGTCGTCGGCGGGACGAAAGCCACCGACGTCATCGGCGTGATGGAGGCGCTCGACGAGAAGGTGGACCAGTTCTTGCTGGGCGGCGTCGCCGGCGAACTGTTCCTCCGCGCGGCCGGATACCCGGTCGGCGAGGATGTCGAGACCGACCTGTTCGACGAGCAGTGGGCGGCCAACGAGGAGACGATTCGCTCGGTGCTCGAACAGCGTCGTGATCAGGTGACGCTCGCTACGGACCTCGCGTACGAGGACCCCGACGGCGACCGCGGTGAGGTCGCAGTCGACGATGTCACCGAGAAGACGCAGTCGTTCCTCGACGTCGGCACCGAGACGGTCGAGACGTACGCGCCGATTATCCGCGACTCTGAGGCGGTGTTCGTGAAAGGCGCGCTCGGCGTGTTCGAGGACGAACGGTTCAGCGTCGGCACCGTCGGCGTGTTGGAGGCCATCGCCGAGACAGACTGCTTCTCCGTCGTCGGCGGCGGCGACACCTCTCGCGCGATCACGATGTACGGGATGGACGAGGCCGACTTCTCCCACGTCTCTATCGCCGGCGGCGCGTACATCCGCGCGCTCACCGGCGAACCGCTCCCGGCCGTCGAACTGTTAGTACGGAGTGCGGAAGACGGGGCTGCTCGCTAGCGCGTCCGACTCTTCCGTCTCGTCATCGTCACCGTTGGCACTGTCGTCGTCATCACTGCTCACACTCCGAGGCGACCGGTCCGTGTCGTCGACCGCGAGCGCGATGCCGTTCAAGAGGCCGTACCCGACGAGCCACGCGCCCGGAAACGTCGTCACCGCCGCGGCGAGGAACTCGCCCGAGACGAGCGCGTACGCGATACCGTACACTGCGACCGTCGCGCCAACTGCGACGTAGAGGGGATGCCTGAGGAGGACCATACGGCCGAGGCCGTCGCCCGGCCGCTTGAAACACCCGGTCGGTCACGTCACCACAGGGTTGCGCGGGTGGGCCGGGGCTTCAAGCCGCGAGCAACCGAACGGCGGGTATGCTCGTCGGCGTCGTCTCCGACACCCACGACAACGCACAGTACGTCGAGAACGCGGTCGGCGTGTTCACCGACCGCGCCGTCGACGCGGTTATCCACTGCGGCGACATCGTCGCGCCCTTCTCCGCGACGCCGTTCGACGGGGACTGGGAGTTCCACGCTGTCCGCGGCAACAACGACGGCGAGTGGGCACTCGCTGACACCGTCGAGTCGTTCGGCACCTACCACGGCGAGTTCGCGGACCTGACGCTCGACGGAGCCGAGTTCGCCGTCTATCACGGCACGAGTGAACCCATCGTCGACGCACTCCTCGCGAGCGGCGCGTACGACTACGTCTGTCGCGGGCACACCCACGAACGAGTCAACGAGGAACGCGAGGAGACGGTCCACCTCAACCCCGGCGGGGTACCGATTCCCGGCCGTGAGGAGGAGCCTGCGGCGTTCGTCGTCGACACGGCGAGCGAGGAAGTCACCGTCCACGACTTGGGCTGAGAAGGTGAGCGCTGCGGGCGCGGAGGGAGTTCTTCGCGTCAGTCGTCGGTGCGGGGGACCACCCGCTGACGCTGTCCGTCGAACAGCGACTCAAGGCCGACGCCGAGCGTCTCGTCGGTCGTCGCCATACTCGTCTCGCGGTCCTCCCAGTCGAGGAGTGCGCGAATCGCGTCGATGTTCTCCGGGATGACGTCGGACTCCTGGTGGATGGACTGGAACAGATAGAGGTCGCGGCCCTCCATCGAGACGGAGTCCTCCCAGATGCAGTTCTCCCAGAGGTCGCCCCGTGGCCGGCCGGTGTCCATCGCGAACTCCTTGAGTTTCCCCGTCCCGTCGATGCCTGTCTCTTCGGGCACGAGGAACAGGCGAGACTCGTTCGCGAGCAACTGGCGCACCTCGGCGGCGGTCGGGTCCGCCTCCAGCGTGATGTTGACCGAGTGGAGGTGCATCAGCGTCGCGGGCACCTTCACACCCAGCGTGTCGATGTCGACGTCGGGGAAGATGGTGTTCACGTCGGGGCCGTGGTGGGAGGGCACCGAGACGGGGTCGGGGAGGATGTCGTTGATGGGACCGCGTGAGGTCTGGCCGGGGTCGCCGCCGCGTCGGACGAGCGTGACGCGAGCCTTCTCGACGCCGTACTCCTCCGTCAGCGGAGCGAGGAGCCGTGAGAGTCCGGTCGTGTTACACGAGACGACGCGGGCGGTTCGAACGTCCGTCGGGCGCGCGAGGTCGTAGTTCGAGCGGGCGTTGAAACTCACGTCGGCGACGTCTGCGTCTTCTCCTCCCTGGAAGATGGCGGGCGTGTCGTAGCGTTCGTACAGTTCGCGGTTGGCCGCACCGATGCCGGAGGGCGTCGTGTCGACGATGACGTCCGCGGTCATCACCATATCCTCGACTTCGCCGGCGAGGTCGATGCCCGACTCGTGGAAGCGGTCGGCGCGTTCGGGGATGGCCGCGTACAGCGGGTACCCCTTCCGGACGGCCGCCTCCGCCTCGTAGTTCGGCTGAGTCTTCGCCACGCCGATCAGTTTCATATCGGGCTGTGCGGCCACCGCGTCGGCGACGCGCTTCCCAATCGTGCCGTAGCCGTTGACGCCCACCTGAATCATTGCCGATTCATCCTTCGTGGTGGGGGTTAATCGTTACGACATCACTAATCCGAAAACAACTACAGAGCGAGTAAGAACGCCGATTTCGGCAGATTCTCGCGATCAGGGATTCCTCGCCGCGGCAGGGGCCGATGAACGCCCGAGCGACCGCTCCGACAGGCCCAAACCGAGGGCCCGCACAGACGTGTGTATGGACGACGACCTTCGAGCGGCCGCGGAGACGGCGATCCACCAGTGTCTCGACCTCGCGAGCGACGAGTCGCTGGCGGTCGTCACCGACGACAAGCGCGTCGACATCGGCGAGGCCCTCTACGAGGTGGCTAGCGAGGTGACGAGCGACGCGAGCATCGTCCGCTACCCGCCGGCGGCCCAACACGGCGAAGAACCGCCCGCGCCGGTCGCAGCGGCGATGCGCGAGGCCGACGCCTTCCTCGCGCCGACGACGAAGAGCCTGAGCCACACTCGCGCCCGCGGCGACGCCACCGATGCCGGGGCACGCGGTGCGACCCTGCCGGGCATCACCCGCGACGTGTTCCTCACGGGTCTCGATGCCGACTACGAGGCTATCGCTCAGCACTGCGCCGACGTGCGCGCACAGGTCGACGACGCCGACGAGATTCGCGTGACCACCGACGCGGGCACGGACATCACGTTCGAACCTGGCTCGCGTGAGTTCCTCTCGGATACCGGCGACGTGAGCGACGCAGGGTCGTTCTCGAACCTCCCCGCTGGCGAGGTGTTCGTCAGCCCCGAGAACGCGAACGGCACCTACGTCGTCGACGGGACGATGATGCCGTACGGCCGCCTCGACGGCCAGGAACTCCGCTTCGAGGTCGAAGACGGCTTCGTCACCGACATCTCCGACGACGAGGTGCGCGAACAGGTCGAGACCGCCGCCGAGGAGGTCGGTGAGGACGCGTACAACCTCGCGGAACTGGGCATCGGGACGAACGTCGGCGTCACCGAACTGGTCGGGTCGGTCCTCCTCGACGAGAAGGCCGCCGGCACCGTCCACATCGCCATCGGCGACGACGCGGGCATCGGCGGCGACACCGACGCACCCCTCCACCTCGACGGCATCGTCACCGACCCGACGGTGTACGCAGACGGCGAGGAAGTGACGCTGCCACAGCCCTGAATCGGGCGCACGGAGGACGAGAACGGGACCGGCTGGTTACTCGCTCGCTGCGGCCGCGGCCGCACGCCGTTCGAGCCCCCACACGAACGCGACTTTCAACGTCATCGACACCGCACCCGCCAGGGCCGCCCGAACCGGCCGGCGGCGGTACGCCGCATACAGCGCGTACGCCGTGACGGGACCGGCGAGCGTGTTCAGCCGGTGCCACGACCCCGCCGTCACCTCGCCGCGAAGCCACGCGCGTTCGGCGTCGACGACGCGCGTCATCCACGCGGGGCCTGTGTCGCTCTCGCGGTCGACGCGGGGGAACGCGACGGGGTTGACGAGAATCCACCCGAGCGTCACTGCGAGCAGTCGACGGTCCCGCGTGTACGTCGCCACGAGGAGAAGCGGGACCGACAGGAACCGCGACCACCCGCTCTTGGGGTTGGCGTGTCGCTCCCAAAAGATGTCGAGGTCCGCGAACCGCCGTGTGAGTGTCATACGGGCGAGAACTCTGAGGGAGCTAATAAATCGTCGGGCGGGGGGCAGGCGGCCCTCCGCTCAGCCGACGTGTTTCACGGCGTCGAACAGGCCCTGCACGGTGGAGACGGTCTGGTCGTCGTGGGCCTTCGGGTCGATGTAGAACTGCGCTCGTGCACCGGCGCGGTGGACGCCCGCGACGAGGATGTGGAGGAAGCGGTACGCCTCCTCTAGGTCGACGTACTGCAACAGGGCGGTGACGGAGTCGAACGTCACGAAGAGGTTCCCGTGGTTGCGTGCCTCCTGTAGCGCGTCCTGCCACTTCATACACAGGCCGGTGAGGTCCTTCGGGTGTGCCGACTCTGCCGCGAACGACCCGCCGTCGGCGGCGACCCGCGGACCGGGCGCCTCGCCCGTGCCGGAGGCGTCGACGACCATATGACACGGCGGTGCGCCGACGTCCGACCGCCAGCGTTCGTGCATCGTCACCGGGTCCGTCTGGTACGTGAACTCGACCACCGTCGGGTGGGCGACAAAACTGCTCACGGCCTGTCGCTTGAGCGCCGTCCGTCGCTGTGCCCCCGGCGGTGTCAACACGAGTTCCGCCTTCGACGAGAGACTTCGCTCGGCGTCGTCGGCAGTCGACAGCTCGCTCAGCGACTCCGTGTGGGTCCCCACCCCGTTTTCTGTCCCGCTCCCGCTCATTGTCGTCCGATACGACGACGAAGCTGTATTAATACCTCGCGGCCGAATTCTCAGCCTTCGTAACGGGTGGCGTGGTCTCGTCGGCCGACCTACACGGTGAGGATACCGATCAGCACCATCAGCGCCAAGAACCCGACTGACCCCAAGAGCACCACGAGGATCAGTCGACGGAGGAACGGCGGGAACACCGACAGGTCGGGGACCACCGGGCGACTGTTGGAGTCCATACGCGGAGGTTTCGCTCCCGCGGCAAGTGTCTTGTCGCGATCCACTGACCGCCCCGCGCCCGCAACGAACACGGGTTTGATACGGCCGCGCCGCCAGCGTTCGGTCGATGACCGGCGAGATACGTTCGCTCGACGACCGAACCGTCCGCGAGATCGCGGCGGGCGAGGTGGTCGAGCGCCCCGCCTCCGTGGTGAAAGAACTCGTCGAGAACGCGCTCGACGCCGGTGCGAGCAGAGTCGCCGTCGCCGTCGAGAACGGCGGCATCGACAGCATCCGCGTCCGCGACGACGGTGCGGGCATCCCGCCCGAGGAGTTGCCGATGGCGGTCGCGAAACACGCGACGAGCAAACTCGAAGATATGGCCGACCTCGACGCCGGCGTCGCCACGCTCGGCTTCCGCGGCGAGGCGCTCCACTCGGTCGGCGCAGTCGCAGAACTGACGGTTCGTTCGCGCACGCCCGACGCCGACACCGGCGCGGAACTGGTCGTCGACCACGGCGACGAGAGCGAAGTGACCCCTGCGGGCTGTCCGGTCGGCACGACCGTCGAGGTCCGCGACCTGTTCGGGCGCACGCCCGCCCGCCGGAAGTTCCTCAAGACGCCCGCGACGGAGTTCGACCGCGTGAACGGCGTCGTCTCGGCGTACGCCCTCGCCAACCCCGACGTGGCGGTGTCGCTGGAACACGACGGCCGTGAGGTGTTCGCCTCGCCCGGCGACGGGAACCGCCGTTCGGCGGTGCTGGCCGTCTACGGCCGCGAAGTCGCCGAGTCGATGGTCGACGTGGAGTACGAATCGGAGGACGGTGCGGTGTCCGTGTCCGGTCTCGTCTCGCACCCCGAGACGACCCGCGCAGGTAGGGAGTACCTCACGACGTACGTGAACGACCGCTGGGTGCGCGACGGTGACCTCCGTGGGGCCGTGGTCGACGCCTATGGCGGTCAACTGGCGACCGACCGCTACCCGTTCGCCGTCCTGTTCGTCGACGTGGCTCGGACCGCCGTCGACGTAAACGTCCACCCGCGAAAGACGGAGGTGCGCTTCGACGACGACGCCGACGTAATGGAGACGGTTCGGACGGCCGTTCGCTCGGCCCTCCTCGACCACGGCCTCGTGCGGTCGTCGGCCCCGCGTGGGCGCTCCGCCCCCGACGAGGTCGACGTCGACCCCGAAGTCGTCGGCGGGGCTGGGACGGATCACGAACGCGCCGCGAACGCACGACGCACGACTGAGGCGGGCGACGACAGTGACGAGCAGTCACAGAGCGCCGGCGCGGAGACGACCGCTTCTGTCCTCGACGCGTGGGGTGGCTCCGACGCCGCCACACCGGACGACCCCGACGACGCGCCGGACGACGGCGTGGTGCCACCGGAGGCGGAGACGACGAACACCAGAGACGACGCCGACCAGCGAGTAGACGCCGACTCGACGGCGGATGCGACAGCGGACACCACGACGACGGCAGATGCGGCGGCGAACGACGCCGGCGGCGCGTGGAGCGTCGACGTCGGCGGTGCGTCGAGTCGACCGACCGACCACCCCGAACGCGGGCGGACCGACGCGACCGCCGGGGGAAGCAGCCCCTCGCCTCGGTCGTGGCAGACCGACACGGCGGAGACGGACGACGACGCTGGCCGAGCAGACACATCGGGCGACGGCCCGGCGAACACCGACGCAACAGCGAGTGACCGAACGTGGGGCGCACCGTCGCAGTCGACGCTCGCGGGCGGCACCACAGACGAGCGAACCGCCCACGACCGCCTCCCCGCGATGCGCGTCCTCGGCCAGTATGACGACACCTACGTCGTCTGCGAGACGGACGCCGGACTGGTGCTGGTCGACCAACACGCCGCCGACGAGCGTGTGAACTACGAACGCCTCCAGCGAGCGGTCGGCGACGGCGCGCCGACACAGACACTCGCGACGCCGGTCGAGATTGCCCTGACTGCGCGCGAGTCGGAACTGTTCGAGACGTTTCGAGACGCCCTCGAAGAGGTCGGCTTCCGGGCGGAGCGGCCGGACGAGGACGGTGCAGGTCGGGTCGCGGTGACAGCGGTTCCGGCGGTGTTCGACGCGACGCTGGAACCCGACCTCCTGCGGGACGTTCTCGCGGCGTTCGCCGACGAGGTGACCACCGGCGACCGCCCCGTCGCGGAGGTGGCGGATGCACTCCTCGCAGACTTGGCGTGTTACCCGTCGGTGACCGGGAACACCTCACTCACGGAGGGGAGCGTCACGGAGTTGCTCGACACCCTCGACGACTGCGAGAACCCGTACGCCTGCCCGCACGGCCGACCCGTGCTGGTCGAGTTCGGTCGCGAGGAGATCGAAGACCGCTTCGAGCGTGATTACCCCGGCCACGGCGGGCGGCGAGCGGAGTAGCGCCGTCGCGAACCGCGCCGCCGGTTCCCCCGCCCGCCCCGCGTTCCAGACCCTTCTTGTGGACCGCCCGTGTGCGTGTGGGTATGACCGACCTCGTCACGTTCGGGGAGACGATGCTTCGTCTCTCCCCGCCCGAGGGGACCCGACTGCAGACCACCGATTCGTTCGACGTTCGCGTCGGCGGCGCAGAGAGCAACGTCGCTGTCGCGGGGTCGTCGCTGGGTCTCGACAGCGTCTGGCTGTCGAAACTCCCCGACTCACCACTCGGTCGGCGCGTCGTCAGCGGTCTGCGCGCCCACGGCGTCCACACCGGCATCGCCTGGGACGACGACGCCCGCCTCGGCACCTACTACTTGGAGGACGGCGGCGAGCCACGCGGGACGAACGTCATCTACGACCGCGCCGACTCCGCGGTGACGACGGTTCGCCCGGACGAACTCCCGGGTCGTATCCTCGACGGGGTGACCGCGTTCCACACGACCGGTATCACGCCCGCGCTGTCGAGTGACGCCGCCGAGACGACCGCGGCGCTGTTGAAGCGAGCCTCGGAGGCGGGCGCGACGACGAGTTTCGACGTGAACTACCGAAGCAAACTGTGGAGCCACGAGGAGGCCGCCGAGACGCTCCGAAGCCTGTTCGAACACGTCGACACGCTGTTCGTCGCCCGGCGGGACGCGGAATCGGTCCTCGGCCGCGAGGGCGAACCCGTCGAGGTCGCACACGGCCTCGCGACCGACCACGACCTGGAGACGGTCGTCGTCACGCGCGGCGACCACGGAGCGCTCGCACTCCACGACGGCGAGGTGTTCGAACAGCCAGTGTACGAGGCCGACACCCTCGACGCCATCGGCACGGGCGACGCCTTCGTGGGCGGGTTCCTCTCGAAGCGGTGTCTCGGCGGCACCATCGACGAGGCGCTGGAGTGGGGTGCGGCGACCGCGTCGCTCAAGCGGACCATCTCGGGCGATCTGGCGGTCGTCACTCGTGAGGAGGTACAGCGAGTCATCGACGAGGGCGAAGGCGGCATCTCGCGGTAGCGCGCCGGTTCGGCAGTTGCCCCCACTCCCCGATCAGGCCTTTCCGGTCTCTTGGACGTGGTCGCGGGCGGTCGCGTACGCCTCCCGAACTTCTGTGAACGCTTCCCGACTACCACCCTGGTCCGGGTGGACCTCTTTCACTTTCTCGCGGTAGGCGCGTTCGACCCGTTCTTCGCCAGCGTTGGCCGGCAGACCGAGCGTGTCGAACGCCGCAGTGACGGGCGATCCGACAGCGGGGTCGGGGCCGAGGTGCACGTCCGGCACGTCGAACGGGAGGCGACGGCCGAGTTGTGCGCCGGGCATCTCGTGTTCACAGAGGATGACGTGGATACCGTTGGCCTCGTCGTCGCGGATGGCGAAGAACGCGTGGACGTCGAAGGTGATGGCGACGCGTCGCTCGGGGAGGTAGAAGGCGACGGTCGTGCCGTCGAGGTCGGCGTCTTCGACGAACCGCTCGTCGATCCGCCGGAGGTAGTCGCGCATCTCGGCTTTTCGGCGGAGCGACCCCTGGTCGGGGCCGCCCGAGTGTGCGGGCGGGTCGGGGAACAGACGGTTGGCCGCGAGGAACACGCCCGCGACGACGACGGTGGCGAGCACACCCAGGAGGACTCCCCAGACCAACCACCCGGGTAGCGCGGCGATCCACTCACCGAACACACCCCCGATTGGCGACGGCGGTTATTGAACCCCTCGCCAGCGGAGTTACCTCTCCCGGTGGCGTTCACTCGGCCGTGCCGATCATTCGATTCGAGGAAGCCGACACGGCCAACCTCACCGCGGTCGGTGAAGGGATCACACGCCCCGCACGGGCGGCGGGACGGCTCAGAACGGGCACACCCGTCGGGAAGTACGCCGTCTACCACGGCGACGGCTGTGCAGTCTGTCAGACGGAGATCAGTGCTGGCGACAGTTTCTATATAGACTCGGAGACGGGCGATCTGTTGTGTGAGGCGCACGGGAGACAGCGACGTAGTGACTGATCCGTGCGCCGGGCGGTCGCCGCGCTACACGTCGATAGCGCCGCCGCTGTGTCGGACGAAGAAGGTGGAGAAACCGCGAGTGGCTTCGGTGGCGTCGACGCCCCGACTCAGAGCATCCCGTTGTCTTTCAGGCCCTGCATCACGTCGTCGACGAGGGAGTCGACGTCGTCGTACGGGAAGTCCTGACTGGAGCCGAGTTTGGCGGCGAGTTCCATCGCGGTGAAGGAGATGTCGCCCGCCTCGAACTTCGTCCCTGGCCCCTGCGGGAGTGCGGGGACGAGGTCCATCTGACTGGACACGGGGAAGTCGGCGCCCGAGAAGGCGTCCTCGAACTGTGCACGGAGTTCGGCTTCGACGTCGTCGTCTGTCACAGGCCAACTCGGGGCCGAGGGGCGCAAAAACGTTCCGGAACCACTAGAAACTCCGGGATAGTTCTCCGTCCACCGGAAACCCCGCGATTAAGCCACCCCTGCCCATAGCCGCAGGTATGCCGTTCGATTTCGACTTCGAGTTGCTGCGTGAACTGACAGAGACGAGTGGTGTTCCCGGCTACGAGGACCGCGTGCGCGACCGCGTCCGCACCGTCTTCGACGAGGCCGTCGACGAGGTCCGCACGGACTCGATGGGCAACGTCATCGGGACCATCGAGGGCAGCGGCGACTACGAGGTGGCGGTGGCGGCGCATATGGACGAGATCGGCTTCATGGTCAAACACGTCACCGACGACGGCTTCCTGAAGGTGGACGCCCTCGGCGGGTGGGACGCTCGCGTGCTTCGCGCACAGCGCGTGCGCGTACACACCCAACAGGGCGACCTGACGGGCGTCATCGGGTCGGTGCCCCCGCACACGCTCTCGAAGGAGGACCGCGAGAAGGAGGACGCCGTCGAGGACGTCGTCATCGACCTGGGGATGGACGGCGAAGACGTCGAGGAGGTCGTCTCCGTCGGCGACCTGGTCACGATGGAGCAAACGACCGTCGAGATGGGCGAGACGGTCACCGGGAAGGCGCTCGACGACCGCGTCTGCCTGTTCGCGATGCTGGAGTCCGCCCGCGAACTGACGGACCCCGAGGCGACGGTCCACTTCTGCGCGACGGTGCAGGAGGAGGTCGGCCTCCGCGGGGCGCAGGCACTGGGCGTCGACATCGACCCCGACCTGGCGGTCGCACTCGACGTGACCATCGCCTCCGACGTCGAGGGCGTCGCCGAGGACAAGCAGGTGACGCGCCTGGGTGAGGGTGCGGCCGTGAAACTGAAAGACAGCTCCGTCATCACGAACCCGAAGGTGACGCGTCGCCTGCGCGACGTGGCCGAGGCCGAGGAGATTCCCCACCAACTCGAAGTCCTGCCCGCGGGCGGCACGGACACGGCCGGCTTCCAGAACACCAACGGCGCGAAGCCAGTTGGTGCCATCTCGATTCCGACGCGGTACCTCCACACGGTCACCGAGACCGCACACGGCGAGGACATCCGCTCGACGATCGACCTGCTGACGGCGTTCCTCGACAGCGAGGACGGCACCCACGACTACACGCTGTAAGCCGAACATCGGGCCGAAACGTCAGCGGGTCCCCGACCGCCCCGAGTGGGACGGAGACGGTCGCGGCGGGGCGGCCCCGTCGTGTGCCTCTGACAACTGCTCCCCTGGGCTCCCCGCGTGACCGTTCCCGGAGTTGCTTGTCAATCTATTGGATCTGGAATAAAGTTACCAGTTCTCTTCGAGATACGTATCAACTGTCGTCAGCGTGGCTCGCTGCGTGTGGTTCTCGGTCGTCGTGACGGTCGCCGCGTCGCTGGTGGACGGCCCCGGTTCACTCGCTCCGTGCGGCTTCGAGCGCCCGCAGGACGCGCCCCCACGGCACCGGTGGTGACACCGAATCGAGGTCGTCGTCGAAGGCGTCGAGTCTGTCGTCAAATCGGTCGCGCCACTCGGGAGTGGCGACGGCATCGAGACGCTGCTCCGCGTCCGCCAACTCTGAATCGAGGTCGGCCAGGTCGTCCACGGCGCCGTCCAATCGGCCGGTGTGGTCGGACGGGACGTCGTCTGCTCGCTGTACGAGCGTTCGGAGGTCCGACACCTCCGCTTCGAGGTCACGCACTTGGAGGGAGAGTACGCGTCTCCGAAGCAGACAGTCGAACCACAGGTTGGCGTCGCCGTCTCCATCGACCACCGCGTCGACGTCGTCGCCGAGGCGGTCGACCGCTGACGAAAGGTCCGACACGTCGGCGGCGAGTTCCTCGTGGCGGGCGCTGGGCGACGACAGCCATCGTTCGAACTCTTCTACCTCCATCGCGAGTTCGTCTGCCGCACCCTGTTGCTCGTTCGCCCGGGCTTCGAGTTGCCCCAGGTCCCGCGCGAACGCGAACACGTCGTCGGGGACCGCGCCTTCAGAACGCTCGCCAGCGCGGGCAGCGAGCGTCTGTAGGTCCTCGTCCAACGCAGCGACTCGCGACTCGATCTCACCTAACCGCTCCTCGAACGCCGCGAGTCGAGCGTCGACCGTGTCGACGTCGGCCACGTCGCTGGCGGCCTCCCTCGCGTCCCCGATGTCGAGACCCGCGAACTCCGCGCGGGTCGCGGGCGTCGAGACGACCTTCGCCGCGTACGCCAGTGCGTCGTGAATCGAGTCGACGGTGAGTTCGTCGTCCTCGGCAACCGACGAGAGCGTAGCACGTGCGGTCTCCTCGTCCACGCCCTCGCGTCGGTCGGCGACGAGCGTTGCCGCCTCCGCGAGTGTCGTTCCGACGAGTGCTGCATCGGTGTCGGCGGCGTCGTCCATACCGTGCTGGTGAGATTTGACGCACCAATATAGCTTCGATCGGGCGAGAGCACCTTTCAGTCTGCCGATCTTGGCGTATCTATTTTATACCTATATAGTCAAATATAGCACTCGTGGCTGCTAGGGTCGCTACGTAACACAGTACTTCACAGGGTTAGCTACCCGACCGCGCAGTACCTATCATATAAATCGCTTTTAACTCCAGAGGCATCCACTCAGGTGATGACGCAGGATACTGCGGCCAGCACCGATCGGGTCTCGCGGAGAAAGTTCCTTGCGGCCTCCGGCGCCGTCGGCGCTGCGGGGATCGCCGGTTGTTCCGCTTCTTCGAACGACGGCGGCTCGGGCGGTTCGGACGGTGGCTCGGGCGGCAGCGACTCCGGGAGCGACTCGGGGAGCTCCGGAGACTCCGGGATGGACACCTCGATGCTGACGGCCGAGGGGTCCTCGACCGTGTATCCCATCGCCAACAAGGGCTCTTCCTACTGGAACTCCAACCCGGCTCCCTCCGACGGCGAGTACTGGGGTAGCAACGAGGAAGAAGGCAACACCGTTCCCGGCTGGAGCGAACTGGGCGAACCGGATATGCGCCTCGCCGACTACTTCGCCAGCCTCTACGGCTTCGAGCCGTCGGGCGAGCAGGCGACGCCACCGCTCGCGACATCCATCGGTCTGAGTCACTCGGGGACCGGGTGTGAGTCTGTCGTCGACGGCCTCGTCGACATCGGCAACTCCTCGGGCCCCATCACGGCCGAACTCGGCTGGAGCCAGGAGAAGGCCGACGAGGAAGTCGTCGACCACGTCCTCGGCCGTGACGGTCAGCCCGTCGTCGTCAGCGGCGACATCTACGACGCCGGCGTCACGCAGCTCACCGGCGAGCAGGTCCGCAAGATCTACCAAGACGAGATCACCAACTGGTCCGAAGTCGGCGGTCCGGACCAGGACATCTACGTCATCGGTCGTGCGGAAGGCTCGGGGACGGACACCGCGTTCCGCTTGAATATGCTGGGCTCGGCCGACGCGTCGATGTCGGGCGTCGACACCCGCTTCGGGCAGAACCAGCAGGTCGCGCAGGCCGTCCAGCAGAACGAGGGCGCAATCGCGTACATGGCGCTGGCGTTCACCGACGAAACGGTCCGCGCCATCGGGATCGAGTTCGACGGCACGCTGTACGAACCCGACCGCGACGCGGAGAACACCATCTTCGACTCCGCGTACCCGCTCAACCGTGACCTCCACCAGTACACGAAGATTACGGAGGACACGCCCTCGGGGACGGACATGCGCGAGGCCGCGTTCTTGAACATGTTCTTGACGGACTTCGGTCAGCAGGTGTTCGTCGAGGACAACAACTACATCCCGCTCCCGACGGCCGACATCGAAAGCGAGTTCGCGAAACTGCCGGACCAGGTCTAAGACCTGTCACGCGACCGTTTCGTCTCGTCTCATCACCACGCCGTTTATTTCCATACGTCCGAATCACCGCAATACACGCACGATGGCACAAGTAACCAACAGAGTAGAGTCGAGCGTCGAGAGGGGCATCAGAACCCTCCGTCGCGTCAGGGACTCCCTCGAGGACGAGGAACCCGAGGCCGTCGCCGTCGCCGGCGTGGTCGTCGCCTCGCTGTTGTTCTCGCTCGTCGGATTCCTGCTCGTCTCGTCGCTGACGATACTCCCGTTCGCGGCCTTCGTCGTCTCCGCTGGCTACGGGTGGGTTCGACACCAGGAACTCACCGCAAAAGTGCTCGCGCTGGCGACGACCGTGTCGACGATCCTGATACTGTTGTTGATCACCGTCTTCATCTTCGTCGAGGCGGTCCCCGTCGTCCGCTACGAGAGCGTGACGGTGTTCGGGGTGTCGGTCCCGGGAATCCGGATGTTCATCCAGCCGAACTGGGACGCCGTCTCCCCGCCGATCCGCTTCTCGATGGTGCCGATGATCCACGGCACGGTGCTGGTCACGATTATCGCGACGGTCGTCGCCGCACCGTTGGGCATCGCGGCTGCGCTGTTCCTCTCGGAGATCGCACCCGCGCCCGTCCGTGAGGCGGTCAAGCCGGGCGTCGAGATTCTCGCCGGCATCCCGTCGATCGTCTACGGGTTCATCGGGTTCACCATCCTCAGCCCGTGGGCCTCCGACCAGTTCGACATCCTCGGGCAGGGGACGTACCTGTTCGTCGGCATCGTCGTCGGTCTGATGGCGCTGCCGACGGTCGTCTCCGTCGCCGAGGACGCACTCTCCTCGGTCCCGGAGTCGATGAAGAGTGGGTCGCTCGCGATGGGCACCACCGACTGGCAGACGATGACTTCAATCACCCTTCCGGCAGCGTTCTCCGGCGTCTCGGCGGCGGTCCTGTTGGGCGTCGGTCGTGCCATCGGCGAGACGATGGCCGCGACGGTGATGCTCCGTGGCGTGCCGAAACTGACCGAACCGCTGTACAACGCCTTCTACGGACAGGAGACGCTCACGTCGCTCATCGCCCGCAACTACGGCGAGGCCGACGGCCTCCAGTTGAGTGCCCTGTTCGCCGCGGGCGTCATCCTCTTCATCACCGTCATGTTCCTCTCCATCGGATCGCAGTACGTCGAAGCACGCATGCGAAGCAAACTCGGGGGTGAGCAGTGATGTCGACGGAGACTGACACCCGGAACCCACTCGTCCGCGACGGCGCGGAGGGAACCGGCATCGTCGCCGCCGGTGCAGTCGCCCTCGCGGCGGTCCTGTTCACCGTCTCGCTCGCGTCGCTGTTCGAACAGATCAGCCTGACCGACACCGTCGCCGGCGTCCCGTTCTCGACGATGCTCGGCGCGGCGCTGGTCGTCCTCGGCGGGGCAGTCATCGTCTTCGGCGTCGGCTCTCGATTCGACTACGTCGAGACCGAACCGCAGGCGAGCGCCGGGATGGTCGCCGGCGTCGCGTTCGGAGCCGTCTGGTTCATCGCCGGCGGCCTCATCGCCTCTCAGACCATCGGACTCGGGACGGTCGGGTGGCTGGCGGCCGCAGTCGTCCTCGGCGGCGGCGTGTTCGCGCTGACGGTCGCCACGCGCGAAGACATCGGATCGACGCTGCCTGCGGGCGCGTTGACCGCGTTCGTCGGCCTGGTGTTCGTCACCGGGGTCATCGGCCCGTCGTGGGTGTGGGACCTCGGCTGGGAGCAGAAGGCGTCGTTCACTGCCGGCTTCACCATCCCGGTGTTGACGCTGTTCGCCGCACTGCTGTCCGGGTGGGCCGCCGCGAAGGCGTACGGCGGCTTCGGCGCACGCGGCCGCCACACGGGCGCGTACACCCTCGTGTATCTGAACGCCATCTCTATCGTCGCTGTCCTCTTCATCCTCCTCGCGTTCACCGTCTACAAGGGCACGGGCGGCGTGCTCAACGGCTTCGCCGTCGGGCCGGGTGTCGGCCCGACGTCGACGGTCGTCCTGTTCGGCATCGCCTTTTCGTTCGACTGGCCCATCTACCTCCCGTTCGTGATGAACGGCGTCGGCCTGACGAACGACTTCAACGGCGTCCTCCCCGCCATCGTCGGGACCATCTGGCTCGTCGTCGGCGCGATGCTGTTCGCGGTGCCGCTTGGCATCGGTGCAGCCGTCTTCCTCACCGAGTACGCCGAGCGCGGCCGCTTCACGCAGGCGGTCGAGGTGGCGACGAACGGCTTGTGGTCGACGCCGAGTATCGTCTTCGGCCTGTTCGGCTTCGCGTTCCTCATCCCCCGCTTCGGCAACGGGAAGTCGCTGCTTGCGGGGATGCTCACACTCAGCTTCATGCTGCTTCCGCTGGTGGTCATCACCAGCCGCGAGGCGATGCTGTCGGTCCCCGACGAGTATCGGGACGCCAGCGCCGCCCTCGGCGTCACGAAGTGGCAGACCATCCGCAGCGTCGTCCTCCCGGCGGCGCTGCCGGGTGTCGTCACCGGGGTCATCCTCGGCGTCGGCCGCATCGCCGGCGAGACGGCACCGATCCTGCTGACGATGGCCGGTGGCGTGTTCGTCCCCGGCAGTCAGACGCCCGACGTCATCGGCGGCTTCGCGTTCACGTCGTCGCCGCCGTTCGTCGAGAACCCGGTACTGCTCGACGCCGCATCGGCGCTGCCGTACCAACTGTACGCCCTCATCACCGCGGGCGTGGGCGCGTCCGGTAACGTCGCCGACCCTGACGGGTTCAAGTGGGCGACCGCGCTCGTACTGCTCATCGTCGTGCTGTCGTTCTACGCGATCGGCATCGCGGCGAGGTACTACTTCCGGAGGGAACTTAACCAATGAGCGAGACCACTCAGCGAACGACCGACATGGAATCCGAGAACCGCACGCAGACAGGGACCGAACCAGAGACGACAGCCGGCGAGACCGAAGAGCAGGTCCAAGACGAGTGGCGCGAGTACGAGTTCTCGGGCCAGCCGAAGTTAGCCGTCGACGACCTCGACGTCTACTACGGCGACGACCACGCGCTCAAGGGCGTCTCGATGGACATCCCCGAGAAGAGCGTCACCGCGCTCATCGGTCCCTCGGGCTGTGGGAAGTCAACGTTCCTCCGGTGTCTCAACCGGATGAACGACCGCGTCAGCAGCGCCCGCATCGACGGCTCGGTGCAACTCGACGGCGAAGAGATCTACCAGGACGGCGTCAACCTCGTCGAACTCCGCAAGCGCGTCGGGATGGTGTTCCAGTCGCCGAACCCGTTCCCGAAGTCGATCCGCGAGAATATCTCTTACGGCCCGCGCAAGCACGGTGACATCGAGACGGGCCTGCTCGCACGACTGCTCGGGCGCTCGAACGAGGACGAACGCGACGAACTCGTCGAACGGTGTCTGCGCGACGCGGCGCTGTGGGACGAGGTGTCCGACCGCCTCGACGACAACGCGCTGGGCCTCTCCGGCGGGCAACAGCAGCGCCTGTGTATCGCGCGCTGTCTGTCGGTCGACCCCGAGGTCATCCTGATGGACGAACCGGCGTCGGCGCTGGACCCCATCGCGACCGCGAAGATCGAAGACCTGATCGACGACCTCTCGGAGCACTACACGGTCGTCATCGTCACGCACAACATGCAGCAGGCGGCCCGCATCTCCGACCAGACCGCGGTGTTCCTCACCGGCGGTGAACTCGTCGAGTACGACGACACCGACAAGATCTTCGAGAACCCGCAGTCACAGCGGGTCGAAGAGTACATCAGCGGGAAGTTCGGATAACGCCGCCCACCGCGGCGACCCTTCGGAACTCCGATCCGTGTCGCGGACCCCCGACCCTGTCGGGCGCTGATTCCGTCGCTACTGCGGACTCACTCGGTCGAAGGCGTCTGCGCGTCGAACGACGCGACGAGTTCTTCTGGAAACGACTCCGGCGAGAAGATAGAGACCACGTCACCGACTTCGATCCGCGTCGCTCCGCTGGGCGTGATCAGGTCGTCGCCGCGTTCGACGCTGACGACGAGGACGTCGTCGGGGATCAGTCCGTCGCGGTTGGCCGCTTCGAGCGTCGTCCCCGCGATCCCGGCGTTCTCGGAGACGGTGAACTCGACCACCTCCGCGCCGCCGACGATACTCTGAAAGTCCCGAACCGCCGAGGGCGGACTGTCCGGGTTCGGGCCGAACGGGTCGTACGGGTGGAACGACTCGGTCCTGACGATGTCCTCGCGTTTGATCGTCGCGCCCAACTCCGACAGGTCGTGAGCGACGCGGTCGATGTCGTCGGTGTCCTCGCCGACGGCGGTGACGAGGAGGTTGTCCTGCCCGGCCAACAGTTCTCGGACGTTCACGACGCCGTGGGTGGCGCGGGCGTCGGCCGCGATGGCGCTCCGTTCGCTCACCGGGACGGTACACGTGAACTGCGTCGTCACCTTCCCGCTGGTCGCCTCGTAGTCGATGTGCGCGTGGTAGCCGCGGATGATGCCGTTCTCCTCGAGTTGTCTGATCCGATTACGGATCGTGGCGGGGGTGACGTCGACCTCCTCTGCCATCATCGGCGCAGACGTGTTGCGGGCGTCCGCTGCGAGGTGATAGAGGATCGTCCGGTCGATTTCGTCGATCCGGTAGGTCATAGCAATCAGTACCGGTGGCGCGGCCAAATGGGTTCTGTTGGCGCAACTATCAACTGGTGGCTATTCGTGTGGAGACACTCAAGATCGCACGCTCGAACCGATTCGAGCCGATGAGCGCCTTCGGTGTCGACTCGACTGCAGAGACCGACACCGTAGCCAGATAGTCGCTACTCGGTGGGGCCCACACGCTCTGGCCTGAACACTGAACAGATTAACGCGACCGACTGCGCTAGGAAACTCGGGCCTCAGCGACTGTAAGACAGCGAGACTGGGAGGTCCCGATTACTCCTCGGGCGGTTCGTAGTCGCCGCCGTACTTCGTGAAGAAGAACGCCAGCCCGAGCGTCGTCACCATCGCGATGAACGAGGCGACGCCGAGACTCTTCGCGGAGTCGGGCACTTCGGGCGGGCCCGAGGGCTGTGGCGTCGGCGTCGGCAGCGTCTCGACGACTTCGATGCTGGCGACCATCCCGACCGACTCGTGGGGCGCACAGTAGTACTCGTAGACGCCGGTGGTCTCGAAGGTGAACTCGTGGCTGAACCCCTCGTCTTCGATGGGTTCGTGGCCGCCCCAGCCGCCGCCGTCGGGTTGGCTGTCGACGACGATATTGTGCCCGCCGGAGACCCAGTCGAACGTGACGGTCGTGCCGGGCGTCACGTACAGCGGTTCGTCCGTACCGGGCGTGTACTTGAGTCCCTGGTCACCGGCACCGACCTCGACGGTTCCAGACCCGTCGGCGGTCGCCTGTGCAGCGGCGTTACCTGCGCCCGCGGCGACTGCGCCCGCGGCGGTGGCCGCGCCCGCCGCCCCCCGGAGGAAGTTCCGGCGGCTGAGCGTGTCGTCTTCCATACTCGCGGCTTGGCGTGTCCCGAACCTATATCCGTCGATTCGGACGACCGCCCCTGCCGTCGATCACAGCCATCCGGAGTCGTCGACGACCGCCTCGTAACACGCCATCCACTCCTCGAGGACGGGGCCGTGGTCGAAGTCGGCGTACGACTCGTCGACATCCCACTCCGGGAGGTCAGCGCAAGCGACGATCTCGTCGGCCAACTCCTGTGGACTCGTCACCAGTCGGCCCCGCTCGTACCCCTCGACCAGTTCGTGGGCCGCCGACCCCGCCTGATACTCGACGATGCCGACACAGCCACACGCCAGCGCCCACAGCAGGTGGGTCGCGAACGGTTCGTACGTCGCCGTCTGCGCGAACGCGTGTGCGCCCTTCAATACGCCAGCCAACTCCGACTCGGGGAGGTCGCCGAGGAACGTCACGCGGTCGTCGATGCGCAGGTCGGCAGCCATCCGCTCGGCGTCGTCGCGGGCGGGGCCGTCGCCGACGACGGCGGCGTGCCAGTCGCGGTCGCGCAGTTCCGCGAGGGCGAGGAGGAACTCCCCGACGTTCGCGTCGCCGTCCAACGCACGCGCCCACACCACGTCGAAGCGGTCGTCAGGGTCCGCAGATCGAACCGTATCCATATCGATGCTCTCGGGGATGACGGCGGTGTTGGAGCCACTGGCCCCGTGTTCGCGAACCGCCGTCCGCACCGTCTCAGAGGGTGCGAGCACGCGGTCGGCGCGGGTCGCGGCCTTCCGGTACTGTCGACTCGACCCGCGCTCTGGGTCGCGCTCCCACCAGTCGACGACGACCGGGACGCGAAGCAGTTTCGCGGTCGTCATCGCCGTCGTGGCGTGGCCCGGCGGCACGGAGACGGCGTGGACGACGTCTGGTGCGACCCGGCGGAGGACGAACGGGAGTTTCGAGCGGAACGGGCCAGGCGCGGGCCCTTCCGTGACGGCGTGGTACTCGATGCCCTCGTGTTCGAACTGATCGATAGCGCCCTCCCACCACTTCGCACACAGCCAGTGGACGTCGTGGCCGGCGTCGGCGAGGCCGGCGGCAACGCGGCGCGTCCGGCGAGTCGCGGACGTGTCTCGGAGGCGGACGGTATCCATCGAGACGACCGCGATACGCATTTGCGAGGTGCTACCCCGCCGGGAACAAAAAGGGAGGCGATAGTCGGTCGCGGACCCCCACGCTGTCGTGGGCACACCGCCCTCGCGAACGCGTCACCGACCCGAACGTTTTCGACGGCCGGCGGCGACTACAGCGATATGAGCGATCCCAGCTACGACATCGAGCGGTACCTGAACGTCCGCTCGGCACACTCCGCGGCGTTCGCGGAGGACGGAACCCTCGCGTTCCTGATGGACACGACCGGCACGCCGCAGGTGTGGAGCCTCGACGACCCCGGCGCGTGGCCCGAACAACACACCTTCTTCGAGGAGCGCATCACGTTCGTCGACTGGTCGCCCGAACGCCGCGAACTCGCCTTCGGGATGGACGAGGGCGGCGACGAACGGATGCAGTTGTTCCGACTCAACCCCGACACGGGCGAGATCACCGAGTGGACCTCGATGCCCGACGCGAAACACCGCTGGGGCGGGTGGTCTAACGACGGCGAGCGGTTCGCGTTCGCCTCCAACCGCCGCGACGAGTCCGTGTTCGACGTGTACGTGCAGGGTCGTGAGGAGACCGAAGACGACGCGGAGTTGGTGTACGAGGGCGACGGCTGGCTCTCGGTCGCCGGGTGGTCACCCGACGACACGCGTCTGCTCGTCCACGAGGCGCACGCCAGTTTCGAACACGACCTACACGTCCTCGACATCGAGACGGGTGAGTTGACGCACCTGACGCCACACACCAGCGAGGCTCGCTTCCAGAGTCCCGAGTGGGCACCAGACGGCGAGAGCGTGTACGTCTGCACGGACCACGCCTCCGACACGCTCCGACTCGAACGGATCGCACTCGGCGGCGACGGCGAAGCCGTCGGCGACCTCACCGTCGTCGAAGACGGCGACGGCTGGAACGTCGACGGCGTCGCCATCGACGAGGACACCAACCGCGTCGTCTACTCGCGCAACGTCGAGGGATACACCGAACTGACCGTCGGCGAGTTCACCGCTCCCGAGCGTATCGACGTGTTCGCGACGCCGGACCTCCCGAAGTCCGTCGCTGGCGGGGTCTCTTTTGGCCCCGACGCGGACCGCATCGCCGTCACGGTGACGGGGTCGACGGTGAACACGAACACGTACGTCGTCGACGTGAAGACCGGCGAGGCCGAGCGGTGGACGTACGCCGCCACCGCGGGCATCCCGTCGGAGACGTTCGTCGAACCCGAACTCGTCCACTACCCCACCTTCGACGGCCGAGAGATACCCGCCTTCTTCTCGACGCCCGACGACGCCCCCGAGGGTGACACGCCCGTCATCGTCGACATCCACGGCGGCCCCGAGAGTCAGCGCCGCCCCTCGTTCAACGCGGTGAAGCAGTACTTCCTCAACAACGGCTACGCCGTCTTCGAACCGAACGTCCGCGGGTCGTCGGGGTACGGCAAGGCGTACTCCCACCTCGACGACGTGGAACAGCGGATGGACTCGGTGGCCGACATCGAGGCGGCGGTGGAGTGGCTTCACGACCACCCCGTCGTCGACCCCGAGCGAATCGTCGCGATGGGCGGCAGTTACGGCGGCTTCATGGTGTTGTCGGCGCTGACCGAGTACCCGGACCTGTGGGCCGCCGGTATCGACATCGTCGGCATCGCGAGTTTCGTCACGTTCCTCGAGAACACCGGCGACTGGCGGCGCGAACTCCGCGAGGCCGAGTACGGCAGCCTCGAAGAAGACCGCGAGTTCTTAGAGTCCGTCTCACCGATCAACTCGATCGGCGAGATACAGGCACCGCTGTTCGTCCTCCACGGCGCGAACGACCCACGTGTTCCGGTGGGCGAGGCCGAACAGATCGTCGAGGAGGCGAGCGAACACGTTCCGACGCGGAAACTGATCTTCGAGGACGAGGGGCACGGCTTCTCGAAGTTGAGCAATCGTATCGAGGCGTACCGTGCGATCGTCGAATTCCTGAACGAACACGTCTGATTCCCCCGCCAATCGGACGCGTACGGCAGATTTTCACCGTCGAATGAATCGGTCGATTTTCGTCGTGTTGCGGGTTGTGGGTAGCGAATGTCTTATACCGAGTGCTTCCAATATACACGCAACTGAGATTATGTCCGCACCCGACGACGCCCGTGTGCTAGTCGCGGTCTCAGCGCGGGCGCCAGCGGACCTCGGGAGCGAGGTCGCGGCAGACCTCACGGCTCACCTCGGCGTCACCGTGATGCACAAGCGAGGCGGCGTCGCCACGGAGTTTCTGCGTGAACTCGGGCCGACCATCGACTGTGTCGTGTGCGTCTCCGACAACGCCGACTGCGTCTCGAATCTCCAAGCGGTCGCCGACAGCGTTCCCCTCGTCGTGTACGGTGACGAGGTTCCGCCAGTTCCCGTCGACGAAATCGTCGCGACTGACGGCGGAACGGGGATGCTCGCACGCCGCGTCGCAGACCGGATCGGCAAGATGCGCAAGCGTGACGAACTCGCCGAGGCGAACGCCAAACTCTCTGCCCTCAACGAGTACACGCGAGAACTCACCGCCTGCGAGACCGTCGACGAGGTGAGCGACACGGTCGTCTCGGCCGTCCACGACGCCCTCGGGCACGGTCGGGTCGTACTCGCGCTTCGCGACGGCGACGCGTTCTACCCGTACGGCCACACGCTGCCGAGCGAACCAGAAGTGAAACTCGACGTCGACGAAGGGATCGTCGGACGGACCTACCAGACCGGCGAGACACAGATCGTCGACGACTACGGCGACGACCCAGATCACACCCGCGAGGTCGAGGGGGTTCACTCCGTCGTGAGCGTCCCCATCGGCGACCGTGGCGTTCTCCAAGTGACGACCGACGCCGAGGCCGCCTTCGACCAACGCGACGCCGAGTTCATCGAGATCGTCGCCGCACACACCGCTGAGGCACTCTCTCGCATCCAACGAGAGATCGATCTCCGGGTCGAACGCGACCGCCTCCACGCCTTTTTCCACGGGATGCGTGCGGCGGCGGTGTACGTCGAGTCGACGGACGACAGAGAACCAATCGTCCGCGAGATCAACCCCGCCTACGAGGACCTGTTCGGGGGCGAATCGGTCGGCAAATCGGTGTCGGAGGCGTTCCCCACGGACGCCGAGCGAACGCTGTTCACCGACTGCATCACCGGTGACGAGGTTGAGGAGCGACAGGTCACCCGCGAGACCCTCGACGGCGACCGGAAGTTGACCGTCTCGGTCGTCCCCATCTCCACACCTGGCCCCGACCGCGCCGCATTCGGCCTGTACGCCGCCGAAGTCGAGTTCTACTGACCTCCTCGGAGTCGTTCCGCGTCGCCGCGACCCCTTCATGGACGTCCGTTAAAGTCAACACCGGCGGCCACTAACTCGCAGCTATGAGTACACAGGAACGCGGGGAGGGCCGCCAGATCCGCTGTCTCATCGCGAAAGTGGGACTCGACGGTCACGACCGCGGCGCACACGTCATCTCGCGGGCGTTCCGCGACGCCGGCTTCGAAGTCATCTACTCGGGACTCCACCGCGCACCCGACGAGATCGTGCAGGCGGCCGTCCAAGAGGACGTCGACGTCCTCGGCATCTCTATCCTCTCGGGGGCGCACAACACGCTCGTCCCGAAGATCGTCGCCGGACTCGAGGAGTACGACGCCTTCGAGGACACCCTGATCCTCGTCGGCGGCATCATCCCTGACGACGACCGCGAGGAACTCCTCGATATGGGCGTCGCCGCCGTCTTCGGGCCGGGAACGCCGATGGAGGAGACAATCGAGTTCGTCCGCGAGAACGTCCACGATCGGGAGTGATGTCGGACACGAACGCGGCGTCCGCCACGCGCGATCTCGTCTCAGATCTGTTGGACGGGAAACATCGCGCGCTCGCCAGAGTCATCACGAAGATCGAGAACCGCTCGCCCGGCTATCGCGACATCGTCTCCGAGTTGCACGGCCACACCGGTCACGCCGACGTGATCGGGATCACCGGCAGTCCTGGCGCGGGGAAGTCGACGCTCGTGGACAAACTCGCGAAGACGTACCGCGACCGCGGCGACACGGTGGGCGTCATCGCGGTCGACCCCTCCTCGCCGTACACTGGTGGTGCGGTGCTGGGTGACCGCATCCGGATGGCGTCGAACGTCGGCGACATGGACGTGTTCTTCCGGTCGATGTCCGCCCGCGGGACACTCGGCGGTCTCTCGACGGCGACGGCTGACGCGGTGAAGGCGCTTGACGCCTTCGGGAAGGACAAGGTGATCATCGAGACGGTCGGGGCCGGACAAAACGAGGTTGATATCGTCAAGACCGCCGACACCGTCTGCGTCCTCGTCCAACCGGGGTCCGGCGACGACGTGCAGATGTTGAAGGCGGGCATCCTCGAGATCGGCGACGTGTTCGTCGTCAACAAAGCGGATATGGACGGGGCCGACCGCACGGTCGCGGAACTGGAGGAGATGATCCACATGCGGGAGAACCCCGCCGCCGGTCTGAACACCGCCCACCACGGCCCCGTCGACGACGAGGAGATGCGCCAGGTTGCCATCGACGACCCCGACGAGGAGGCGTGGGACCCCGAAGTGGTCGAGACGGTCGCCACCGACGGGCAAGGGGTCGAGGAACTGATCGAGACGCTCGCGGCCCACGCCGAGTGGCTAGTCGACACCGGCCGGATCGAAGAGAAGGCGCGGAGTCGCTACGCCGAGGAGATCCGCCAGTTGGTGCGGGCGGACACCGCGCGACTGCTGGAGGGCGTCATCGAGGACGCGGGCGGCATCGACGCCCTTGCGGACCGCGTCCTCGCGAAGGAGACGGACCCGTACTCAGTGACCGACGAGTTGGTCGCGCCGGTGCGGGAGTGTCTCGAGGACGGCGACTGACTCGGCGGCGGCGCGCGCGGTCCCGCGAGAGCGCACCACTGCCCTGCGAACGCGCGGGGCCGACACTCGCGCCGACAACCGAGTAATGCGGAATTACTCTGGCTCGTCTCAAGGTCTGCGTCCACGACGACGCCAACGACACGAGTCACGCAGGACTCCCGTTCTCGCGAACACGTGCGGCTTACGCGATCGTACGCGGTTTGTATCTAACTCGGGGTGTGGCGAACCGAGGGGCGCATGGCGAACCAGACAGGCGGCAGCGATGGCGACGGCGACAGCGACGACGAACAGTTCCGGTTCCTCTACCCATCCCGGCGGACACTCCTGAAGGTCGGTGGTGCCACCGCGGGTGCGGCGGCGATCGGTGGTGCGGGACTGGTCGCGGGACAGGAAGACGACGACGACGAAGGAGACGACGATGGCGACGCGGGCGACGACGGCGGATCGACGGGAAGCGACGCCCTCCTCGACGACCTCGTCGATCCGACGTGGGGGTACCCGCTGGCGGTCGACGAGGCAGAAGGGGTCAGCGTCGAACACACCGTCGACGTGACGGTGATCCCCGGCGAGGGTGAACACGAGGGGTTCCCCGCGGAACCGGACGAGTCGGCCCCGGGGTCGTTCATAGAGATCGGCGCGGAGTTCGTGTTCGACCCGGTCGGCCTCGCGGTCGAGCCCGGCGATCTCGTGGAGTTCCAGTGCTTGGAGGGGCTCCACACCGTCTCGGCGTTCACCGAACTGGCCGAACCCGGGTTAGAGTTGCCGCGGCGGGTGCCCGAGGGCGTCCCGCCGTTCACGTCGCCGCCGCTCACGCCGGGGCAGTCGTGGGTGTACCAGTTCACGGAACCGGGCGTGTACGACTACTTCTGTTTCCCGCACCTGGGACTCGGGATGGTCGCTCGCATCGTCGTGTACGATCCCGAGGAGGACGACCTCTCGTCGGACGAGTTCGCCGTCGCGCCGCCGGAGGGCCTGTTCCCCAACGACGTCGACGTCCTCACCAGCGAGGAGTTGGAGCCACAGGCCATCGTCGATGCGGGCGAAGTCGCGTGGGCGGACCTGTCGCTCGAGTCGCCGTCGGCGGGGGAGCCCACGGACGACGACGGGACGGAGACGTCGGATGGTGAGGAAACCGAGACACCAGAGGGCGAAGAGACCGAGACACCAGAGGGAGAAGAGACTGAAGAACCGGTCGAGACAGAGAGCGGCCCCTGAGTCTGCGCGGGCCGTTCAGACGTAGGTGAACCACTCCTCGTGGTCGTCGGTGCGACGCTCCACGAGGTCGAAGAACGCGGTCTGGAGTTCCTCGGTGACCGGGCCGCGCGAGCCGTTTCCGATCTCGACGTTGTCGACCTGCCGGATCGGCGTGACTTCCGCCGCAGAACCGGTGAAGAACAGTTCGTCGGCGGTGTTCAACTCGCCGCGCGAGATGCTCACGTTGTCGTGGACGGTGTAGCCGCGTTCACGCGCCAGTTCGATCACCGTGTTGCGGGTGATGCCGTCGAGGATGGACTCCGAGAGGCCGGGCGTGAACAGTTCGCCGTCGCGCACGAGGAAGATGTTCTCGCCGGGACCCTCCGCGACGTTGCCCTCCTTGTTGAGGACGATAGCCTCCTTGTAGCCGTTGCGGCGAGCCTCCTCGCCCGCGAGCAGGGAGTTGACGTACAGGCCCGTCGTCTTGGCGTTGGTCGGAATCTGCGAGGAGGAGTGCTTGCGCCACGAGGACACCATCGCCTTGATGCCGTTCTCTAAGGCGTCCTCGCCGAGGTACGCACCCCACGGCCACGCCGCGATGGCGACGTCGGTGGGACAGTCGCCCGGCGAGACGCCGAGGCTGTGGTAGCCGTAGTACGCGATGGGACGAACGTACGCCGATTCGAGGTCGTTGCGCCGGACGACCTCCATCGTCGCCTCCGTGAGTTCCTCGCGCGAGTACGGAATCTCCATATCGTACGGCTTCGTCGACTCGTAGAAGCGGTCGAGGTGCTCCTCCCAGCGGAACAGCGCCGTTCCGTTCTCCGTGTCGTACGCGCGGACGCCCTCGAAGACGCCCGTGCCGTAGTGCAGTCCGTGCGTGAGGACGTGCGTCGTCGCGTCCTCCCAGTCGACGTACTCGCCGTTGTGCCAGATGGTGTCGACGTCCATCTCTGCGAAGCCAGCCATACGCGGTCGCAGGATTTGCCGGACAATAAAGACACCAGAAACACCGGGGGCCGGCAACGACTGGACCCAGTACCCCTCAACCGTCGTTGTGGGCCGTCCACCGCCGATCTGACAGGCTCGCGATCAACATTGACGACCGTGAATAATAAAGTCGTGCTGCTTAATTACCTCAGGAAATTACGACCGTCGAATGCCGACCGAAGCGCCACGCACGTACGACGACTTCGACGCGGAGACGCGACCGAGCCTCTGGGAAGCGCTCGTCCCGATGGCCGTGGTCGTGTTGTCGCTCGGCGTCGGGTCGGGGCTGTTGGGGCTGTCCCCGCACGCCCCGCTGTTGTGGAGTATCGCGTTCGTCGGACTGTTCGCCCGGTATCGACTGGGCTACGACTGGGACGCCGTCTACGACGCCGCCGAGAGTGGCCTCCGGATCGGGTTGCAGGCCATCCTCATCCTGTTCGTCATCTACGGCCTCATCGCGACGTGGACGGCCGCGGGCACCATCCCCGGCTTGATGTACTACGGCCTCGGCCTGTTGTCGCCAGCGGTGTTCCTTCCGGTGACGGCCGTGCTCGCGGCGACCGTCGCGTTCGCCATCGGGTCGTCGTGGACGACCGTCGGGACGCTCGGCGTCGCCTTTATCGGCATCGGCGGCGGCCTCGGCGTGCCTGCGCCGATGACCGCGGGCGCCATCGTCTCCGGTGCGTACGCGGGCGACAAGCAGAGTCCGCTGTCGGACACGACGAACCTCGCGGCCGCGGTGACGAACACGGACCTGTACGACCACATCCGCGCGATGCGGGTGGGGACCGCCATCGCACTCGGCCTCGCTATCGCCGGCTACGCGGTGCTCGGCGCGTTCGCGGTCAGCGGCCCCGGCGGCGACACGTCGGCCATCACCGAACCGCTCGCGTCGACGTTCGCACTCACGCCGCTGGTGTTTCTCCCGCTGGTCGTGACGTTCGGCCTCTCTATTCGCGGCTACCCCGCGCTCCCGTCGCTGGTGGCTGGCGTGTTCGCCGGCGCGGGAACGGCCGTCCTCGTCCAGGGGCGGTCGTTCACGGCCGCGTGGGACGCCTTCCTCAACGGGACGGCCCCTGAGACGGGAAGCGAACTGGTGAACGGCCTGCTCGCGACCGGCGGTGTCGCCGGGTCGGGGTGGACCATCGCCGTCGTCGTCGCCGCCCTCGCACTCGGCGGTCTACTCGAAGGCACGGGTATCCTCGCGGCGGTGGCAGACAGACTGGCCGAGGTCGTGTGGTCGCGGAAGTCGCTCGTCGCCGGGACGGGACTGGCGGCGCTGGGAACCAGCGCGTTCACCGCACAGCAGTACATGAGCATCGTCGTCCCCGGCGTGAGCCTTCGGGGCCTGTACGACGAGTACGACCTCGATTCGAGCGACCTCTCGCGGGCCGTCGAGGCGGCGGGCACGCCCGCGAGTCCGCTGTTCCCGTGGAACGCGGGCGCCGTGTTCATGGCAGGCGTCCTCGGATTTGGCACCTCCTGGGACTTCGTCCTCTACTACTTCTTCGGGCCGCTGTCCATCCTCGTGCTGTTCGCGATGACGCTCACAGGGCGGGCAGCGTCACCGAGCGAGACGGCCCCGAGTCACGCGCCTGCAGACGACTGAGAGGGCCGAGCGTTCGCTGGCGACTCGACACAACGCCACAGCGACTCCTTATCGAAGTGCCTCGACCAGTTCCTCGCCCTCGACGTACGTGAAGCCGTTGCGCGTGGCGTACTCGCGGGCGGCCTCGGGCGACAACGCTCGTCCGGTCTCGTCGTCGAGCATCTCACACACGACGACCGCCGGTGGCTGGCCCGTCTCGGCGGCCATCGCGAGGCCGAGTTCGGTGTGGCCCAGTCGGTCCGAGAGGCCGTCGGGTGCGCCGCGCAGGACATGGACGTGGCCCGGCGAACGGAACTCCGCGGCAAACTCCTCTGGACCGTACTCGACGCCCGCCTCGATAGCGGAGGCCATCGACGCCAGTTCCGTGATGGTGCGCGCACGGTCGTCGTCGGTGATGCCGGTGAACGTGTCGCGGTGGTTCACCGGCAGCGAGAACGACGAGCGGTCGTCGTACGCCAGGTCGTGACTCCCGGCCGCGGGATGGTCGATCTGATCTTGGAGGAACGGCAACTCGACGGCCTCGGCCACCTCGTCGGAGACGGCGACACAGACGAGGCCGCCGGCGTCGTTGCGCATCCGCGCGACGGCCGCGGGGTCGACCGCATCCGCGGGGTACACGAGGTCGGTCTCGCCCTCGCGGTCGTCGAAGTCGTGGACCAACACCGGGTCGCCCGCGCGGAACGCAGCGAGGGCGGCGTCGAGCCGACCGGCCTGCCGACTCACGCCGACCCCTCCGGTTCGACGACTGCCGCCTCACTCGGACCGTCCGTACGGTCGGCGTCGGTGACGTAGACGGCCACCTCGTCGCCGTCGGCCAGCGAGAGTGCCTCCCGAAGTTGCTCCGGTGCGATCAGTTCGAGTTGGTCCTCGTCGTGGTGGGTTCGCTCGGGGACGATGACGTGGGCCGGACCGAACGACTCGTCGCCCGACCGTACCTCTGCGGCGTAACACGTCGCCGGGCCGAACGTTCGTTCCTCGTCTTCCCAGCCGTCGATGGGGACGCCCTCCACGGCGTCGAGGCCCGCACGGGCACGGACTGCGGCCTTCGTCAGCGAGACGTTGAGCGTTCCCGGGAACGGTTCGTAGCCGAGGCGGTCGACGAACTGCTCGTGGTAGCCCGACAGTTGGATGTAGTGTTTCCCCTCGCCCATCCCCGACGTGACCGACCCACGGAGCGTGAGACCCTCCTCGCCCTCGAACAGGCGGCGGTAGTCGGCGTACTCCGCGCGGAGACGGCGCTCACCGGCGTCGGTCACGGTCACCCACTGCCCGTCACCGACCACGTCGCGGTCGAGCAGTCCCGCGGATTCGAGTCGCTGGAGCCGTCTGGAGGCCGTCTGACTGGAGGCGTCCAGTCGCTCGCCGAGCGTCGAACAGGAGACTTTCACGGGTTCGCCCAGCCCCCCGCGCAGTGCGACCGTCTTCAGCGCCGCCACCTCGTCGTGGCCGACGGTCGTCGTGGTAGAACTCATTGTCACCTGTCGGTCCTCCGGACCCAAAAGCATACCGGATGTGGGATACGTAACGAAAGTGAGACAGCGTGTCACGCTGTCGGAATCCGTATCGGTACTGTGAGGGCGACGCACCAAAAGGCGTCGGTGTCGGCGAGTTCGGTGTGGCGACAGCGTTCACCGCGTGGTCGCCGACCCGTTCGGAAACCCATTTATCGGCGGCGGGGGAAGCGACGCGCATGTTCAGACAGTTCCGGTCGGCCGTGGCGGGAGCGCTCACCGACGCGCTCGCGGACCTCGGCTACCCGACCGACGACCTCGGTATCGAGGATCCGCCGGACGACGTCGACGCCACGCTCGCCTCCAGCGTCGCGTTCCGACTGGCGGGCGAAGCGGGGGCACCACCGCCGCAGGTCGCCGCAGAAGTCGTCGACGCCGTCGACGTGGACACGACGGAGTACCTCGCGCGCGTCGAGACGAACGGCCCGTACGTGAACTTCTTCGTCGACGACGCCTACCTCGCGGACACGCTCGACGCCGCCCGCGACGAGGCGTACGGTCACCTCCCCGACCGCGAGGAGTCCGTCGTCGTCGAACACACCTCTGCGAACCCGACAGGGCCGGTCCACGTCGGCCGCGCCCGCAACCCGATCATCGGCGACGCCGTCGCCAACGCCATCGAGTACGCTGGCTACGACGTCGACCGCCACTACTACGTCAACGACGCCGGCCGGCAGATGGCCGTGTTCACGTGGGCCTACGAGACGTTCGATGAGGCCGACCTCCCCGACCCGGAACGCGACAAACCCGACTACGACCTCGTGCGCTACTACCGCGCGGGCAACGCCTTCCTCGAAGACGGCGACGAAGCCGAGGTGGAGGCCGCCGAAGCCGAGATTCAGTCGATCATGCAGGGACTGGAGGAGGGCGACGAAGAGACGTACGAGCGAGTCAGCGAGGTGGTCGACACCGTCCTCGCGGGGATGCGCGAGACGCTCGGTCGTCTCCCCGCGGAGTTCGACGAGTTCGTCAAAGAGACGCAGTTTATGCGCGACGGCTCCGCCGACGACGTGGTCGAGCGCCTGCGCGACCTCGACGAGTCGGTGTACGAGGAAGACGCCTGGCAACTCGACCTCTCGGCGTTCGGCATCGAGAAACTGCTCGTGTTCCTCCGCTCGGACGGCACGACGCTGTACACCACCCGCGACCTCGCCCACCACGAGTGGAAGTTCGACAACTACGACCGCGCGGTGACGGTCATCGGCGAGGACCACAAACTCGCCTTCGACCAACTCCGCTACGCCTTGGAACTGCTGGGGCACGACACCGACCAACTCGAACAACTGTTCTACTCGTGGGTGAACCTCCCCGGCGGCGAGGGGATGAGCACCCGCGCGGGCACGGGCATCGACCTCGACGACCTGCTCGACGAGGCCATCGACCGCGCCCGCGAGGAGGTCGAACGCCGGATGGACGACCGCATCCGCGACGACGACCTCACCGAAGCAGACGTCGAGCGCATCGCTCGACAGGTGGGTATCGGCGCCGTCCGCTACGACATCGTGAGCAAACAGCCGACGAAGTCCATCACCTTCGAGTGGGACCGCGCGCTCGACTTCGAGGCCCAGTCGGCGCCGTACGTCCAGTACGTCCACGCGCGGTGTTGCGGCATCGTCGAGGAAGCAGGTGACGAGGGGCTCGCACCCGACGCCGAAGTCGACCCCGCGGCGCTGTCGACACCCGAGGAACGCGACCTCCTCCACATCATCGCGCAGTTCCCCGCCGTCGTCGAGGAGGCCGCCGAGGACTTGGAACCGCACCGCGTCGCCACCTACACCCGCGAGTTCGCGGAGACGTTCAATGCCTTCTACCGCGAGTGCCCCGTCCTGACGGCCGACGACGAGGCGACCCGCGAGGCGCGACTCGCACTCGTCGTCGCCGCCCGCCACACCGTCGCGAACGCGCTCGACGTCCTCGGGGTCGAAGCCCCCGAGTCGATGTAAGGGTCGGGCACCACACTTACGGCCCATCTGCTCGTTCTCTCGCCGTGTCTCGCTCGGACGCCGCTGCCTCCCCTGTCGCGTCGGCGCTCGCCGAACCGCTCGCAGTCGTGACGCTGTGGCTGGTCGTGTTCGTCGTCGCCGACGTCCTCGCGCCGCCGCTGCTGTCAGACGTCGTGGTCGCGGGCGTCGCTGGTGGTGTCGCGTTCGCAACCTCGCATCGATACCTCCGCGCGCGACAGAAACAGTAGGACCCGACTGCGCCGCGTCTACGCCAACGTCGGCAGCAGCGTCCCGGCGGGCGTGATCAGACTGCCACCCACCGAGAGGACCGCGACTGCGCCCAGACCGAGCGCGAGGACGATGAAGACGAGGATCCACCAGACCGGCACAGATTCGTTCCCTGCTTGGCTCATACTCGGGAGAGGCGGCGGAGGAGAAAAGAAACTCCCGATTCGTACGGACGGCTAGCGGAACAGTCGACCGAGGAAGCCACCGTCGTTTTTCTTCGACTGCTCATCGTCGTCGTCCGGCTCTTCGGTCTGTTTGGCCTCCTCGGTTCGCTCTTTGCCCTGTTGGGCGAACGGGATCACGTCGTCGGCTATCTCGGACGACTCCTCGGATTCGGACTCGGCCTCTGCGATGGTGACGGCGTCGTCGTCGGTGCCGTCCCCGTTGGGTTCGGTGTCCTTTCCGGCGTCGTCGGCAGCGTCGCCATCCTCGGTGTCCTCGCTGGCGTCGTCGCCGACCGCGTCGCCATCCTCGGTGTCCTCGCTGGCGTCGTCGCCGACCGCGTCGCCCGCGCCCTCGTCGCTGCCGTCGCGGAACTCGGCGTACTCCTCCTCGTCGAGGACGGTGCCGCGGGCAGCGGCCGCCGCCGCGTCCTCTTCGGAGTCTGCATCCTCGTCGTCTTCGAGGATCACCGCGTCGTCCTCCTCGGGTGGGAGGTCCTCGTCGCCAGTCTCGTCCTCGTCGCCAGTCGTAATGTCGCCCTCCTCTGCTGTGTCGTGCTGGTCTGTGTCGTCGCCGCTCAACTCGGCCAGCGAATCTTCGTCGGCCGATTCCGGCACCGGAGTGTCGTCGGCAGCGTCGGCGGCATCGGCGTCCGCCTCGTACTCGGGGTCATCAGGCGTCGACTCCGACTGTTCGGGCGTCGGTGCCGCGCGGATCGGCTTCCCGGTCAGCGACGAGGCGAGCGAACGATACGCGGCCGCGGCGTCGCTGTCGGGCGCGTGCATCGACACCGGAACCCCCGCTGCCTGCGCCGCCTCGATCACCGGGTCGTCTGGGATCGCACCCAGCACGGGCACGTCCACATCGCCGGTGTCCTCGTCACCCTCGGCCTGATTGAGTGCGATCCCGACGACCTCGCCGCCGAGTTTCGCCGTCAGGTCCTGCGTCTTTCGGGTGTTCACGAGGCCGTCGCGCGTCGGCGTCGACACGAGGAGGACGCCGTCGGCGACCGACAGCGGGAGAGCGGTCTGGTGGGTCAGGCCCGCGCCAGTGTCGACGATGACGAAGTCCGCGCCGGTGATGCTCTCCAACACGCCGACGATTTCGGACGGATCGGCCTTTCGGAAGTCGTCGAGCGTCTGTCCGCCGGGGAGGACCGCGAGTCCGTGTGGCCCCTCGTACGACGCCTCCGGCGGGTCGGCCTCGCCGGCGAGCACATCGTGTAGTGTCACCTCACCCGGTTCGACACCGAGCGTCGCCCCGAGGGTGGCAGACCCCAGGTCGGCGTCGACGGCTACCGTCTGGTAGCCCGCGGCCGCGAGTGTCGCCGCGAGGTTGGCGGCGGTGGTGGTCTTTCCAACCCCGCCTTTGACGCTCGCGACGGCGAATATCTTCGGCATTTACCGTGGCTACGGCGGGCACTCGTTATAAACTTGGTTCCCATCTCACTGCGACCCATTACTCCACAGACACGAGCGTCGAGTATACCTCACCGGTGGAGACAGCGGAAGACGAGACGGCTAGCCTGCGGGACGATCGCACTGCGATGTGACCGCCGAGGTCGGTAGTCAACAGGTACTTACCCCGCGGCCAGCGAATTACACCGTAATGGCCAGCGACGCGCAGGGAGAGCAACCGAGCGAGGATCGCCGGAAGTACGAGTTCCGGAAGGTGCTCGACGAACTCGACGACTTCGAGGGTTCGGGCACCCAGCTCGTGACGATCTACATCCCCGACGACAAGCAGATCTCCGACGTGGTCGCCCACGTCACCCAGGAGCACAGCGAGGCGGCCAATATCAAGTCCAAGCAGACGCGGACGGCCGTCCAGGACGCCCTCACCAGCATCAAAGACCGCCTCCGCTACTACGACGTCTACCCGCCGGACAACGGCATCGTCATCTTCTCGGGCGCGGTCGACTCCGGCGGCGGGCGCACGGACATGGTGACGAAGGTACTCGAGTCGCCGCCGGAGCCCATCCAGTCGTTCCGCTACCACTGCGACTCCAACTTCCTCACCGGCCCGCTCGAGGATATGATGACGGACAAGGGCCTGTTCGGGCTCATCGTCCTCGACCGCCGCGAGGCGAACGTCGGCTGGCTCAAGGGCAAGCGTGTCGAGCCCGTGAAGTCGGCGTCGTCGCTCGTTCCCGGTAAGCAGCGGAAAGGTGGCCAGTCCGCACAGCGGTTCGCCCGCCTGCGCCTGGAGGCCATCGACAACTTCTATCAGGAGGTCGCCGGGATGGCGGACGACCTGATGGTCGACAAACGCCACGACATCGAGGGCATCCTCGTCGGCGGCCCATCGCCGACGAAAGACGAGTTCCTCGACGGCGACTACCTCCACCACGAACTCCAGGACTTAGTCGTCGGTAAGTTCGACGTCGCGTACACCGACGAGTCCGGCCTGTACGACCTCGTCGACGCCGCACAGGACGTGCTAGCCGACCAAGAGGTCGTCAAGGACAAACGACAGATGGAGGAGTTCTTCGAGAAACTCCACACCGGCGAGCAAGCCACCTACGGCTTCGAGCAGACCCGGCGCAACCTCATTATGGGGTCGGTCGACCGCCTCCTGCTCTCGGAGGACCTCCACCACGACGTCGTCACCTACACCTGCCCGAACGGGCACGAGGAGCGCGAAGTCGTCGAGCGCCGGCACTCCACGCCCAACCACGAGTGTGAGGAGTGCGGCGAAGAGGCCGAGGCGGGCGAGCGCGAGGACGTCGTCGAACACCTGATGAACATCGCCGACCAGCGCGGGACGGAGACGAAGTTCATCTCCACCGACTTCGAGAAAGGCGACCAACTGATGGACGCCTTCGGCGGCATCGCCGGGATTCTTCGCTACTCGACGGGCGTGTAAGCACGTCCCGCGCGCGGTCGTCTGCTGGCTTCGGTCACGTCCCCGCCTTTCGGGGGACTCGTTGCGTCGACGAGCGTCGACTGTGGTTCACGCGCCACTCGTCTGCACCAGCGTCACTCCGACGACGACGAGGACGCCGCCGACGAGCATCGTCGCCGTCACTGGCTCTCCGAGGAAGACGACGCCCAACACGACCGCGACCGTCGGCTCTAACGTGGAGAGGACGCCCGCTCGCCCCGCGCCGACCCGAGTGAGGCCGGCGAAGAACGCGAAGATGGCGAACGCCGTCGCGACGACGCCGAGTGCGACGACCGACCCCCAGCCGACGGCCGTCGTCGGAATCGTCACCGTCTCGGTGACTGCGGCGATGCCCGCGAGCGAGATGGCTGCCGCTGGGGTCACGTACGCCGTCAGCACTCGCACGTCGACCGTCTGCAGCGTCGCTCGCGAGACGACGATGTATACGCCGTACAGCGCTGCCGCCCCCAGCGTCGCGACCGCGCCCACCAGATCGAACGCCGCCGCTCCGGTTAGCGAGATGAGCGCAACGCCCGCCAGCGACACCGCGGCCGCAGCGACCGTCCGAACGCCGACCGTCTCGTCGAGGAACGCAGACGCCAGCGCCACGACGAACAGCGGATACGTGTAGAAGATGACTGCCGCCAGTCCCGCCGACATTCGCTGGACGCCCACGAAGAACCCGACGCTGAGGCCCGCGTACCCGACCGCACCGAGTGCGATCGCGACGAGCGCCTCACGCGCGGGCAACCGCAGCGACGGGAGCGTCGCGGGCCGCAACGTGCGCGCCGCGAGTAAGCCCGTCCACACGACGGCCGTCCCGACGACGAACCGCAGCGTGAGCACCGACGGCACAGACAGGCCAGCGCGAAACGCCACTTCGCCGAGGACGCCGAGCGTTCCGAACGCGGCCGCCGCCGACAACACCAAAAGCGACCCGGTCGTGTCGCGGTCCATCCGTTCGGTCGGGTTCGAGGCGGACCGGAGTCATACGTCTTCCTGTCCACGTCGCCGTCCTGTCACCCAGTTCGGCTCAGGTGCCGCCGGCGAGCAACGAATCTAACTGGTAGGCGCGCCGCTCCAAGTCGAACTCGGGGACGATCTCGCCGTCGTGGACGGCGTCGACGAGGCGGTCGAGCGTCAACTCCACGTCCACGCCGTTGGCCTCCGCGTACTCCCGGCACGCGCGGGCCGCCTCCTTTCGTAACGCGATAGACGGCAGCGTGTTCACGAGGAGGGCCAGCGCTGCGCCGCCTTCGCCGGCGGGGAACGACTCGTCGATGCGGTCGAACGCGGGGTCGTCAGCGGGTGTCTCGTCGGTTGCCGCAGTGACGGCCAAGCAGTGCGGGCAGACGGCGGCGGTCGCGTGTCCGTCTGGTGCGTGCGTCTCCAACTCGTCCGGGACCGCGAACACCACCACGTCGATGTCACAGTGGGAACAGTTCATACGACTCCGGTACTACTCATCCACCGTAAACGCACGGGTTACGGTGGTTTGTGACTCGCGAAGTGACAGCGGGTGTACCGAGACGGTATGCTGGCTGGCACTGAGTGCCGCGGCGTTCGCGGCGCACGTAGTCGCGAGCGTCGAACGCGTACGACGAGTGCACAAGCGGGAAACGCGAGACCGAAAACGAGAACGGACGAGAGAACGGCGGCGGTTCAGTCGTCGCTTTCGACGACGCCGGCCTCAACGACCTCGGCGGCCGCTTCCTTCGCGGCGGTTTCCTCCTCGGCCTTCTCCTCTTCTTCCTTTTTGGCTTTGATCTTCTTGAGGCGGAAGATCTCTTCGCGCTCCTGTTCTTCGAGTTTCTGCTCGATGTAGTCCTTGTTCTTGTTGAGTTCGGGCAGGAGTTTGAACTCCAGTGCGTTGACGCGGCGCTTCGTCGTCTCGATCTCTTTGAGCATCTTCTTCATCGCCGTCTCCACCTCGGCGGCGAGGATGATCGACTCTAGCAGTTCCTCGTAGGCATCCGCCGCCTCGTCGATCCGTGCCGAGGAGCCAAGGAGGCCGTAGCCACGCTCGTCGAGGTTCTTCCGCACCTTCGACGATTCGATCTGCGGGACGACCACGCCCATAATGTTCTTCGACTGGGTCGTGATCTCGGGGTGTTCTTTCAGCGCCGCCGCCGCGCCGCGGACGGCCACGTCACCCTCCATCGCACGGGCCTTGTTGATCTTCTCTTGGGCGGTGTCGTAGTTGGTCTCGAGTTCGTCGCGGACGTCCTGTGCCTGGTCGAGGATGTCCATGAACTCCATAATGAGGCCGTCTCGCTTCTGTTCGAGCGTGTCGTGGCCTCGCTCAGACAGATCGATACGATCCTCGATCTCCATCAGGTTCTTCCGGGTCGGCTTGACGTCCTCCGCCATAGTCTTGCGCGGAGATTGCGCGGCGAGGGTGTTAATGCTTGTTAGTCGACCCTGCGAGGAACGGTTTTGTGTCGGGCAGCCGCAGGTATCCTGTGTCCCACTCACCCGCGGTCCTCGCGGTCCACGACGTCGAGACCGCCTTCGACCACCCCGACCGGATCGGCCGCCTCGCCGCGACCGTCGGTGGCCGCGATGACCGGACCCTCCTCCTCGACGCGGGAGACACGACCGCGATGGGTGCGCTCGCGGTCGTCTCCGACCGCGGTCGGACCGAGGCGGTCGCCTTCCACGACGCGGTCGCCCCCGACGCCCACGTCCCCGGTAACCACGACTTCGACGAGGGACTCGGAACCCTCGCCGAGTTCGTCGCCGCGACACCCGGTGACTGGCTGGCGGCGAACGTGCCCGCAGTCGATTTGCCTGGCAGCACCGTTCTCGATGCCGCCGACGAGACGGTCGGTGTCGTTGGCGTCTGTCACCCGAAGACCCCCGACATCTGTCGGGCGGTTCGAGACGTCGAGTTCACCGACCCCGTCGAGGCCGCCCGACGGGAACTGACGGCGCTCCGGGACCGAGGTGTCGACCGTGCGGTCGTCCTCTCACACTGCGGCGCACGCGACCGCGACATCGCCCGCGGAACCGACGCAGACGCTGTGGTGGGTGGCCACCTCCACGAGTGTCGAGTCGCTCGGGTCGAAGGGACGCTCCTCGCCCGCGGCGACGGCGGCGGTCGCGACGTGGTCCACGTGGCGCTTGGCGACCGGCCGGACGCCCGGATCGTCGAGACGGCCGGCGTCGACGCCGCTGGCGACGTCGCCGACGCCTATCGGAGGCGACACGCCGAAACCAGCCTCGACGACCGAGTCGCTCAACTATCCGAGGGTGTCGAACAGTCCGATGTCGTCCGGTTCGTCGCCGATGCCTACCGAGTGCGAGCGGACGCTGACGCCGGCTTGGCCGTCTCGGCGGCGGTCCGCGAACCGCTCCCCGCCGACGTGGAGGAACGACACCTCGTCGGGACGGTCCCGTTCGAGTCGCACCTCGTCGCCGTCGACGTGGCCGGCGCGGACCTCCGTGCGGCGCTACGGACCTGCCGCGACCCGCTCGACGACACACACGGCCACGTCGTCTGGGCCCGCGCAGACGTCGACAACCTCACTGTCGACGGTGACCCCGTTCGTGAGCGCGACCGCTATCGGATCGCGTGTACGACCTACGAGACGGAGACGGGGCTGCTGCCGGGTCTGGCGTCGGACTGCGTCGTCGACGACTGCGGCCTCCAGTACGAACACGTCGTCGCGTACGCACGCGACGGCGGACTCGGCGTGGCGGACGACCGAGCGTAACGACGCCGAGCGCCGCGGCTCCCGACCGGAGTGGCTCGAAAGAAGATAGGCGACGTGCGCCGTCGGTATCAGTCCGCGGAGACTTCCTCGGCCTCGGCGCCGGCCGAGACGTCCTCGCGGTAGTGTTCCTCGATGAGGTCCTCGTCGACGCGGTTGAGTTCCTCCTTCGGCAGCGTCGACAGGAGGTCCCAGCCGAGTTCGAGCGTCTCGTCGATGGTACGGTTCGTGTCGAAGCCCTGCTGGACGAACTGCTCCTCGAACGCGTCCGCGAAGTCGAGGTACTTGTTGTCACGCTCCGACAGCGCCTCGCGACCGACAATGTTCACGAGGTCGCGCAGGTCTTCACCCTCCGCGTACGCCGCGTACATCTGGTCGGAGACGTCGGCGTGGTCCGCGCGGGTGAGTCCCTCGCCGATACCGTCGTCCATCAGGCGCGACAGGCTGGGCAGCACGTTCACTGGCGGCTTGATGCCCTGGCTGTGCAGGGGACGGTCCATCATAATCTGCCCCTCCGTGATGTACCCCGTCAGGTCGGGGATCGGGTGCGTGTCGTCGTCACCCGGCATCGTGAGGATGGGAATCTGCGTGACGGAGCCGTCACGGTCCTTGAGGCGACCGGCGCGCTCGTACAGTTGCGCCAAGTCGGTGTACATGTACCCGGGGTAGCCACGGCGTCCGGGCACCTCCTCGCGGGCGGCACCGATCTCACGAAGCGCCTCACAGTAGTTCGTCATGTCTGTCAGGACGACGAGCACGTGGTACCCCTTGTCGAACGCGAGGTACTCGGCGGTGGTGAGCGCCAGGCGCGGTGTGACCGTCCGCTCGACTGCGGGGTCGTCCGCGAGGTTCATGAAGACGACCGAACGCTCCAGTGCGCCGGTGCGCTCGAAGTCGTCCATGAACTCGTTGGCCTCCTCCTGCGTGATGCCCATCGCACCGAAGATGACTGCGAACTCCGTCTCCTCGCCGTCCTCGGAGTTCTCCTCCGGCACGGTCGCCTGCCGCGCAATCTGCAGCGCCAGGTCGTTGTGCGGGAGCCCGGAGCCCGAGAAGATCGGGAGCTTCTGACCGCGGACGAGCGTGTTCATCCCGTCGATGGCCGAGACGCCCGTCTGGATGAACTCCTCGGGGTACTCGCGGCTGTACGGGTTGATCGCCGCGCCGACGATGTTCCGGCGCTCGTCGGGGACGATCTCCGGGCCGCCGTCGATGGGGTTACCGGAGCCGTCGAGCACGCGGCCGAGCAGGTCCTCGGTCACGGGCATCTTCAGCGTCTCGCCCAGGAATCGGACCGAGGCGTTGCGGTCGATGCCGGTGGTTCCCTCGAACACCTGGATGGCGACGATGCCGTCCTCGGATTCGAGGACCTGACCGCGCTTCGTCTCGCCGCTCGGCGTCTCGATCTCGACGATCTCGTCGTAGCCGATGGGTTCGTCGACCTCGGCGTACACCAGCGGGCCGCTGACTTCCGTGATGGTTTGGTACTCTTTCATGGTTCAGTAGAGCGAGCGGATCTGCTCGGTGATGTCGGCTTCGAGCTCCTCCACGAACGCTTCCCAGTCTTCCTGGGTCGCAATGCGGTTGAGCTTCGGCGCCGCGTCGATGTTGGTGACGTCCTCGATGGGTACACCAGCGTCGAGCGCGTCGAACGCCTCGTCGTTGAACGTCTGGATCGTCGAGAGGATCGCGTACGTCTTCTCGGGCGGACAGTACATGTCCACGTCGATGAACGCGTTCTGCTGGAGGTAGCCCTCACGCAGGTAGCGCGCGACCTCGAGGGTGAGCTGCTGGTCCTCGGGCAGGGCGTCCTTCCCGACGAGCTGGACGATCTCTTGGAGTTCGCCCTCCTCGTCGAGCGTGTCGACGGCCCACTGCCGCCTCTCGGGCCAGTCCTCGGCGACGTTCTCCTTGAACCACGGGTCCAGCTGATCCTGGTACAGCGAGTACGACTCGTTCCAGTTGATCGCTGGGAAGTGGCGGCGCTCGGCCAGGTCGGCGTCGAGCGCCCAGAACGTCTTGACGATACGCAGGGTGTTCTGCGTGACCGGCTCGGAGAAGTCGCCGCCGGGCGGCGAGACCGCGCCGATGACCGAGACGGAGCCTTCGGATCCGTTGATGTTCTCGAAGTAGCCGGCGCGCTCGTAGAACTCTGCGAGGCGCGCGGCGAGGTACGCGGGGTACCCCTCCTCACCGGGCATCTCCTCCAGACGGGAGGAGATCTCGCGCATCGCCTCCGCCCACCGCGAGGTGGAGTCGGCCATAAGCGCCACGTCGTACCCCATGTCGCGGTAGTACTCCGCGATGGTGATGCCGGTGTACACGCACGACTCGCGTGCGGCAACGGGCATGTTCGACGTGTTCGCGATGAGCGAGGTGCGGGCCATCAGCGAGTTGCCCGTCTTCGGGTCCTCCAGTTCGGGGAAGTCCTCGATGACCTCGGTCATCTCGTTGCCACGCTCGCCACAGCCGACGTAGACGACGATGTCGGCGTCGGCGAACTTGGCGAGGCTGTGCTGCGTGACCGTCTTCCCGGAGCCGAACGGCCCCGGAATCGCCGCGGTCCCGCCCTTGGCGATGGGGAAGAGGCCGTCGAGGATGCGCTGGCCCGACACCAGCGGAGTGCGCGGGGTGCGCTTCTCGATAGTCGGTCGCTTTTCGCGGACCGGCCACTCCTGCCGCATCGTGACCTCCTCGCCGTTCTCAAGCGTGACGACGGGGTCTTCGACGGTGAGTTCGCCATCTTCGACGCTCTCGACGACGCCACCCTCGTAGTCCGGCGGCACCATCACCTTGTGTTCGATGGTGACCGTCTCGGGGACGACGCCCACGATGTCGCCGGGTTCGACTTCGTCGCCGACCTCGACCTCGGGAGTGAACTCCCACTCCTTCTCAAGGTCGATGCCGGGCGCGTCGACACCGCGGTCGAGGAACGCGCTGTTCATCTTCTCTTCGAGCACGTCGAGCGGGCGCTGCACGCCGTCGTAGATGGCGTCCAGCATCCCTGGCCCCAGGTCGACGGTGAGTGGTTCGCCCGTGTTCTCGACGGGTTCGCCGGGGGCAACCCCGGAGGTCTCCTCGTACACCTGGATTGTCGTGACGTCGCCTTCGATCTCGATGACCTCGCCCATCAGCCCTTCGTCGCCGACGTAGACGACGTCGTTCATGCGGGCGTCGAGGTCGACGGCCTTCACGACCGGGCCGCTCACGCTGTTGATGCGTCCGGTTCCTTCGGTCGGTTCGGTTTCGCTTGCCTGACTCATGTGTTCACTCGTCCTCGTCCATCAGGTCGATCCCGATGGCTCTCTTGATCTGTTCGCGTAGGCCGCTCCCGGCGCCGCCGCCGAGCGTGACCAACACCGGTTCGACGCTTCCCTCAACGTCTCTACGGACAGTCCGCGAGAGGTGGTCGAGGTCCTCGTCGAGCATCACCACGATGCCGACGTTGTCGTCGGCGAGCGTCGACTCCACCGCGTCGTCGAGGCGCTCGTCTTTCTCCTCGTCGGGAATGTTCTCGCACTTGCGGACGCCGGCGAGTCGGAACCCGGTGGTGAACTCCGGACTACCGATGACCGCGATTTCCTGACTCATATGATCACCAGTTCGTCTTCGATCTCCTCGGGGGAGAGGTCGGCCTCCTTGCCACGCGCGATAGCGCGGATGTTGTCGACCTCGCGTTCCTTCGCGAGCACGTACGACACCACCGGCGTCACCGACAGCGGGTGAACGAGCCCCAGCGAGTCCGCGTACTCCAGCAGGGCCGCTTCGAGCGCGTGCTCGAAGGCGATGAGGCTGTCAGCCTCCTCGAGTTCCGACAGCGCCGACGACAGTTCGTCGCCGTACCGCGACTCGCGGATGCGCTGGACCAACTCGTCGGTGTTGGACGCGAGTTGCGTCAACTCCGCCGCCGAGAACAGCACGCCGCCCTCGATGAAGTACTCCGAGGGGTCAATGTCCGCGCCAGAACGCGAGAGCCGTAGCGTGTTGATCGCGTTACGGAAGTCGATCTCTGCTTCGAGGAACTCGCGGTACTCGCCGAGCGCCTCACCAGTGAGGTCGTCGGTTCGCAGCAGACTGTAGTACGCGCGGTCGACCGCGTTCTCCAGCGGCACGAGCACGCCCGTCGACTCGTAGTCGTCGAGCGCCTCGGCCAGCGAGCGCCCGAACACGGTGCCCGCCAGTAGCTCGACAACCTCCTCGATGGTGCCGGCGTCGAGCAACTGGTCGATCAGTCGGTCTGAGAACTCGCCCGCTCGAATGAGGTCGTCGTTGACCGCATCTCGCTCGGTGTCGGCGTAGATGCCGCGCAGCACGGTCTTGATGTTCCACGCGTCGAACTTGCGGAGGTACCGGGCGACGTGGCCGTACAGCGCACCGTCGCACCACTTCAAGATGGCCTCGAAGTCCTCCGCGAGACTCGCGTTGAGCGCGTACTCGATGAGGTCGACGCCCGAGAACCGCGACCCGAGGGCGTTGATCTCTTCTTCGTACGCCGGCGATTCCTCCATGAACCGGGCGATCTCAGCCGGGCTCATCCTGACGAGTTTCCGGTAGTCGTCCACCTCGTATAGCGCGGCTCGGCGCGATCGCACGCGAGCGTTGACGTATTCGGGGTTCGACGTGCCGGTGTTACTCATCTTCGAAGAGTCGGTCGCTCAGCTGCTTGAGGTTGTCTTCCCAGACGGCCTCAAGCACCGAGTCGAACGTGTTGTTCACCCGGACGCGCGACTCCTCGCTCTCGACGACGACGCCGCCGAGACACTCGCGGTCGCCAGCGAACGACCAGCCCTCGTAGTCGGCGAGGATCTCCGTGAGGAGTTCCTCGTCGTCGGCGCGACCGTGGACAGCGACGGACTCGTTGTCGTCGAACTCCGGTGCAGCCGCGTCGAGCAGCGAGCGGGTCAGTTCCTCACGCTCGTCACCCTCGAGGTCGGCGATGGCCGCCTCGGTCTGCTCGCGGACGTCCGCCAGCACGTCGCGGCGAGCCTCGAGGCGCTGCTGTTTCGCCTCCAGTTTCGCTGCCGAGAGCGTCTGTTCGCGCTCCTGTTCGATCTGTCGTTCGACGTCCTGTTCCCGGCTCTCGATGATCTCGTCGGCCTCCTCCTCGGCCTCGGCGACGATCTCCGCTGCGCGCTCCTCCGCGTCTTCTTGGATTTCCTCTGCACGCGCGCGGGCCTCGTCTTCGATGTCTTGGACGACTGTCTCCAGACTCATAATGGAAAGGGAGGGGGCGGTTTAGACCAGGAAGATGGTGACCAGTGCGAGGATGACGAGAGTCTCCGGGAGGACGGTGAAAATCAGCCCGGACACGAAGAGGTCGTCGTCCTCAGCAACAGCGCCAATCGCGGCCGAACCGATGCCGCGCTCGGCGTACCCCGCGCCGAACGCCGCGAGACCAACCGCGAGCGCCGCCGCCGCGTTGGCGGTCAGTGCGGGGGAGCTGCTACCTTCCTGCAGTACAACGTTGCCGATTTCGGATGTGAGTTCGAGCATGGTATTCGGTAGGCGGGTGCCTAACTCCGGACAGGTCGTGTTTGGACCCAGAGAGTGCATAAAGGTTCCCAAAGCGAACGACGAGACGGTGAAAAACAGCCGATAGGAGCCGCAGCTGTGTGTGACTCTGTCACACCGAACGCAGGTGAAGCCGCGGCCGTGAGCGGACTACTCCTCGGCGGTGTAGCGTCGCTCGTGGCCGAACGGCAGGTACTCCGTACCGCCGCCGTCGAAGAACTTCGAGAAGAACTCGTAGTACTCCAGACGGACGGCCTGCAGGCCGGCAGAGGTGACCCCGAGCGCGAGCACGAGGATGTGCCCGAGCACGAGGATCAACAGGCCACCGACCACGGCGGCCGCACCGCCGTGGACGAGGCCGCCGAACATAATCGCCTCACGTCCGTACTCTGCGGCGTAGTAGTCGGGGCCGTTACTGAGCATAAAGTGGAACTCGCCGTCGTGCTCGTACGCCCCGAAGAACAGGAGGTTGACGACGAACGCCATCCCCGCCTTCGCGAGCAGCACTGCGGCGATCCGGGTGTAACTCAGCACGTTCACCAGCACGTCGAAGATCTCGAGGATCTCGGCGGGCGCACCGATCAACAGCAGGAGCGCACCGACGAGGAACATCGCGAACCCGAGGTAACCGACGACGGCCGGGAAGCCGCTGAAGCCGAGCGCGAACGCTGCCTTCTCGCTTCCCGTCCCGTCGAAGACGGTGTAGATGAACTCCGGCGCGGTGCCGGCGGCGGCCTCACTGAACACGAGCAGCCAGAGGCCGTTCATCCCCAGCAGCCACGAGCCTTTCTCGGTGATCGCGGCTTTCGCGCCGTGGAACTCCAGTTCCTCAAGGAACCCGAGGACGTAGCCGATGTTCAGGTGAAGCAGCGCGACGAGCGTCGAGACGACGAGCCACGCCTGTGCCCAGTAGAGGTCCGTCGGCTGGAGGCCCTTGTGGATCGGGGCGCTCGACAGACCGACCGTGCCCTCCCAGAAGTACGTCGAGATGCTGTGAAGGCCGAATATCTCCCCGTAGAAGATACCGAACAGGATGGTGAACAGCCCTGCGGCGATGGTGACGCCGCCCATCGACTTGAACGCCGGCGAGTCGAACTTCGAGTACAGGAAGTAGCCGATAGCGGTGTACAGCAATCCGTACCCGAAGTCACCGATCATGAACCCGAAGAACGCCGGGAAGGTCAAGAACAGGATCAGCGACGGGTCGAACTCGCGGTAGTTCGGCCGGCCGACCGCCTGCACCAACACTTCGAACGGTGCGACGAGGGCGCTGTTCTTCTGGATCACCGGCGGGTCGTCGTTGCGCATCACGACCGCGCCACCGGAGCCGTCTGCGACGGCCCGGGTTGGCTCTTCGCTGCTCTCGGCAGATTCCGGCTCCGTCTCCGGACCAGCGTCCTCGACGGACGGCGGCACGTCCTCGCGGACCTGCACTTCGCCGTCGGCGCCGAACGACGCCTGTTCGAGTTCTTCGACCTCGACGTGGTTGCCGACCGCGTCCTGCACCGCAGACGCGAACTTGGTGTAGCGTTCGGTCGGGATCCAGCCTTCAGCGACGAACGCGTTGCGCGTCGTCGCGAACGACAGCGGCGCTTCCGCCTTCTGGACCTCGATTGCGAGCGTCTCCTCGGCCGCCAGCAGGAAGCCCGCGGCCTCCTCGCGCTTGGCGTCGAGTTCGCTCTCGACGCTCTTGAGTTCGCGTTCCAGCGTCTCTTTCTCGGACTCGAGTTCGCTGATGTAAACGCTGGGCGAGACGTTGTCGCCCTCGACGTCGGGCACGTCCAGTCCGGCGAACTCCGCACTCACCAACGCGTCGAGCAGTGCGTCCTCGTCGGCGTCCGAGTCGGGACGCGCGAACACGGCGAGGACGTCGTCGCCGTACACCTCGTACTCGCTGAGGTCGGTGGCGTCGACGACCGCTCGCTCGACTGCGTCGCGGTCTCCCTCACCGACCACGACCTGCAGCGAGTCGTACCCCTGCAAGAGGTCGAGGTCGATGTCGAGTTGCGCGAACGGTTCGACCGCGTCGATGCGCTCTTCGACGGAGCGCAGTTGCGACCGCAGTTCGTCGCGCTGGTCATCGAGGGCGTTGACCTCGTCTCGGAGGTCCGCCACGCCCGTCGCCAGTTCGTCCTCGTCGAGGACGCGGGTCGGCCCCGCGTCGTCGTCGTCGACGTCGAGGATGGACTTGAGCGAGCGAACCGTGACCAGTTTGTCCGCGGCCCCCTCAGCTTCCGCTTGCGGGGACCCCTGATCGAAACCCTCCCAGCCACCGTCGTACTCGGTGACGTGGAGGAGGTTCATGTCGTGGACCGTCTCGACGACCGAGTCCAAGTACGCCTTGGATCCGGTCACCGAGACCTTGCTCATCTGCTCAGGCCTGAGCATGTACCGCCTCCTCGAACCGTTCCACTGCGAACTCGACGACCTCCTCGACACGTTCGGTCGCCTCGTCCGCGAGTGCTTTCCGCTCGCGGCGGCCCTCCGCGATGATCTCCTCACGTTTCTCCTCGATTTCCTCGCGCGCTTCTTCGAGGCGTTCGGCCTCGATGCGATCGGCCTCCGCCTCGGCCTCGGCAAGGATCTCGTCAGCCTCCGTCCGGGCCTCCGAGATACGCGCCTCGCGGTCGGCCTCCGCCTGAGAGACAATCTCTTCGGCTTCGGCTTCGGCCTCCTTCACGCGTTCGAGAACTTCGGGTCTCGGCATAGGTACTCGTCGTCGTGAGTTTGCCCACGTCGATATAAGGTGTTTGCGGAACGTTCGTGTGGGGGTTTCCCCCGAAGTTCGCGGCCGTCTCGAGGTTATCGCGTTCGTACGTCCTCGACTGCTCGGCGCATCCCAGCCCGAATCTGTGCGCGCTGGGCGATCACTTCCCCGAACAGCCACCCGAGGAGGACGACCGCGCCGGCAACCACGCCGGCGAACGCCCACGACCCCATCCAGACCGGACGGATCCACGGTGTCACGCCCGACCACGTATCGGCGAACTCGGTCGCGGGGCCGGAGACCACCGTCCCGGCGAACGTGTTCTGCACCGCCGCCGAGAACGTCAGCGAGTCGCCGGTTCCCTCGATGAGGCCGGCAGACCCGTACAGTCGGTACGAGCCAGTGACGCCCTGGTCGGTCATCGTCGGCCCGTTCGACCCGTCCCCAGTCGCGACCCGTTCGGCGTCGTACGGCCCCCACGTCGCGTAGTACTCCCAGACGATTTCACCGCGCGGCGTCACTTCGATGACGCGGTGGTTCAGCGAGTCCACGATGAGTGTGTTGCCGTTGGGGAGGCGGTCGGCGTCACGCGGCCACGACAGTTGTCCGGTGCCGAGTTCCCACGTCAGTTCCCACTCACCGTCGCGCAGTTCGTACTCGACGACGCGGTCGTTCTCGGAGTCGGCGACGAGGATCGTGGGATCGCCGTCCTCGCTCACCAGCCAATCGGGGTTGTGCTGTTCGTCCAACACGTCGTGGTTCCCGTCGCTCCCGAGTCGGTAGTCGATATCCTTCGTCGAGCGATTGATCACGATGGCCTGATCGAAGTTGCGCGGCGAGACGAGGTACTGCCCCTCGGCGATGCGGTCGACGTCGTTGACGTGCGTCCAGTCCTCGTTGAAGCCGCCGTCCGTGTCGTTGGGGTAGTGCTTGCGGAACGTCCACTCCCAGACGACCTCGTCGGTCGTCCGGTTGTACACGAGGACGCGGTCGTCCGAGCGGTCGGCCGACTCGTTCCACTGGCGCATATTCGCGATGAGGAGGTCCCCGTTGGGGAGCATATCCACGTCGTGCGTGTCGGTGAAGTCGAACCGCTCCGTCCATACCGGTTCACGCGTCTCGGGGTCGAGTTCGGCGATGGTCGTGCCGTCGGGGTTCGTTCCGACGACGAGGAGGTTACCGTTGGGGAGTGGGTCGACGTCGTAGAACCAGCGGGCGTTCTGGTTCGACCCGTTGTACACCCACTCGGTGTCGCCGTCCGAGGCGACGCTCACGAGACGGGCGGGCTTCTTCTGTGAGCCCTGCCCCTGGAAGTGGAACCCCTGAATCGCGACGACGGTCGAGCCGTTGGCCTCGCGGTCGATGGTCCCGGCTTCGAGGCCGACGGTGCCGGGCGTCCCGGCGTCCGCGGGCGTGAACGCCTGCACGGCGGCGGGCGCGAACAGGCCCACGACCACGAGGGCCGCGAGCACCCGCGCGGCCGTCCGCCGCGAGACGGGGAGGGTGACTGACATACCATAACGCTGGGATGTGGCCTAAAAACTCTTGTACTCCGTGCCGAGCGTCGCCGCTCAGACCGCCGCGGTCAGGACGCCGCTCGTCCGCACGAAGAAGTAGACGACGAACGCCGCCGCCAGCGCCCAGTGACCCGGACGAACCTCGTCACCGCGACCGGCGGCGAGTTTCACGAGCGGGTACGAGACGATGCCTGCGGCGATGCCGTACGCGATGGAGTACGTGAACGGCATGATGAGGATGGTCATCCCGGCGGGGATGGCGACCGTGAGGTCGTCCCACGCGAGTTCGACCACGTTGCGAAGCATCACGATGCCGATGACGACCAGCGCGATGTGGCTCGCGTACAGCGGAACTGCCGCGGCCAGCGGAACGAACGCCAGCGAGACGAGGAACAGCAGACCGACGACGAGCGCGGTCATCCCGGAGCGACCGCCTTCCTCGACACCGGCAGCGGACTCGATGTAGGTGGTGACCGTCGAGGTGCCGAGCATCCCGCCGACAGTGGTGCCGACCGCGTCGGCCATCAGCGGCTTGTCGATGTCGGGGAGGTCACCCTCGTCGTCGAGGAAGCCCGCGACCTGCGAGACGCCGACGAGCGTCCCCGCGGTGTCGAAGAAGTCGACGAAGAAGAACGTGAACACGATCAGCGAGAACACGAACGCGTCGACGTCCTGCAGGCCGGTGACGAACGCGCCCGCGAGCGGTGAGATATCGTACGTCGGCTGTGCCGAGAGGTTCCCGAGCAGTTGCGCGTCGGGCGCGAGACCGGCCGCCTTCACGACACCGCCGAGCAGCGCGGTGAACAGGATACCGATGACGACAGATCCCGTGACGCCACGGGCGTACAGGCCGAACGTGAAGAACAGGCCGACGATGGAGACGATAGCGATGGGATCGGAGGCGACTGCACCGAGCGTGATGAGCGTCGCCGGGTCATCGACGACGATGCGCATCGCGTCGAGGCCGATGATCGCGAGGAACAGTCCGATACCCGTCCCGACGGCGAGTTTCACGGGCGTCGGGAACGCGTTGATGACGTACTCACGCGCCCCGACAGCGGTGAGGATGATGAACAGAATGCCCTCGACGACGACCGCCGCGAGCGCCGTCTGCCACGGGACGCCGAGTGCCCCGACGACGGTGAACGCGAAGAAGGCGTTCAGGCCGAGGCCGGGTGCCTGCCCGAACGGCCGTTTCGCGTACAGTGCCATGATGAGCGTCGCCACCGCCGCGGCGATGAGCGTCACCACCGCGACCATCTGGATGGTCTGTGGGTACGGCGTGTTCGGGAGAATGATCCCCGGCTTCTCACCCTCGATGCCGACGAGGATGCTCGGATTCACGAACACGATGTAACTCATCGTCAAGAACGTGGACAGACCCGCGACGACCTCGGTCCGCATGTCCGTCCCGAGTTCGTCGAAGTCGAAGTAGTTCGCCAGTTGCTGTTGCAGCCCCATACCGGCACGCTTGTGCATATTTTACTTAAGGATTCGGCTTTCGGGCGAGAAGATATGCACGAACGAGGATATTTGTTGCCGGATACCCGTCAGTAAACAGAGAGGTCGTCAGTCGAACCGGGTCAACGCCCCCACCGGAGCGTCGGTGAGTTCGCTGGCGCGTTCGGTTCCCTCGTCCCCGACGGCGATGAGTGCGAACACGCCGGCCACCTCCGCGTTCGCCTGCAGGGCGATGTCGAGGAGTAGTTCCTGCGTCTCGCCCGACCGGATGAGGTCGTCGACGACGAGGACAGACTCGCCGGCGTCGATGGCCTCGGCGGGGAGGTAGTACGTGAGTTCGATGCCGGAGGCGAGGCGTTGGCGCGACTCGATGAACTCCTCGACGGCCGTCTCCTTCGACTTCTTCGCGTATGCGACACGGGCGTCGAAGTGACTCGCCATCGCCGCACCCAGCGTGATGCCGTCCGTCGCGGCCGTCAACACCACGTCGGGCGTCTCGAA